>NZ_PSTL01000001.1:0-480683 GCF_002930845.1 Rathayibacter sp. AY1A7 | reverse complement strand
ATGCCGCGCCTCCGTCCCTCGCCCGTCGGGCGTCACACGGGTGGGGTTCACTGGGGGGAGACGCCCGACGGGCGAGGGACGGAGGCGCGGCATGGACCTGAACACGATCCAGCGCGTCCGGGTGGTGCGCGAGCGCTCCGAGCTGGCGGGCCGCGGGCCGCGCTCAGCGGTCATCGGAGGCGGCTCCTGGGTGTTCTCCCTGCCCCACGACCACCTCGACGAGCTCCTCGACCTGCAGGGATTCGCGTGGGAGCCGATCGTGCGCACGGACGCCGGGCTCTCGATCGCAGCGACCTGCACGCTCAGCGAGCTCGCCGCGATGCCCGACGCGGGCGACACCGCCCATCCGCTCTTCTTCCAGTGCTGCACGGCCCTGCTCGGCTCCTTCAAGATCTGGAACGTCGCCACTGTCGGCGGCAACATCGCCAACGCCCTGCCCGCAGGACCGATGATCAGCCTCGCCGCCGCGCTCGACGCCACCGCCCTCGTCTGGCGGGCCGACGGCTCGGACGTCGCCGTGCCGGTCGCCGAGCTCGTGACCGGCAACATGACCACCTCGCTGGCCCGGGACGACGTCATCCGCTCGATCGAGTTCCCGCTCTCCTCCCTCCGGGCGCGCACCGCGTTCCGCAAGACGGCGCTCTCCCCTCTCGGACGCTCCGGCGCCGTCGTCATCGGCCGCCTCGACACCGACGGCGCGTTCGTGCTCACGATCACCGCGGCGACCGTCCGGCCGGAGCTGCTCCGCTTCGCCGCCGTTCCCTCCTCGGCCGAGCTCGCCGCGGCCGTCGACGGCGTCGCGACCTGGTTCACCGACCCGCACGGAGCCGCCGACTGGCGCCACGCCGTCGTCCGCGTGCTCGCCGAGGAGATCCGCACCGAGCTGACCGGAGGCGCCCGATGAGGTTCACCGTCAACGGGGAGCCGGTCGACGCCTCCCCCCGCCCCGGCCAGGTGCTGCGCACCCTCCTCCGCGACCACGAGCACTTCGAGGTGAAGAAGGGGTGCGACGCCGGCGACTGCGGCGCCTGCTCCGTCCTCGTCGACGGGACGCCGTTCCACTCCTGCCTCTACCCCGCCCACCGCGTCGAGGGGCGCGAGGTGACGACCGCGGCCGGCCTCGGCACGCCCGAGGAGCCGAGCGCGGTGCAGGAGGCGTTCGTCGAGGCCGGCGCGTTCCAGTGCGGCTTCTGCACGGCCGGCATGGTGGTCACGGCCACGGCGCTCGACGGAGTCCGCGCCGAGGACGTGCCGCGGCTGATGAAGGGCAACCTCTGCCGGTGCACGGGCTACCGCCCCATCCGCGAGGCCGTGACGGGCGCCTGCGCGTCCGGGCACGGCGCGCACGCGGCCGAGCCGTCCGGAGCGGATCGCACGGAGGCCCCGGTCCGCGGACGGCACGCGGCCCCGCCGTCGGGTCTCACCCCCGTCCGCCGCACCGGTCGCCCGTCGGCCGAGGAGTCCCGGGTCGGCCGCTCGCTCGGCGCGCCCGCCGGCCGGCGGATCGTCCAGGGCCGCGAGCCGTTCACCCTCGACGTCGCCGTCCCCGGCCTGCTGCACCTGAAGGTCGTCCAGAGCCCGCACGCCCACGCGCGCATCCGCTCGATCGATACGACCGCCGCCCGTGCGATGCGGGGCGTCGTCGCGGTCCTCACCGCCGAGGACGTCCCGGACGTCCTCTACTCCACCGCCCGCCACGAGTCCCGGCTCGACGACCCGGACGACACCCGCATGCTCGACACCGTCGTCCGGTTCCGCGGGCAGCGCGTGGCCGTGGTGGTCGCGGAGTCGGTGGCCGAGGCGGAGGCGGCCTGCCGCGCCGTCGAAGTCGACTACGAGGTGCTGCCCGCCGTCTTCGACCCGGAGGAGGCGCGCTCCCCCGGCGCGCCGCTCCTGCACGCCGACAAGGATCCGATCGCCTCGCGCATCGCCCGGCCGGAGGCGAACGTCGTCGCGGAGCTCCACGGAGAGCACGGGGACGTGGCCGCCGGACTCGCTGAGGCCGACGTGGTCGTCGAGGGCCGGTACTCGACCTCCCGGGTCGCGCACACGGCTCTCGAGACCCACGGCACCATCGGCTGGCTCGAGGGCGGAGAGCTGGTGCTGCGGACCTCGACGCAGGTGCCCTTCCTCGTGCGCGACGAGATCGCGCGCCTGTTCGACCGCGATCCGTCGACCGTCCGCGTCTTCACGGCACGGGTGGGCGGCGGCTTCGGCGGCAAGCAGGAGATCCTGACGGAGGACGTCGTCGCCCTCGCCGTGCTCGCCACCGGCCGGCCCGTGCAGTTCGAGTTCACCCGGAGCGACGAGTTCACGATGGCCCCCTGCCGACACCCGATGCGGGTCGGCGTCACGCTCGGCGCCCGGCGCGACGGACGGCTGACCGCCCTCGCCGTGGACGTGCTCTCGGACACCGGCGCCTACGGCAACCACGGACCCGGCGTGATGTTCCACGGCACCTCGGAGTCGGTCGCCGTCTACAGCGCGCCCAGCAAGCGCGTCGACGCGCAGGCCGTCTACACGAACAACCTCCCCTCGGGGGCGTTCCGCGGCTACGGCCTCGGGCAGGTGATCTTCGGCATCGAGTCGGCGATGGACGATCTCGCCCGCGAGCTCGGGATCGACCCGTTCGAGCTGCGGCGGATCAACGCGGTGCGCCCGGGCGAGCCGCTGGTGGTCACGCACGTCGAGGGCGACGACATCGGCTTCGCCTCCTACGGGCTCGACCAGTGCCTCGACCTCACCGAGGCGGCACTGGCCGGCGGCGGCGGCTCCCCCGCCCCCGACGGACCGGGGTGGCGGACAGGGCAGGGCACGGCACTGGCGATGATCGCCACCATCCCACCGCGGGGCCACTTCTCGGAGGCGACCGTCACCGTCGACGCCGAGGGAGTGCTGACCATCGGCGTCGGCACGGCCGAGTTCGGCAACGGGACGACCACCGTGCACACGCAGCTGGTCGCGAGCGCCTTCCGCGCCTCGGCCGACCGGGTGCGGATCCGCCAGTCCGACACGGACGCGGCCCGCTACGACACCGGAGCGTTCGGCAGCGCCGGCACGGTGGTCGCGGGCAAGGCCGTCCACTCGGCCGCGACGCGCCTCCTCGCCGAGCTGCAGGCGCTCGCGAAGCGGCTGACCGGGCACGACGAGACCTTCGAGCCCGACGACGAGGGCCTGCTCGCTCCGGACGGCACCCGGGTCGCGTTCGCCGATCTGGTCCGCGCGGCCGGCGGACCGGTCACCGCGACCGGGAGCGAGGACGGCGCTCAGCGCTCGCTCGCGTTCAACGTCCAGGGCTTCCGGGTCGCGGTGCACGAGCCGACGGGCGAGGTGCGGATCCTGCAGTCGGTGCAGGCGGCCGACGCCGGCTTCGTGATCAACCCGGCGCAGTGCCGCGGGCAGGTCGAGGGCGGAGTGGCGCAGGCGATCGGCTCGGCGCTGTACGAGGAGGTGATCCTCGACGGCGAGGGCACCGTGACCACGGCGATCCTGCGGAACTACCACATCCCGCAGATGGCGGACGTGCCCGAGACCGAGGTGCTCTTCGCGGACACCGCCGACGAGCTCGGGCCGTTCGGCGCGAAGTCGATGAGCGAGGCGCCCTACAACCCGGTCGCCCCCGCACTCGCCAACGCCGTCCGCGACGCGATCGGCGTGCGGCCGACCGAGCTGCCGCTCTCCCGCGACCGGATCTGGCGGCTCCTGCACCCGGACGCCGCCCCGGTCGCGACCGTCGAGGCGGAGGCGCCGCCCGGTTGAACGACGACGGGCTGAGCGCCGATCGGCTGCCGCAGCTCAGACGCGCGACGCCAGCTCCGTGCTCGCCCGGGCGACCTCGCGGGCGATCGCGTCCTCGTCCGCGTTCACCAGCCGTCCCTCCCGCACGGTCGGGCGACCCTGCACCAGGAGCAGGCTCAGCGGGGGCTGCGCTCCGAGTGCGAGCGCCGCGACCGGGTCCGCGATGCCCGCGTGCTCGATCCCGTCGATCCGCCAGAGCGCGAGGTCGGCGAGCTTGCCGACCTCGATCGAGCCGATCTCGTCCTGCCGGCCGAGCACCCGGGCCCCGCCGATGGTGGCGACCGAGAGCGCCTGCCGGGCGCTCATCCGGTCGGCGCCGGCGCGCAGGCGGTTCATCAGCACCGCGGCGCGGATCTCGGAGCCGAGCTGACCGGACTCGTTCGACGCCGCGCCGTCCACGCCGAGGCCGACCGGGGCTCCCGCAGCCAGCAGCTGCGGGATCGGCGCGATGCCCGCCGCGAGCCGGCCGTTCGAGGACGGGCAGTGCGCGACTCCGGTGCCCGTGGCCGCGAACTTCGCGATCGCGTCGGCGTCGAGGTGGACGCAGTGCGCCATCCAGACGTCGTCGCCGAGCCAGCCGAGCGACTCCAGGTGGTCGGTGGGCGAGAGGCCGAACGCCTCCCGCGTGTAGGCGTCCTCCTCCACGGTCTCGGAGCCGTGGGTGTGCAGCCGGACCCCGAGCTGACGGGCGAGGACGGCCGACTCTCGCAGCAGGTCGGTGGTCACCGAGAACGGCGAGCACGGGGCGATCGCGACCCGCACCATCGCGTCGGCGGAGGCGTCGTGGTACCGCTGGACCGCCTCTCCGCTGGCCTGGAGCGCGGCCGCCGTGGTCTCGACGGCGAAGTCCGGCGGGAGGCCGCCCCGGGACTCGCCGAGGTCCATCGACCCGCGGGTCGCGTGCAGCCGGAGGCCGAGGGTGCCGGCCGCGTCGACGATGCCGCCGACGATGTCGCCGGAGCCCCGTGGGAAGACGTAGTGGTGGTCGGCGACGGTGCTGCAGCCGGACCGGGCGAGGACGCCCATCGCGCCGAGGGCGGCGGAGCGGGTCAGGTCGGCGTCGATGCGGGACCAGGCGGGGTAGAGAGCGACCAGCCAGTCGAAGAGGATCGAGTCCTGCGCCCAGCCGCGGGTGAGCCACTGGTAGAGGTGGTGGTGCGTGTTGACGAGCCCGGGAGTGAGCAGGTGGCCGCGGCCGTCGACCCGCGTGAGCGCGATCGCCTCCTGCGCCGGCAGGCCCGTCGGGGACCGTCCGTCGAGGGCCCACGCCGGAGGGTCGCCGGCTCCTACTGCGACGATGCGGGAGTCGTCGACGACGACGTGGCCGACGGGGTGCTCGGTCCCGTGCGCGTCGACGGTGGCGACGTGGGCTCCGGTGAGGACGTGGCGCTGCATGCCCCGAGCATGGCAGCGCGGTGTTTCGCGGCCGTTTCCCGCCGGAGTGCGAGCAGGCCGGCGCGATCACGACGGCGCGCCGTCAGGGGAGGACGTGCGGCTCAGCGCGCCGCGTGGATCGGGCCCGAGCGCCCCGCGAGCGGCTCCCCGGACGTCCCCGTGCGCGAGGCGAGGACCTCCGCGAGGATCGACACGGCCGTCTCCTCCGGCGTCGACGCGCCGATGTCCAGGCCGATCGGCGAGTGCAGGCGGGCGAGCGCCTCCTCCGTCACTCCCGCCTCGCGCAGCAGCCGCAGCCGCCGCTCGTGGGTGCGCCGCGATCCCATCGCGCCGACGTAGGCGACCGGGAGCGCGAGCGCGGTCTCGAGCAGCGGGATGTCGAACTTCTCGTCGTGCGTGAGCACCGCGATCACGGTGCGCGAGTCGACCTCGGCGCGGGCGAGGTGGTCGGAAGGCCACTCGACCACGACCTCGTCGGCGCCGGGGAAGCGCTCGGCGGTCGCGAACACCGGACGCGCGTCGCAGACGGTCACGCGGTAGCCGAGCAGGGATCCGGCGGAGCAGAGCGCGGCGGAGAAGTCGACGGCGCCGTAGATCAGCAGGCGCGGCCGCTCGGCGTGCACGATGTAGGCGATCTCGAGCTCGGCGCTCCGGCAGGCGGTCTCGACCGTGGCCGAGCGGCCGGAGGCCAGGCGCGCCTCGCGCTCGGCGAGGATGCGGCGGGCGGTGTCCTCGTCCAGGTGCGGGCCGACGACGTCCTGGAGGCGCGTCGCTCCGGTGAGGACGAGGCCGATCAGCTCCTCCGGGCCGCCGACGACGATCGCCAGCGCGGCCGAGCGGCCGGCGCGGGCGGCGCGCAGCTCGGCGAGGACCGCGGTGGAGCCGGAGTCGACGACCTGGCCGAACACGCGCAGCTGCCCCCCGCAGGACAGGCCCGCGGCGAAGGCCGCCTCGTCGTCGAAGCCGAAGTGCTCGGACGCGCTGCCCGAGGTGCCGAGCACCTCCTGGGCCAGCGCGTACGCCTGCGCCTCGACGCAGCCGCCGGAGATCGAGCCGATCGCGCGCCCCTCCGCGTCCACCGCCATCGAGGAGCCGAGAGCGCGGGGAGCCGAGCCGAAGACGTGCGTGACCGTGACGACCGCGACGCTCCCGCCCGCCTCGACGCGCTCGAGCAGGGGGTCGGCGATGTCGAGCACGACGGCCTCCTCTTCTCGGACGGGAGGCGACGGCGCCGGGGCTGCGGGGAGGCCGGGCGGAGCCGCCGACGGGCGCTCACACGCAGGAAACATGCCGAGTATAGGGTCGATCCATGCCTGACGACGCTCCCTTCCTCGACCTCGTGATCCGCGCCTCCGACGTGCTGACCGAGAACGGCCGGCGTCCGGCCAGCATCGCGATCGCCGAGGGCCTGATCGTCGCGGTCGGCGAGCGGGACGCCCCCTGGCGGACCACGGAGGAGATCGTCCTCCCCGAGGGCCAGGTCCTGATCCCGGGGATCGTCGACACCCACGTGCACGTCAACGAGCCGGGCCGCACGGAGTGGGAGGGCTTCTCCTCCGCCACCCGCGCGGCCGCCGCCGGGGGCGTCACCACGATCATCGACATGCCGCTGAACTCGATCCCGCCGACCACCACGGTGTCGGGGCTCGAGGCCAAGCGCGCGGCCGCCGGGCCGCAGGCGCAGGTGGACGTCGGATTCTGGGGCGGGGCGATCCCCTCGAACCTCGGCACGCTGCGCGAGCTCCACGACGCGGGCGTCTTCGGCTTCAAGTGCTTCCTCTCGCCGAGCGGAGTGGACGAGTTCCCGCACCTGAGCCGGGAGCAGCTCGTCGAGGCGATGCGCGAGATCGCCGCCTTCGACGGACTGCTGATCGTGCACGCCGAGGACCCGGCCGAGCTGGAGGCGAGCGCGCTGGAGCCCGGCGCCTCCTACGGCGCGTTCGTCGACTCCCGCCCGCCCGCCTCCGAGCGCAGCGCGATCCTGCACGTGATCGAGGCCGTCCGCGAGACCGGCTGCCGCGCGCACATCCTGCACCTCTCCTCCGCCGACGCGCTGCCGCTCCTGCGCGAGGCCAAGGCCGAGGGGCTGCCGATCACCGCCGAGACCTGCCCGCACTACCTCACCTTCGACGCCGGCTCGATCCCCGACGGCGGCACGCAGTTCAAGTGCTGCCCGCCGATCCGCGACGAGCGCAACCGCGAGCTGCTCTGGAAGGGGCTGCTCGACGGGACGATCGACATCATCGCCTCGGACCACTCCCCCGCCACCGCCGAGCTGAAGCTCCCCGCCGGCGGCGACTTCGGCGTCGCCTGGGGCGGGATCTCGGGACTCGAGCTGAGCTTCCGCGCGGTCTGGACCGGGGCCCGCGAGCGGGGCATCCCGCTCGAGCAGGTCGTCGCCTGGATGTCCACGGCGACCGCCGCGTTCGCCGGGCTCGGCCAGAAGGGCCTGCTGCACGCGGGGTCCGAC
This sequence comes from Rathayibacter sp. AY1A7, assembly GCF_002930845.1. Classification (NCBI taxonomy): domain Bacteria; kingdom Bacillati; phylum Actinomycetota; class Actinomycetes; order Micrococcales; family Microbacteriaceae; genus Rathayibacter; species Rathayibacter sp. AY1A7. The sequence goes on along the minus strand of NZ_PSTL01000001.1, from coordinate 473,020 downwards.
GCCGACCTGGTCGCGTTCGACCCGGAGGCGCAGTGGCGCGTGGACGTCGACGCCCTCTCGCACCGGAACCCCGTCTCGGCCTACGAGGGCCGCGTCCTCCGCGGCGCCGTCGCCGCCACCTGGGTGGGCGGCCGCCGAGTCACCGCCGCGACGGTCCCGCCCGCCGGGCGCCTCCTCACCCGCCCCTGACCTCGACCCGCCGATCCCCCGCCTCCCTGACGACACCTCGGGGAGCTCGACCGCTCACGCCGAGCGCCGCCGTGTCATCGGCAGGTTTCGAGCGTGTGAACGGAGGCGGGTCGGAGCCGCGGAGCGGGCGGATCGCACAAGACTCGGAGTCCCGGCGGCGGCTCCTCGGGATGCTCCGCCGGTGCGCGGAGCCGCCGGCAGGCGCGAGGCTGGCAGACGGGCTCGCAGGAGCCGCGAGCAGGACGGTCACCACCGCGTGACCGGGCCCGGCCGCACGGAACGGACAGGAGCGGACATGTCGATCATCCTCGGGGACCACCAGTACGGGAAGGCCGAGAACCGCGTCGTGCGGATCTACCGCGAGACCCCGCGGCACGAGATCCACGACGTCAACGTCTCCACGGCCCTCCGCGGCGACTTCGAGGCCGCGCACCGAGAGGGCGACCAGTCGGCCGTCCTGCCCACGGACACGCAGAAGCAGACGGCGTACGCCTTCGCCAAGGAGAAGGGCCTGCGCTCGATCGAGCCCTACGGCCTCGAGCTGGCCCGCCACTTCGTCGACGGCTACGAGCCCGTCCACGGCGCCCGCATCGAGATCGAGGAGTTCGCCTGGGAGCGCGTGCTGGTGGACGGGCGCGAGCACGACCACACCTGGGTCCGGAAGGGCCAGGAGACGCGGATCGCGTCGGTCACGGTCGAGGGCTCGGGCGACGAGCGGCGGATCTGGATCACCGGCGGCTTCAAGGACCTCACGATCCTGAAGTCCACGGGGAGCGAGTTCCACGGCTTCCTCACCGACCCGTACACGGTCCTCCAGCCGACGAACGACCGGGTGATGGCGACCTCGCTGGTCGCGAAGTGGCGCTTCGCCCTGAGCGAGGACGAGATCGCGGCGATGGACTGGGAGGCGGTCTACGCGGGCGTCAAGGCGCTCATGACGAGCCGCTTCGCGACCGTGCACTCCCTCGCCCTCCAGCAGACGCTCTTCGAGATGGGGAAGGCGGTCCTGGAGGAGTACCCGCAGATCGTCGAGATCCGTCTCTCCGCGCCGAACAAGCACCACTTCGTCTACGACCTCTCGCCCTTCGGCGTCGAGAACGACAACGAGGTCTTCCACGCCGCCGACCGCCCCTACGGGCTGATCCAGGCGAGCGTCACCCGCGACGACGCGCCGCCCGCGGGATCCGCCTGGACCGCCTACACGGGCCTGGTGTGACCGGCGCCGGGGGCGTCCACCGGGGGCACGTGCTGCACGTCGCCGGGGGTGCGACGCTCGCGACCGCGCGGGAGTCGCTGGTGTCGATCCCGGACGGCGCTCTCGCCGTGGACGAGGACGGCACGATCGCCTGGGTCGGTCCGTACCGCGAGCTGCCGGACCGCTTCGCTCTCCTGCCGGTCTCCGGCGACGCCGCGTCGATCCTGCTGCCCGGCTTCGTCGACGCGCACGTGCACTTCCCCCAGACGTTCTCGACCGACGGCTTCGGCGGCGGCCAGCTGCTCGAGTGGCTCGACCGGACGGTGTTCCCGGCGGAGGCGCGGCTCGCCGACCCGGAGTTCGCCGACGTCGTCGCGCGCGCCTTCACCCGGCGGCGGGTGGCCGCGGGCACGACCGCCGCGATGGTCTTCGGCTCCGCGTTCCCGGCCGCGCAGGACGCCCTCTTCGAGCGCAGCCGCGAGGCGGGGCTGCGGATCGTGTCGGGGCGCGGGATCCAGACCACGGGCCCGGCCTCGGCGGCGCCCCTGATCACCTCGGAGGAGGAGGCGCTGACGCTCGCGTCGGAAGAGATCGACCGCTGGCACGGGAGGGACCAGCTCCTGCAGGTCGCGCTCGTCCCGCGGTTCTCGCTGTCCGTCACTCCCCGGACCCTCGGAGCGCTCGGCGACCTCTACGACGACGTCCGCGGACGCGGCGTCTACGTGCACAGCCACCTCAACGAGAACGACCGGCCCGGCGACGGCGAGATCGCCGCCGTGCTCGGCTCGTACGGCACCCGCAGCTACCTCGACACCTACGACGGGCTCTTCCTGCCCGGCTCGGCGCGCGGCGGCTCCTCCCTCCTCGGGCCGCGCACGATCCTCGCCCACGCCGTGCACTGCCAGGACGCGGAGCTGCACCGGATGGAGGAGACCGGCACCTCGATCGCCCACTGCCCGACCTCGCAGCAGTTCCTCGGCTCCGGCACCATGCCCTGGCGCCGGACCGTCGCCTCGGGGGTCACCGTCGCCCTCGGCTCGGACGTGGGCGCGGGCGACGAGTGGCTGCTGGCGCGAGTGGCGAACGACGCCTTCAAGGTGCACCTCTCGGAGCCCGGCGACGCGGCCGTCGCCCTGCATCCGGCCGAGCTCCTGTTCACGGCGACGCTCGCCGGCGCGCGGGCGCTCGACCAGGAGGACCGGTTCGGCAGCCTCGACCCCGGGAAGGACGCGGACTTCCTCCGCATCGAGCCCGACCGGTGGGAGCCGCTCGCCGACGTCCTCGCCCACGGGATCCGCGCGGACGACGAGGAGGAGGCGACGGCCCAGCTGCTCTTCGCCCTGCTGATGACCCTGCGCGAGCCGGCGATCGCCGCGGTGCACGTCCGGGGCAGGCGGATCGCGCCTCCGGAGTGACGGGGCCGGCCCGGGCGGCGCGGTGCGGACCGCGCGCACCCGGCCGTCAGCGCAGGCGCAGCGCCAGGAACAGGTCGGCGCGGTCCGCGGTGTCCGACAGGTCGCGCTGCGTCAGCTCCTCCACCCTCGCGATGCGGTACCGCACCGTGTTCAGGTGCAGGTGCGTCTGCTCCGCCGTGCGCACCCACGAGCCGCCGCAGTCGAGGAACGCCGCGAGCGTGGCGACCAGCTGCGAGCCGTAGCGCGCGTCGTGCTCGACGAGCCGCCCGAGCACCAGCTCGACGAACACTGAGCGCAGGTGGTCGGGGACCGCGCTCAGCAGCTGCACGGCGGAGGTGACCTCCCCGGAGTCGCTGACCCGCACCGGAGCGTCGTCGCCCGGAGAGCCCGGCAGCAGCATCCCGTAGCGTGCCGAGCGGAGGGCGCCGCCGAGCGCGGGCAGCGGAGTCGCGGCGCTCGTCCCGACGCGCAGCACGGCGCCCGGCCACGCGGCTCCCGCTCGTCGCAGCGCCGAGGTGACGACGGCGAGCGGATCCGCGCCGGTGGGGATCGCATCGGTCGCCTCGGTGGGCAGCACAGCCACCGCGCAGCCCTCGGCGTCGCGTCCGACCACGGCGCGGCCCAGGTGCGCGGCGGCGTCGACCAGGACACGGCGCGCCAGGTCCGGGGGCGCGTCGCCCTCGAACTCGGCGGCGACCACGGCGCACCGCCCGGCGCCGCCGAGTCCGAGCTGCCGCAGGTACACCGCGGCCTCGGGCTGCTCGCTGTCCTCCTCCACGAGCTCGAGCAGGCGGTCGGCGAGAGCGGAGTCGGCCGAGAGCGCCGCCTCCCGCTGCAGCCGGTAGACCCCCACGACTCCGGCGAGCTCCGTCACGGCGTCGAGTACCGCGGCGGGCCAGTCGTTCCAGTCTCCCCCGACGACGACCAGCCAGGAGGTGGCGCGGTGCTCGCCCGCTCCGGCGACGGTGAGGACCGACAGGGCGCCGCCGCGGGCGTCCGCGACCACGACCGGGCTGCGCCGGGCCGTGAGCGCCGCGTGCACGACCCGCTCGATCTCCCCCAGCCCCAGGGGCGAGGCGGAGGCCGCGGTCCGGCCGGTGGCGGTCAGCACCGACACGGGGAGTCCGAGCTCGCGCGAGGTGCGCGTGACGAGCTCGTCGAGCTGCTGCCCCCGGTAGACCTCCGTCAGCAGCTCCCGCTGGCGGGCGAGGGCGGCCGTCAGCCGGGCCACGCGGTCGCCGGCGAGAGCGTTCGACAGGTGCGCCGTGATCGCGCCGAACGACACATCGGCCGGCACGGCGATCAGCGGGACGTCGTGCTCGCGGCAGGCGACGACGAGGTCGTCCGGAACGAAGCCCAGCAGCCCCTCGCCGGCGAGCAGAGCGCTGGCACCCGAGTCCGCGACCGCGGCGACGAAGGCCGCGCTGTCCTGGGCGTCCCGACGCCAGACCAGACCGGTCAGCACCAGCTGGTCGCGCGAGATGTAGCGGCGCGGATCGAGAAGATCGGTCGTGAAGATGCCGTCGACCGGCCGCGCGAGCGCCCCGTCGCCGGCGACCAGCACGCGCAGCCGCAGCTGCGGCGCGTCGAGGACGTCCTGCAGCTGCATCAGCTGCCCCGGTAGGTCGAGTAGGCGAAGGGACTGAGCAGGAGCGGGATGTGGAAGTGCGCCTCCTCGTCGTCGAGGCGGAAGGCGACGACGACCTCGGGGTAGAACGACTCGGTGCCCGAGGCGGCGAACCAGGCGCCGGTGTCGAAGACGACCCGGTGCACCCCGGCGGCCAGGCGCTCCGGCCCGAAGGCCGCCACGCGGCCGTCGTCGTCGGTGCGGGCCTCGGCGAGGCGCTCCCAGCCGGAGCCGACACGGGCGTCGAGAGCCACCGGGACCCCGCGCGCGGGGCGGCCGCGGACGGCGTCGAGCACGTGGGTGGTGACGCGGCTGGCGTGCCCGCTCATCGTGCGGCCTCCGCCCGGACGAGGCGCCCGTCGTCGAGGCCGCGGACGCGCAGCACCGTGATCTCCCGCAGCTGCTCCGCGACGATGCGGGCCTCCGTCTCGTCGTCGAGCCCGAGCCTCCGCTCCAGCTCCGCGACGACCTCGGCCCGGTCGCGGCCGGCCGCGCGGAGGAGGAACACGCGCCCGAACCGCTCCTCGTAGGCGCGGTTGCCGGCCAGCAGCCGCCGGGTCAGCTCCTCGTCGCCCGTGCGGCTCGCCGCCTGCTCCGCGGCCGAGAACGCGGAGGAGCGCCCCGCGCCCGCGTGCCGCTCGCCGATCCGGGGGTGGTCGGCCAGCGCCGCCTCCACCTCCTCCTCGGTGAGCGTGCGCGCGGCCCGCTCGGCCGCGTCGGCGAGCGCGTCGGCCGACGGGTAGGGCGCGCCGGAGGCGACCTCGTCGGCCCAGCGGGGGACGGCGAGGCACGCGAGCAGCACGTCGCGGGCGGTCTCGGATCGGGTGTCGGTCATGCGGTCTCCTTCGTCCGGCGGAGCAGGGGCTCGGCCTGCGGCACGATGGTCGGATGGATCTGGTCGGGAGTCGGGACCTCGTCGGGCTGGTGCTCGCGGCGGGTGCGGGGCGCCGGGCGGGCGGCCCGAAGGCGCTGCGGTGCGACGCGGCGGGAGTTCCCTGGGTGGAGCGGGCCGTCGAGAGGCTCCGCGCGGTGGGCTGCGAGCGGGTGCTCGTGGTCCTGGGCGCGGAGGCCGGACGGGCGCGCCTCCTGGTGCCGCCGTCCGCGGACGTGGTCGTCGCGGCGGAGTGGGAGAGCGGCCTCTCGGCGTCGCTCCGCGCGGGTCTCACCGCGGCCGAGGGCGTCGCCGCGCTGGTCGCCCTGGTCGACCTGCCCGAGGAGCCGCCGAGCGTGGGGGCCCGGCTGCTCGCGGAGGCGCCGGTCGCGCCGGACGTGCTCGCCCGCGCGGTCTTCCGCGGTCGGCCCGGTCATCCGGTGCTGCTGGGACGGGACCACTGGCCGGAGCTCCTCGAGGGCGTGCACGGCGACTCCGGCGCGCGCGACCTGCTCCGCGCGAGGGGCGCGCGCGGGGTGGAGTGCGGCGATCTGTGGTCGGGAGCCGACCGCGACGGGCCGGACTGAGCGGTTCACGCCAGGCCCGCGTCGTCGAGGGCGGCGGCCAGCGCCCGCCAGGCCAGCGTCGCGCAGACGGAGCGGACGGGGTTGCCCGCCACCGCGAGCAGCGCCTGCTCCTCGCCTGCGAGTGCACCCTCCCGGTGCGCCATCGCCGCGAGGAACGCGTCGATCCGCTCCCGCATGTCCGACGCCGGCAGCCCGTCGAGACCGTCCGCGAGCAGCGACGCGGATCCCCGCGAGACCTCGCACCCCCGCCCGCTCCAGGCGAGGCGCACCTGCTCCGCGCCGCCGTCGACGCGCAGCTCGATCCGGTCGCCGCAGGTGGGGGTGATCAGCTCGGCCCGACCGAGGGCCGGAGTCGGGTCGGCCTGCCCGACGGGGTCCTTGGCGTGCGCGCGGATCAGCTCCGCCGCCTCGCTCACGGCCGGTCCTCCAGCTCGGCGAGCTCCGCGTAGGCCGTGCTGATCCCGGCGATCCGCTCGCGCGACTCCCTCGGGGACGCGCCGAGCACTCCGGACGCCACGAGCGCGACCGCGCTCATCGCCGCCGCGTAGCTGTCCAGCGCCGTGCCGCTGTCGACCGGGCACTCCAGCCAGACCGCCGCGTGCTCCGCGTAGCGCCGGGCGGGCGGATCCGCGAGGAGCACCACGGGCACCTCGCGCGCGGCGAGCGTCCCGATCAGGGCGGCGAAGGAGGCGGGGCGGCGGCGGAAGCCGACCAGCACCACGACGTCCTCGGCTCCGAGCCCCTCGAGCTCCTCACCGAGCGACTGGCCGGGCTGCGGGGCGATCCCGACGCGTCCGCGCGCCTGCGCGAGCTGCTGGCGCAGGTGCAGCGCCACCGGGTAGCTGTTGCGCAGTCCGATCACGACGACCTCGCGTGCTCCCGCGATCAGCCGCACCGCCTCTCCCAGCCGCCCGTCGCCGAACGCGGCGGCCAGCCGGGCCAGGTTCGCCCGCTCGCTCTCGAGGTGCGCGGCGAGCGGATCCCCCTGTCCCTGCGCGGGACCGACCGGCACACCGGAGGACCGCAGCGCCCGGGCGTGCTCGCGCACCTCCTGCGAGTTCGAGAACCCCAGGCGGCGGAACAGCCGCGAGACCGTGGCCTTGGACACTCCGCTGTGCTGGGCGAGCTCGGTCGCCGTGTAGACGGCCAGGTCGCCGAGGTGGTCGAGGATGAAGTCGGCCGCCCGCTGCTCCTGCCGCGACAGCGCGGCGTAGCCGGCATCGATGCGGTGACCGATGCTCGTCGAAGGGGCCGGGGCGGGGGTCACGCGGTCGGCGTCCCGTCGGCGAGCGCCAGCACGGCCGCCTCGAACGCGTCGAGCGCGGTCGCGACGTCGGCCTCGGTCACGTTCTCGTCCGGGTGGTGGCTGACGCCGCCCTCGCAGCGGAGGAAGAGCATCGCGTACTCGGCGAGGTCGGCGACCGCCATCGCGTCGTGGCCGGCCTTGGAGAACAGCACCATCGGCTCCGCGTCCCCGGTCGCGCGGATGCCCGCGCGCACGACGTCCTGCAGCCGAGAGGAGGCGACGACCGCGGGGGCCGAATGGGTCTCCTCCACCGTCAGCGCGAGACGGCGGCGCGACGCCGACTCCGACATCGCGTGCTCGATGGCGTCCCACGCCGCGTCGCGCTGGGCGTCGGTCTCGGCGCGGAGGTCGAGGCTGAACTCGACCCGGCCGGGGATGACGTTGACCGCGCCCGGTAAGGTCTCGAGCCGGCCGACCGTGGCGATCACGCCCTGCTCCCGCGCGATGCGCTCCACCGCGAGCACGGCCTCGGCCGCCCCGGTGAGCGCGTCGCGGCGGCGGTCGAGCGGGACCCCGCCCGCGTGCCCGGCCTTGCCGGTGAGGGTGAGTGCGAAGCGGCGGGCGCCCGCGATCGAGGAGACCACGGCGAGGGCGCGGTCCGCCTCCTCCAGGTAGGGGCCCTGCTCGATGTGCGCCTCGAGGTAGGCGAGGACGTCCTGCGCGTCGCGCGCGGCGGTGCGGATGCGCGAGGGGTCCAGCCCGAACTCGTGGAACGCCTCGACGAGCGTCGTCCCGTCGGCGTCCTCGAGCTCCCACCAGTGCTCGTCCCAGGTGCCGGCGAGGGCGCGGGAGCCGAGGAGCGCTGTGCCGAAGCGGGTGCCCTCCTCGTCGCCGAACGCGACGACCTCGACGGCGAACGGCAGGCGCCGGCCCGCCCCGTGCAGGCGCGACACCACGGCGATCGCGAGCATCACGCCGAGGATCCCGTCGTAGCGGCCCGCGTCGGGCACCGTGTCGAGGTGCGAGCCGAGCAGGAGCGCCGGGAGTCCCGGAGTCGCGCCCTCGTAGCGGCCGCACTGGTTGCCGGCCGCGTCCTGCCAGGTGCGCATGCCCGCCTCGGTCATCCAGCGCGCGGCCATCGCGTTCACCCGGGCGTGCTCGGGCGAGAGGTAGACCCGCTCGATGCCGTCGCGGCTGGAGGAGACCGCGGCGAGCTCGTCGCAGCGGGCCATGATCGCGGCGCGGTCGTGGGGTCCGCGGTCGTGCCGGTCATGCGCGTGCCGCCCCGTAGACCTCGTAGGCCCCCGCGACTCCGCCGCCCACCGGCACGGAGGCGCCCGCGCGGCGCAGCACCGCCTCCAGCGCCGCCAGGGTGGTCAGCACCGCGTCCGTCCGGGCGTTGTAGCCCATCGTGCCGATGCGCCAGACCTTCCCGTGCAGCGGCCCGAAGGACGTGCCGATCTCGATGCCGAAGTCGGCGAGCATCTCCCCGCGCACCGCGTCCCCGTTCACGCCCTGCGGAATGCGCACCGCGACGACGTTCGTCATCTTGTGCCCGACGTCGCCGAACACCTCGAGATCGAGGCCGCGGACTCCGGCGAGCATCGCCGACCCGTGCAGCGCGTGGCGGGCGACCGTCTCGTCCAGGCCCTCCTCGACGACGATGCGGGCGCACTCGCGCGCGCCGTAGAGCATCGTGGTCGCCTCGGTGTGGTGGTTGAGGCGGCGCGGCCCCCAGTAGTCGAAGACCATCCCGAGGTCGAAGTAGTTGGAGCGGACGCGGCGGGCGCTGACAGTGTCGCCCTCGTCGCGGATCCCCGCCTCGATGCTCCTGCGCGACTCGATCACCGCGACGGCCTTCTCCGAGAAGGTGACGGGAGCCGATCCGGACGGGCCGCCCAGGCACTTCTGGAGCCCCGCGGTGACCGCGTCGAGCCCGAGCTCGTCGGTCGCGAAGGCGTTGCCCGCGAGGGAGGCGGTGACGTCGGTGTAGAAGAGGGCGCCGTGCTTCTCGCAGAGGGCGCCGAGCTCTTCCAGCGGCTGCGCCATGGTGGTCGATGTGTCGCCGTGGACCACGGCCAGCATCTTCGGCTTCACCCGGGCCAGGGCCTCGGCGATCGCCGAGACGGGGAAGACCTGCCCCCACTCGGCCTCGATCACGTGCACCTCCGCGCCGCAGCGCTCCGCGATCTCCCGGAGGAGGTGCCCGAACCGCCCGAAGACCGGCACGAGCACGCGGTCGCCCGGCTCCAGCATCGAGACCAGCGCCGCCTCGATGCCCGCACGGCTCGTGCCGTCGACGAGCATCGTCTTCTCGTTGCGGGTGCGGAACACCTGCCGGTACAGCTCCTGCGTCTCCGTCATCGTCGCCGTCATGAACGGGTCGTACTGCCCGACCAGCTGCGCCGACATCGCACGCAGGACGCGCGGATCCGCGTTGATCGGGCCCGGCCCCATCAGCAGGCGCGGCGGCGGATCGACGGGGAGGAACGGTGCGGGCGCGGTCATGGGCCACCTCTTCACGAGCGGGAGAGAAACAGTCGTTTCACCCGGAGAGCCTATGCGACGGACGTTTCGCCGGTGTTTCGCGAGGTGCGGCGGGTCACCCGGGAGGTCCGCGGGACACTGGTCGGCATGAGGACAGCGCCGCACCGAACGGTCACCGGCCGGTGACCGAGGACCAGATCGTCGCTCTCGTCTGGGCGCCGATCGCGATCGTCTTCGGAGCGGTGTTCATCGGCCGGCGCGAGTGGATCTCCGCGCGGGCCCGTGATCTGCTGCGCAGGCGGGGGCAGAGGGTCGGGCCGAGAACGCAGTCGCCCGTCGTGATGGCCGCGGGAGGCGCCCTCTTCGTCGTCGTCGGCGTCGTCGTGATCCTGCTCACGCTGACGTCGGTCCTCCGCGGACCCTCCTGAGCCGTGTCGGGGTCTCGGCACCCCTCCGGCGGCGCAGCGCTCCTCCACAGGGGCGGCTCAGGGTCTGATTCTCCTGATCGGACGCCTCTGCTGCCCGCGTGTCGGTGGTCGCTGGTTCAATACGAGTATGGCGGATGGGATGCGGCAGGGACTCGAGGAGGTCCGCGCCCTCGGCGACCGTGCGGCGCTGCTCGCCCGCTCCGCGGCTCCGCTCCACCTCGCCTCCGCCGAGGCGCTGCACGAGGCGTACAGGGCCGCGCTCCGCCGCCCCGAGGCGTTCGCTCGCGGCGGGTCACCCAGCGAGTCGCGCGACCTCGTGGAGCGCTCGGTGCGGGCCGAGCTCGCCGTAGCGCTGGCCGTGTCCGAGCGCGTGGCCGCCCGGGAGCTCGAGCACGCCCGCCTGCTGGTCGAGCACCTCCCGTGCACGCGCGCCGCGCTGGCCGAGGCGCGGCTGCGCTGGGAGGCGGGGCAGATCATCTGCGGAGTCGCCGCGACCCTGCCGCCGGCGTCCCTCCCGGAGTTCGACGAGCGCGCCGCGGGACTGGCCGCCTCGAGGACGCCGACCCAGCTGCGGCGACGCCTCGCCCGACTGCGGGACGAGCTCCACGAGCGTCCTCTGGCCGACCGGCACGCCCGCGCTCGGGAGGACCGGTCGGTCCGGGTCTCGCCCGAGCAGGACGGTATGGCCACGCTCTGTGCGACCCTCCCCGCTCCGGCCGCGCTCGATGCGCTCGCGCGGCTCGACCGGATCGCCCGGACCCTCCGCGACGGGAGCGGTGCAGCGGAGGAGCGCACGCTCGCGCAGCTGCGGGCCGACGCCCTGGTGGACCTGCTCTGCGACGGCGACGTGTCCGGCACGGCGCCGGGCGACGAGCGTCCGCGCACGTCCGCTCGCGGCATCCGGGCCGAGGTGCGTCTGACCCTCGGCGCGAGCACCGCGGCCGCGCAGGACGAGACCCCCGCGGAACTGGACGGCTACGGCCTCGTCCCGGCCGGCGTCGCGCGCGAGCTCCTCGGACCCTGCTCGGCCGTCACCCCGGTGCTCATCCATCCGAGCACGGGCGCCGTGGTCTCCGTCGGACGCACGCACCGCCTCCCTCCCCCGCGGATGCGCCTCGCCCTCCAGCTGCGCGACCGCACATGCCGCTTCCCCGGCTGCACCCGGCCCGCGGCGACCGCCGAGGCCGACCACACGCTCGAGTGGCGTCACGGAGGCGCCACCGCCCTCGACAACCTGGCGTCGCTCTGCGTCGCCCACCACCACGTCCGCCACGGCGACCGCTGGACCTACACGCTCCACCCCGACGGATCGGCCGACTGGACCACTCCCACCGGCCGCCGCGTGGTCACCCGTCCCCCCGATCCGCCCGCGCCACCGCGGCCACCGCGCAGGCCGAGCTTCAGCGATGCGCCGCCGCCGTTCTGACCGCGGGACATGCTGCGCTCCTGCGGGCGCGGGATGCCCCCCACCCGCACTCGGAGCGCGCCCTCAGAGCGCGCCGGCCAGCTCCAGGAGCGCGAGGTCCGATCCGCGTGGCCCGACCAGGCAGAGCCCCACCGGAGCGCCGCCGACACTCGATCGCGGCACCGACAGCGCCGGATACCCGCCGATCCCGGCGACGCAGGTCAGGCCGAGCGTCGCCGTCCGCGCCGCGTCGATCGCCTCGGCCGACGCATCGAGGGCCGGCGCCACCGACGACGTCGACGGCAGGAGGAGCACCCGCCCCTCGAGCGCGCGGTCGAGCGCCTCCCGGAACCCCGCGACCCGCGCCCGCGCGTCCGCCTCCGTCTGCTCGTCGACGAGCGAGGCCGCATCGAAGCGCGCCTGGACGTCCGCCGCCAGCACTCCCGGATGCGCCGCGACCCACGAGCCGCTCGACCGCCACGCCTCCGCCGCCTGCACGAGCCGGAACGCCTCGAGCATCTCCGCCACGGGCGGCAGCTCGACCTCGTCGGCGCTCATCCTCCCGACCGCCGATCGGAACGCCGCCCGAACGGCCGCGTCCACTCCGCCCAGCAGTGCCGGCGCCACCGCGAGACTCCGGACCGGCGGGCCGGACGGCAGGCAGACCTCGGCCACCCGCCTCAGCGTGCCGAGGTCCCGCGTCAGCCACCCGACGGTGTCGAAGCTCGGCGCCAGCGGCAGCAGCCCCTCGACGGGCACTGCACCGTGGGTCGTCCTCAGCCCCCACAGGCCCTGGTAGGAGGCGGGTACCCTGATCGATCCCGCGGTGTCGGTCGCCAGCCCGACGGCGGCCTGCCCGAGCGACACGGCAGTCGCCGGTCCGCTCGACGATCCGCCCGGGATCGCTCCGGGCACGGCCGGATTGGGCGGCGTCCCGTAGCCGGAGTTCCGGCCGGCGATGCTGTACGCGAACTCGTCGGTCTGAGCGATCCCGCGCACCGACGCTCCCGCTGCGAGCAGCTGCGCGACGGCCGGAGCGGTCGCCGCCTCGATCGGCGCGGAGGCGAGGCGGGCCGGCACTCCCGCGCCGATCCGCTGGCCCTCGATCGCGAAGAGGTCCTTGACTGCGACGTCCAGTCCGTCGAGGGTCCCGGAGCCGGCGGCCGGCACGAGCGGCGCGCCGACGGCCCGCCAGACGCGGGGGTCCAGCGCGGGCGAGGGCGCCTGCACCTGCGCGGCGCGCACCCGCCAGGTCCCGCCCTCCCGCGACCACAGCTGCGTGACGAGCCCGCGCCCGCCACGGGCCGGAGCGTTCACGCTGACCACGAGCGCCGTGTCCGCATCGACCGCCCGCACGTGCAGCTCGACCAGCTCCCGCACCGGCGCCCCGCCGCGACGACCCCGGAAGCCGGTGATGACCGCGTGGCCGACGAGCAGTCCGGAGGCGTCGCCCCGGAGCGTCGTCGGCGCGTCCACGAACGCGTCGGCGAGCGCCGCGACGTCGTCAGCCCCGAGCGCCGCCTCGTACGCCAGGACCGCGTCCACCAGCCCGTCCGGCAGGTCGCCCTCGAGCGTCGTCACCCGCGGGTCAGTCATCGAAGTCGGCCGTCCGGACGCGGGCGTGCACGCCCTTCACCAGGTCGACGACCTGCGAGATGTCGAAGTCGGTCGCCGCGCTGAGGTAGGCGTAGGCGTGAGCCGGGTCCATCCCGTAGCGGGCCGCGAGCAGCGCGATGGCCGCGCGGACACACTTCTGCACGGCGACGTCCAGGTCCTCGTCCATCCCGGTGGGCACGAGGAACTCGCCGGTCTCCCCCATCGGCCCGAGCAGCTCCCCGAACGCCGCGATCGCCTCGGCGCGCGGGACGACCTCCAGGCGCACCCGGACGCGCAGGCTCGCCTCCATCGCCGTCAGCGCCACCTCGCCGTCGCCCTGCGCGAAGTGGGGATCGCCGACGTACGCGAGCGCGCCCGGGACCTGCACGGGAAGGTAGAGGCTGGTTCCGGCGGTCAGCAGTGCGATGTCGATGTTGCCCCCGTGCGCACCGGGCGGCACGGAGTGCGGGCGCTCCTCCCCTGCGACGGCGACGCCCATGATCCCGAGGAACGGCCGGAGCGGGAACCGGGCGGCCCGCTCTCCTCCCGGCACCAGCGGGATCACGCCGCGGAGACCGCCCTGCGCGTCCTCGTCGACGCGCGCGAAGACGCTGAACGGCCCCTCCTGCAGCGGGTACTCGCCCGGCAGCGCCCCGCGGCCGTGCCGGTTCGAGACGACTCCGTACGGCACGCGCGGCTCGGCCTCGAGGAGGGTCATCCGGAGCAGGTCCCCCGGCAGCGCTCCCCGGACGGCGATCGGCCCCGTGACCACGTGCGGCCCGTCCGTCTCGCCGTCGCGGAACGGCCCGTCCGCGGCGAGCGTGACCGCGTCGCGCAGCACCCCCTCCGGAGCGACTCCGTGGCGGCCGAAGAAGGCGACCGGATCGCGGCCCTGATCCTCCAGCACGCCCTCGTGGCTGAGCGTGTCGATGACGACCTCGGCCCCCGAGTCGACGGTGAGCACGGGCGCGTCCGCCGCGCACGGCAGGCGCCCCCACAGCACCGAACCCGGCTCGGCCGGCAGGTAGTCGACCCCCGGCGGCACTCCCTCACCGGGCTGCACCGCCCACTCCGTCCACCGCATGCGCGTCCGCCTCCCGCGCGGCCCGTCCGCGCCGTCCGACCATAACCGCGCCGTGTTTCGAGCATGTGCACGCGTGTGCCACGATTCTCCAGACCCGCCCCCGACGACAGGACTCCCGTGTTCCGACGCCTGCGCACCCGCTCCGAGGGCGCGACCCTCGGCCTGATGCTCGCCCTCACCTTCTCGACCGGCATCATCGACGCCGTCGGGTACCTCGGGCTCGACCGCGTCTTCGCCGGCAACATGACCGGCAACGTCGTCATCCTCGGCATGGCCCTCTCCGGCGCGGCCGACCTGCCCGTGGTCGGGCCCCTGATCGCGCTGGGCGCCTTCATGATCGGCGCCGTGATCGGCGGCCGGGTGCTCCGCCCGGTGAAGAAGGGCTGGACCTCGCGCTCGACCTGGCTCTTCGCAGTGGTCGGCATCCTGCTCGGCGTCCTGGCGATCGTGCTCGCGGTCGTGCCCGAGCACCCCGAGCCGCTCGCCTTCACCGTCACCGGCGTGCTGGGCGGGGCGATGGGCCTCCAGGCCGCGACCGCCCGCCACCTCGCCGTCAAGGACGTCACGACGGTCGTCGTCACCTCGACGATCACGGGCCTCGCTGCGGACTCCCGCCTGGCGGGTGGCTCCGGTCAGCCGTGGTTCCGCCGCGCGGCCGCGATCGTCCTGATCGCCGCGGGTGCCGGAGTCGGCGCGCTCGCCCTGCTGGTCGGACTCTGGCTCGGCCTGGCGATCGCCGCGGTCATCACGCTCGTCGCGACGCTGCTGGGCGAGCTCGTCGTCCACTCCCGGTACGCTCCGGCGCCCGCCGACGCCGCCGCCTGAGGCGGCGCCTCCCGGTGCCTCAGCGCGGCAGCTGCTGGCAGCGCGGGCAGAGGTGCGAGGAGCGGTTCATGAACGGCACCCGGACGATCGCCTCGCCGCACCGGGCGCACGGCTTCCCCGTCTGCCCGTAGGCGTGCAGGCTGTGGGAGAAGTAGCCGGAGGCGCCGTTCACGTTCACGTACTGCACATCGAAGCTGGTGCCGCCCTCGGCCAGCGCCCGTTCGAGCACCGAGCGCACCTCGGCGAAGAGGCGGCGGATGCGCGCCTCGCCGAGCGACGAGCTCGGCCGCTCCGGGTGCAGCTCCGCCGCCCATAGCGACTCGTCCGCGTAGATGTTCCCGATGCCGCTCACGAGCGTCTGGTCGAGCAGCGCCCGCTTGATCCCGCTGCTCCTCCTCGCCAGCGAGGCGACGACCGAGCCCAGGTCGAAGGAGGGGTCGAGCGGATCGCGGGCGATGTGCGCGACCTGCGAGGGCACGGCGCGCAGCCAGCCGCCTCCGCGGACCTCCTCGCCCGCGTAGCCGCCCGGCGCTCCGTCCGGGGTCGGCACCAGAGCGTCGACCGCCATCGAGCCGAAGATCCGCTGGTCGACGAAGTGCAGGGCGAGCTCGCCGTGCTGGGGGTGCTCGATCCCGATCCGGATGCGCGCCAGCCGCGGCAGCGCCGCATCCGCCGTGCGCAGCAGCACCTGGCCGCTCATGCCGAGGTGCACCAGCAGCGCCTCGTCGCGGCCCGCGGGCAGCCAGAGGAACTTGCCTCGCCGCACCGCCGCTTCCAGCGTGCGCCCGACGAGCAGGCGCTCGAAGGTCCCATGCGGATGCACGTGCCGCTTCAGCGAGCGCTCGTCGACGATCTCGACGCCGGTCACCAGGGAGCCGGTGACCGCGGGAGCGAGGCCCGCCCGCACCACCTCGACCTCGGGCAGCTCGGGCACGGTCAGTCCGAGACCGCGGGAGCGGCGGGTGCGCCGGGGGCCGCCAGACGCGTCCACGCGTCGAGCGCGGCGGCCATCTCGGCCGACTTCTTGCTCGTCCCCTCGCCGCGGGCGGTGACGAGTCCGCCGACGATCACGGTGGCGACGAACACCTTGCTGTGGTCGGGGCCGGTGGCGGCGATCTCGTAGCGCGGGGCCGGCGCACCGCGCTCGGCGGCCGCCTCCTGGAGGCTCGTCTTCGGATCCATCGAGACGCCGAAGCGGAGCGGATCGGCCCGCAGAGGTGCGATCAGGCGCAGCACCAGGTCGCGGGCCGCGTCGGGACCGGTGCCCAGGTAGACGGCGCCGATGATGGCCTCGACGGTGTCGGCGAGGATCGACGCCTTGTCGCGGCCGCCGGTCAGCTCCTCGCCGCGCCCGAGGCGGAGGAACTCGCCCAGGCCGATGCCGCGAGCGATCTCGGCGAGCGCGACGGTCGAGACGAGGCTCGCCCGTCGCTTGGCCAGGTCGCCCTCGCTGAGGGCGGGGTACTCGGTGTAGAGCATGACGGTCACGGCCTGCCCGAGGATCGAGTCGCCGAGGAACTCGAGGCGCTCGTTGTGCGGGATGCCGCCGTGCTCGAAAGCGAACGACCGGTGCGTCAGGGCGAGCTCGAAGAGCTCACCGTCGAGGCTCACGCCGAGCGTGGCCTCCAGACGCGACCGGTCGTCGCTGGAGGGTCGTGCGGAGGTCTGGTTCACCATGGACCGCGGTCCGTTCGTCGAGGGGCGGTGCGCCCCGCGCCGTGCGGACCAGGAGCGGGATCAGACGTCGGCGACCTTGCGGCCCTTGTACTCGAGGAACAGCGCGGTGCCCGCGGAGTCCTCGACGACCTTGGCGCGGTGGGGAAGGCTGTAGACGACCTTGCCGTTCTCGATGGTCTTGACGAGGGTGGGGACCTCGGCCTTCCACTGCGAACGACGGGCGTGGGTGTTCGCGCGGGACTTCTTCCTCTTGGGAACAGCCATGATTCTCTCTTCTCTACCTCTAGTCGGATTCGGTGCGGGCGGTCGCGCCCTCACCGCTGTCTGCGGAAGCTCTGTCGGTGGAAGCTCCGGGCGCTGCGGCCCCGCCGTCCCCCTCGCTCAACCCTGCGAGCGCGGCCCACCGGGAGTCGCGCGGCGCCTCGGGTTCGGGCGTGGAGGAATCGGCCAGCCGCTCCCCCGTGACGGGGTCGAGGCCCGGACAGTCCGGCCGGCAGACCGGCTGGAACGGCAGCGACAGAACCACCGCATCCCTGACCAGAGGTTCAAGATCCACGTGGTCGTCGTGAACCTCATAGTCGAAAGCTTCGTCAGAAGAGTACGCGAAAAGTTCCTGGAACTCGACATCGACAGGCAGGGAGATGTCGGTCAGGCACCGGCTGCACTCGCCGTCGGCCCTCGCCGACACCTCGACACTGGCCAGGATCCCCTCGTGCACGGACTCGAGCCGGACGTCGAGATCGACGGCCGATCCCTTGCGGACCGCGACGATCCCCTCGCCGAACTGCTCCGGCGCCTCGAGCTCGAGGCGGTGCTCGCGCATCTCGCCCGGCCGCCTCACGAGGTCGCGCACGTTCACGGTGAACGGCGTCTTCTTGAAAGTAGTCACGAGGGTCCAGCCTACCCCTCCCGCCCCCCTCCGGGGCGGGAGGGGCCGGGAGGAGCCGGGAGGGGCGGAGTCCGGGCTCAGGCTCCGCCGGCCTCCAGCGTCACGTCGATCGGCGCGTAGTCGGCACCGCTCGTGTCCACTCCCTCCTCTGCGAGCTCCGCGAGCGCCTTCTCGACGTACTCGTTCGAGTAGGCGGTGGCGGGCGGGTCCGCGCTGATGATCGTCGCGCCCGTCTCGTTCTCCGTCTCCTTCGCGATGTCGACCGTCTGCTGCCACGCGGCCTCGTCGATCATCCCGACGCCGCTCGTCGAGGGCCAGATCAGCTTGTTGACCTCGTTGGTCATCCAGAGCTGGTGGCTGGTGCCGAGCGTGGATCCGGCCGCGGTGACGATGTCGGCCGCCGCCTGCGGATCGTCCTTCGCGAAGATCCAACCCTTGATCGAGGCCTTGATGAAGGCGACCGTCTGCTCGGCGTACGCGTCGTCGTCGGCGAGCCTGCCCGCGTCCGCCCAGATCGCGTCCTGGAGCATCGCGGTGCCCACGTCGTTCCAGCTGATGACGTTCAGATCGTCCGGCTGGTACAGCTCGCCTGTGGCGGGATTCACGGTCTCCAGGACCTGGGCGTACTCGTTGTAGGTCAT
This sequence comes from Rathayibacter sp. AY1A7, assembly GCF_002930845.1. Taxonomy (NCBI): domain Bacteria; kingdom Bacillati; phylum Actinomycetota; class Actinomycetes; order Micrococcales; family Microbacteriaceae; genus Rathayibacter; species Rathayibacter sp. AY1A7. The sequence continues at coordinate 454,858 of NZ_PSTL01000001.1, read as the reverse complement.
CGCCTGGGCCGCGTCGATGTCGCCCGCGAGGAAGCCGTTCATGTCGAACTGCTGCTGCACCAGCGAGATGTCGTCGAGGGAGACGCCGTCCTTCTGCATGCCGGCGAACAGCTCCCACTCGTTGCCGTAGCCCCAGCTGCCCACGCTCTTCCCGGCGAGGTCGGCGGGCGAGGTGATCCCCTTGTCCTTGAAGGAGATCTGCGTGGTGGCGCTGCGCTCGAAGATCTGCGCGACGTCGGTGATCCCGGCCCCCTGCTCGATCGAGCCGAGGACCTTGGGCACCCAGGAGATCGCGTAGTCCGCGTCGCCCGAGGCGAGCACGTCCTGAGGGACGATGTCGCCGCCTCCCTCGGCGATCGTCACGTCGAGGCCTTCGTCCTCGTAGTAGCCCTGGTCGAGCGCGGCGTAGTACCCGGCGAACTGCGCCTGGGCCACCCACTGCAGCTGCAGGGTGACCGGCGTGAGGCCGCCGGAGCCGGAGTCCGACCCCGGGTCGGAGCCGCCGGAGGCGCTGCAGCCGGTGAGCGCGAGGCCCACGGCCGCGAAGGCGGCGGTCGTCGTCAGGGTGATGCGGGTGCGTCTGGTCACGGGTCCTCCTGGTGCGGTCTGCGGGGTCGCCGGTGCGGCGCGCCCCGTGGTGCGGCGGTGCAGGTGGTGCTGTGGTGCAGGTGGCGCTGATGATGCGGGCGGTGCGGATGGTGCGTCGGGTGGAGTCGGGAATCGGGAGTCGGGAATCGGGAGGACCGAGGAGGGTGCGGGGACGCGCGGCGCCGCGCTCAGCGCAGCCGGCTGCGGCGCAGCGCGAACGCCTCGAGCGCGGCCGTCACGCAGTAGAACGCGAGGCCGACGAGCACAGCGCCCAGGACGTAGGCGTAGGCGAGCGCGTAGTCGCTGCCCGAGGCCGCCGTCGTGATCGACTTGCCGAGCCCGCCCACGGGTCCGCCGAAGTACTCGGCGACCAGCGCCGAGATCACCGCGAGCGAGGAGGCGATGCGCAGCCCTGTGAAGACGTAGGGCACCGCTCCCGGCAGCGTGATCGTGCGGGCGGTCTGCCAGGGGGTCGCCGCGTAGGCCTTCAGCAGGTCGCGGTGCACCGGAGCGGCCTGCCGCAGCCCGCGCAGCGTCGTCACGTACACCGGCACGAACACGGCGAGCGCCGCGACGAGCTGCCTCGCGGTCTCGGCGTTCGCTCCGAACATCGTGTAGAGCACCGGAGCGAGGGCGACGATCGGCACGACGGCGGCCGCGGCCACGATCGGCGCGACCAGTCCGTCGAAGACCCGCGCGAGCGCCGAGAGTCCGGCGACCACGACCGCCAGCACCGCGCCGACCAGCAGGCCGACCAGCGCGTTGCGGCCGGTCACCGCGCTGCCCTCGGCGACGGAGCCGAGGTTCGCGGCGAACTCCTGTCCGATCGCCAGCGGCGACGGGAGCACGAACGGCTGGATCGCCAGAGCGGTGACCCCGGCCTGCCAGAGCAGGACCGCGGCGATCCCGAGCACGAGCGGCGCGAGCACGCTGCGCGCCAGCGCCGTCGTGCTCACCGGTTCTCCACTCCGCGCGGCACGGCGGCGGGATCCCCGTGCAGCAGCTCGCGCACGGCGCTCACGTCGCGGAAGAACGCCGTGTCCTCCCTGACCGCCGCGTCGCGCTCGGATGCTCCGGGGAGTCCGACCGGGAGGACGTCGCGGATCCTGCCCGGCCGCGGCGACATCACCACGACGCGGTCCGAGAGGAACACCGCCTCCGGGATCGAGTGGGTGACGAAGACGACGGCGGCGCCGGTCTCGCGCCGGATCCGCAGCAGCTCCGTCTGCATCCGCTCGCGGGTCATCTCGTCGAGCGCCCCGAACGGCTCGTCCATGAGGAGCAGACGCGGGCTCTCGGCGAGCGCCCGCGCGATGGCGACGCGCTGCTGCATCCCGCCGGAGAGCTGGTCCGGGTAGGAGTCGGCGAAGTCGCCGAGCCCGACCAGCGCCAGCAGCTCGTCGACGCGCGAGCGCCGGGCGGTCGCGGCGATGCCGTGCAGCTCCAGCGGCAGGGCGATGTTCGCCCGGATCGTGCGCCACGGCAGGAGGCCCGCCTGCTGGAACGCGATCCCGTAGTCCTGGTCGAGCCTCGCCTGCCGGGCCGTCTTGCCGAACACGGCGATCGAGCCGGAGTCCGGCTCGTCGAGGTCGGCGATCAGCCGCAGCAGCGTCGACTTGCCGCAGCCGGACGGGCCGATCAGCGAGACGAACTCCCCCGCGGCCACCTCGAGCGAGACGTCCTGGAGCGCCGTGACGCTCGCGGCGCGAGCGGTGGTGAAGGTCCTCGTGACGGAGTCGACGACGACCGCGGATCCTGCAGGGCTCATGCGGGCTGCTCCCCTCGGCGGTACGGACGGAGGAGGGTGCCGAGCAGAGCGACGGCGCCGGCGGCCGCGAGGCCCACCAGCACCGCCCCGAGGATCGGCGCCCAGGGCTTGGCGGGGTCGCCTCCGGCAGCGGAGGCGAACTCGATGATCATGCGGCCGATCCCGCCGCGCAGGCCGATCGAGACCTCGGCGACGATCGTGCCGACGACGGCGCTGACCGCTCCGAGCCGGAGGGCCGGCAGCAGGTAGGGCACGCTCGCCGGCAGCCTCAGGCGCACCAGCGTCTTCCACCAGCCGACGCCGTAGACGTGCATCAGCTCGACCTGGTGGGCCGTCGGCGAGCCGAGCCCGCGGAGCGCCCCGATCGAGACGGGGAAGAACGCGAGGTAGGAGGCGATCAGGGCCACCGACATCCAGTTCTCCCAGGTCACCGGTCCGAGCTCGAGCTGCGACCCCCAGCGCCGCACCAGTGGGGCGATCGCGATCAGGGGCACCGTCTGGCTCAGCACGATCCAGGGCAGCACCGCCGACTCCGCCGTGCGGAACCGCTGCATCAGGAGAGCCAGGAGCAGCCCCACGACCGTGCCGACGACCCAGCCGACCGCGGCGATCCCGAGCGAGAAGGCGCTCGCCCCCAGGACGGCCGACCAGAGCGCCGGGGCGTTCCGCGCTCCGGTGACCGGCTCGCCGAGCCGGGCCGCGATCTCCCAGAGGTGGGGCATCGCGATGGCGCTCGTGCGCGGGAGCACCGTGACTCCTCCGACGACCACCCCGGCCTCGGGCCCGAGCGCCTTCCAGCCCTCCCACACGAGCGCGAGCAGGAGGAGCCCGCCGGCGCCGAGCACGAGCCCGCGCGCGAGGGCCGGTCTCATGCGCGGGCCACGATGTGCTCGCGCAGCTCCGGGATGACCCGCTCGCCGTACACGCGCAGCGTCTCCTCCTTGTTGTCGTGCTGGAGGTATCCCGCGAACTGCGTCACGCCGATGTCGGCGAGCGCCCGGAGCTTCTCGATGTGCTCGTCCGCCGTGCCCAGCACGCAGAAGCGCTCCACGATCTCGTCCGGCACGAAGGCGGTGTGGCTGTTGCCCGCGCGGCCGTGCTCGTTGTAGTCGTAGCCCTCGCGCCCGGCGATGTAGTCCGTCAGCGCCTGCGGCACCGCTCCGGAGGCGCCGTAGCGGCCCACGATGTCGGCCACGTGGTTGCCGACCATCCCGCCGAACCAGCGGCACTGGTCGCGCATGTGCTCCCGGTCGGTGCCGATGTACATCGGCGCCGCGACGCAGAACTGCAGCGACTCGGGATCCCGGCCGGCGTTCGCCGCCGCCTCCTTGACGGCGCCGATCATCCAGCGCGCGATGTCCACGTCGGCCAGCTGCAGGATGAAGCCGTCGCCGACCTCGCCCGCGAGCTTCAGGGCGAGCGGGCCGTAGGCGGCCACCCACATCTCCAGGGACGAGCCCCGGCTCCACGGGAACTGCAGCGTCTGGCCGTTGTACTCGACCGGACGGCTGTTGGCGAGCTCGCGGATGACGTGGATCGACTCCCGCAGCGTCTTGAGCGTCGTCGGAGCTCCTCCGGTCACCCTCACCGCGGAGTCGCCGCGGCCGATCCCGCACACCGTGCGGTTCCCGTACATCTCGTTGAGCGTCGCGTGCAGCGAGGCGATGACCGTCCAGTCGCGCGTGGCGGGGTTGGTGACCATCGGGCCGACCGTGATCCGGTGCGTCCTCTCGAGGATCTGCGAGTAGATCACGTAGGGCTCCTGCCAGAGCAGGTGCGAGTCGAAGGTCCACGCGTAGTCGAAGCCGTGCGTCTCCGCGAGGACGGCGAGCGCGACGGTGCGCGAGGCGGGCGGGTTGGTCTGGAGGACGACTCCGAAGTCCATGGGGTTCCTTCTGCTCGATCAGGTGCTGGCTCGGATCGGGTGCCGGCTCAGATCAGGTACTGGCTCAGACCGCGCGGGATGTACGCCCCGTCGCCCTTCGTGCCGACGTAGGAGCCGTCGTCGACGACGACCCTGCCGCGGGAGATCACCGTGTCGACGTGGCCGTCGATCTCGAAGCCCTCCCAGGCGGAGTAGTCCATGTTCATGTGGTGGCTGCGGCCCTCGCCGATCCCGATCGAGGTGTGCCCGCTCGGGTCGTAGACGACGACGTCGCCGTCGGCCCCGGGCTGGATGACGCCCTTCCTCCCGTACATCCCGAACATCCGCGCCGGGGTGGTCGAGGTGAGCTCGACCCAGCGCGGCAGGGAGATCTGCCCCGACACCACGCCCTGGTACATCAGGTCCATCCGGTGCTCCACCGAGCCGATGCCGTTGGGGATCTTCGAGAAGTCGCCGATCCCCATGTCCTTCTGGCCCTTCATGCAGAAGGGGCAGTGATCGGTCGAGACCATCTGGATGTCGTTGGTGCGGAGCGACTGCCACATGTGGTGCTGATGCCCCTCCGCCTTCGAGCGCAGCGGCGTGGAGCACACCCACTTCGCGCCCTCGAAGCCCGGCGCGCCGAGCTGCTCCTCGAGCGAGAGGTAGAGGTACTGCGGGCAGGTCTCCCCGAAGACGTTCATGCCGCGGTCGCGGGCCTGCGCGATCTGCTCCACCGCCTGCTTCGCGGAGACATGGACCACGTACAGCGGCGCGCCGGTGAGGTCGGCGATCATGATCGCCCGGTGCGTCGCCTCCTCCTCCGCCTGCCAGGGTCGAGAGGTGCCGTGGAAGTACGGCGCGGTGTTCCCAGCGGCGAGGGTCTGCTTCACCAGCTCGTCGATGAGGGCGCCGTTCTCGGCGTGCATCATCATCATCGCGCCGTTCTCCGCGCCCTTCTGGAACGCCCGGAGGATCTGCCCGTCGTCCGAGAGGAACACGCCCTTGTAGGCCATGAACAGCTTGAAGCTGGTCACCCCCTCGCGCATCAGCTCGTCCATCGCGACGAGCGAGGAGTCCTGCACGTCCGAGAGGATCTGGTGGAAGCCGTAATCGATCGCGCAGTTGCCGGCCGCCTTCTCCTGCCACGCCTGGAACCGGTCGACGACGCTCTCGCCCGGGTACTGCACCACGAAGTCGACGATCGACGTCGTGCCGCCCCAGGCCGCGGCGCGCGTGCCGGTCTCGAAGGTGTCCGAGGCGGAGGTGCCGCCGAACGGCATCTCCATGTGCGTGTGCGCGTCGACCCCGCCCGGGATGACGTACTTGCCGCGCGCGTCGATCACCCGGTCGACGTGGGCCGCCAGGTCGAAGCCCAGCAGCGTGGAGCCGGGGGCGAGGACGGCGGCGATGGTCTCGCCGTCGATCAGGACGTCTGCGGCTCCGGTGCCGGTCGCGTTGACGACCGTCCCGCCGGTGATGAGGGTCTTCATCGGTCTTCCCCGTCTCGGTCTGCGGTCACGGCTTCGGGATGCTGGTGTACGACTCCGGCCGGCGGTCCCGGTAGAACTGCCAGTCGTCGCGCATCTCCTGCACCATGTCCATCTCGAGGTCGCGGATCAGGATCTCCTCGGCCTCGCCCGAGCCCCGCTCCCCGACGAACTCCCCCCGCGGATCGATGATCTGGCTGGTGCCGTAGAAGTCGACCGCGAGGTCGCCGTACTCGTTGTCCTCCCGGCCGACGCGGTTGGGCTGCAGCACGAAGTAGCCGTTCGCCACCGCGGCCGCCGGGCCCTCGACCTCCCAGAGGCGGTTCGACAGGCCGGGCTTGGTGGCGTTGGGGTTGAAGACGAGGTGGGCGCCGTTCAGGCCCAGCTCCCGCCAGCCCTCCGGGAAGTGGCGGTCGTAGCAGATGTGGACGCCGACCTTGCCGACCGCGGTGTCGAAGACCGGGAAGCCGAGGTTCCCGGGCCGGAAGTAGAACTTCTCCCAGAAGCGGTCCAGGTGCGGGATGTGGTGCTTGCGGTACTTGCCGAGGATCGTCCCGTCGGCGTCGACCACGACCGCGGTGTTGTAGTAGACGCCGGTCTGCTCCTCCTCGTAGATCGGGAGGATCATCACCACGCCCAGCTCCTTCGCGAGGGCCGCGAAGCGCTGCACGATCGGCCCGTCGGCGGGCTCGGCGTAGCGGTAGTACTTCTTGTCCTGGGTGATGCCGAAGTACGGGCCGTAGAACAGCTCCTGGAAGCAGACGATCTGCGCGCCGTCGGCTGCGGCGTCCCGGGCCATCCGCTCGTGCTTGTCGAGCATCGACTCCTTGTCGCCGGTCCAGGTCGTCTGGGTGATCGCTGCGCGGACGATGGTCATCGGTACCTCCATGCTCGGGCGTCCCTGTCCGGCTCCGGTCGTGCTCCGCCGGGCGGTGCGGAGCCGGGGACGTGGACCCACTGTGGTCCCCGCCGGGCCCGAAGGCAATGACGGACCGTCCGGCTCCGGGGACAGGGCTTCATCGTCGGGGTTCGACGTTTCCCCGGTGTTTCCGGCGCGGATCCGCAGCATTAAGGCTCGCCGGGGGAGGAATCCGTCGGTGCCGCTAGCGTGGGCGGATGCGTATCACGATCCTGGCCGGAGGCGTCGGCGGCGCCCGCTTCACCTCGGCGGTCCGCGAGCACCTCCGCGATCTCGAGGCCGCCGGCGGCGAGGCGAGCGAGATCACCGTCGTCGTCAACACCGGCGACGACATGTGGCTCACCGGCCTCAAGGTCTGCCCCGACCTCGACTCGATCACCTACGCGCTCGGCGGAGTGAACGACACGGAGCGCGGCTGGGGGCGGGCCGGCGAGAGCGAGCGGGTCTCGGCCGAGCTCACCGCCTTCGGCGTCGGCTGGCCGTGGTTCACCCTGGGCGACCTCGACCTCGGCACCCACATCGCCCGCAGCTCGATGCTGCGCGACGGCCTCACCCTCTCGGAGGCGACCGCGCGGATCACCGCCCGCTGGCCGCTGGGGGTCCGCCTGCTGCCGATGTCGGACCAGGACGTCGAGACCCACGTCGAGGTCGACCTTCCCGGCGAGGGCGTGCGGCTCCTCCACTTCGAGGAGTGGTGGGTGCGGCTTCGGGCGTCAGCGCCCGCGCGCCGCTTCGTCCAGCAGGGGGTGGAGAGCGCCCGCCCCGCCCCGGGCGTGCTGGAGGCGATCGCCGACACCGACGCGGTGCTCGTCGCGCCCTCCAATCCCGTCGTCTCGATCGGCACGATCCTCGGAGTGCCCGGGATCGCGGACGCCCTCCGCCGGACCTCCGCACCCGTCGTGGGCGTCTCCCCCGTCATCGGAGGCGCGGTGGTGCGCGGCATGGCCGACGCCTGCCTCGCCGCGATCGGCGTCGAGACCTCCGCCGAGGCCGTCGGCCGGCACTACGGAGCCCGGAGCGGGGGCGGCCTCCTCGACGCCTGGCTCGTCGGCGAGGAGGACGCGGACGCGGTCCCGGCGCTCGAGTCGGCGGGGCTCCGCGCCCGCTCCGTGCCGCTCTGGCTGACCGGCCGGGACGCCTCCGTGCGGCTCGCCGCCGACGCTCTCGCCGCCGCGAGGGGCTGAGCGGAGCCTCCTCCCGGGGCCGCGGACCGCGTGTCGCAGCGCGGATGCGGTCACGCCTCCCACGGGGCGCCCCGTTCCCTTGTACGGTCGGAGGCGGACGAACTCCCCGATTCACCCCCGCACCGGACCCGGAATCCCTCGGTCGCGCCCCCGACCGCGTCCTCACCACGTCTCCGAGCCCTGCGGAACCGCGTGCCGTCCCGTCAGGAGGAAACCATGGAGCCCAGCTCGAGGATCAGCACCGAGCGGATCGAGCCCGACATCGTGGTGATCCGCCCCGTCGGCCGGCTCGATTTGTCCACGGCGTGGGAGCTCGAAGCGGTCCTCCAGCGCGCGCTCGAGGCGGGAGAGGTCCGCGTGGTCGTCGACCTGGCGGCCGTCGAGTTCCTCGACTCGTCCGGGCTCGGCGTCCTCGTCGCCGGACTCAAGGAGGCGCGTAAGGCGGGCGGCGAGCTGCGCGTGGCCGCCGCCGGCGAGCAGCCCGCCATGGTGCTCGGCCTGTCCAACCTCGACCGCCTGCTCGGGAGCGCCGAGACCGTCGAGGAGGCCTATCGTGCCTGAGCGCTCCTTCGTCGTGCGCACGCCGCCCGAGGACGGCGTCACCGCCGTCCACGAGGCGCTCGAGGAGCTGTGGCTCGAGGAGCCGGGCGTCGCGCCGGTCGACCGGATGTCGTTCGAGACCGCGCTGGTCGAGCTGACCTCGAACATCGTCCAGCACGCCCGGTCGTACCGGCACATCATCTGCCTGGTCGAGATCCGCGTCGACGCGACCGAGCTGCGCGCCTCGCTCAACGACTCCGCCGAGGAGGCGCCCGCCGAGGTCGCCGACCCCCGCGACATGCCGGACGAGTGGGACGAGGCAGGCCGCGGGATCCCGTTCATCCATGCCCTCGTCACCGAGTTCTCCTACCGCCGTGTCGACGGGCAGAACCTCTGGGCACTCGCCCGGACCCGCACGTGAGCGAGCCGACCGAGCGCGCCCGCCTCGCCGCGATCGCCGAGCTCGGGATCGGCCTGAGCACCCCCCAGGAGCGCTTCGACAGGATCACCCGCATCGCCCGCCGGCTCCTGCGCGTCCCCCTCGCCGAGATCAACATCCTCGAGGAGTCGACGCAGTTCACGAAGTCGCCCCAGCGCTCGGCGCGGGCGAGCAGGATGCTGCGCGCCGACTCGATGTGCGACGTCACGGTCCAGCAGGGCGACATCCTCGTCGTCGAGGACGCCACCGCCGATCCGCGGTTCGCCGACCGCGGAGTCGTCACCGGATCCCCTCACGTGCGCTTCTACGCGGGCCGCCCGCTCGTCGTCGGGGACGGCCTCCGCGTCGGCACGATCTGCATCATCGACAGCGAGGTGCGCGGCTTCTCGGAGGAGGAGCGCGAGATCCTCGAGGACCTCGGCCGGTGGGCCGAGCGGGAGCTGCGCGAGATCGCCTTCTCCGGACGCGCGAGCGAGACGCAGGAGCGGCTCCGGCCCCAGCGCCTCGACCTCGGCGAGTGGAGCCTCGACTCGCTGACCACGCCGCTGCACGACGTCGCCGGCGACTACACGGCGTGGCGCCGCAGCGGGGACGACCTCTCCCTCGAGCTGGTCGACGTGATGGGCAAGGGGGTCTCGGCGGCGATCGTCGCCTCCGCGATCCGCTCCGCGTTCCAGGCGCGGCCGGAGCTCCCTCCCGCGGCAGCCGTCGAGGCCGTCAATCGCCAGCTCCTGCCCGACCTGACCGCGACCGGGATGTTCGCGACCGCACTGATCGCCCGGGTCGACCTCGCGAGCGGCGCCGTCGCGTTCGTGGACAGCGGCCACGGCCTCACCCTCCTGCTGCGCGCCGACGGCACCTCGGAGCGGCTCGCCTCCACCGGCGTCCCGCTCGGCATCGCCGCCGACGTCTCCTGGGAGGAGGAGCAGCGCGTGCTCGCCCCCGGCGACGCGCTCTTCTCCTGCAGCGACGGCCTGCTCGACGTCTTCGGCGGGCGCCTCGACGCGCTCGACCGTCTCGCCGAGCTGGTGCGGAGCAACGACGACCCCGCTCTCTTCGAGCGTCTGCATGCTCTCGCAGACGACGCGCACGACGATGTGACAGCGTTGGTGCTGCGGCGCTCCGCAGCGCCCGCCCCCTCCTGATCCTGATCGAAAGGACCTCCCCCATGCCTGGTGCACTCGTCCTCGCCGGCGGCGGCCTCGCCGGAATCGCCTGGGAGCTCGGCGTCCTCCGCGGCCTCGCCGACGCCTCCCCCGAGGCGGCCCGCCTCCTGCTCGATCCGTCGACGACCTTCATCGGCACCTCCGCGGGCTCCGCGGTCGCCGCGCAGCTGAGCACCGGCACCGGCCTCGACGAGTCGTACGAGGCCCAGCTCCAGGAGGAGTCCGCCGAGATCGGAGCGGACGTCGACGGTGAGCGCCTCCAGGCCCTCTTCGCCGCGGCCGTCGAGGGCGCGACCTCGCCCCAGGACGCGCGGCGCCGCATCGGCACCCTCGCGCTCGAGGCCGAGACGCTCCCCGAGGACACGCGCCGGGCCGTCATCTCGGCCCGCGTGGGCGACGCCGACTGGCCCGAGCAGCGCCTGCTCATCACCGCGGTCGACACGGCCACCGGTGAGCTGCGCGTGTTCGACCGCGAGAGCGGTGTCGGCCTCGTCGACGCGATCTCCGCCAGCTGCGCCGTCCCCGGGGTCTGGCCTCCCGTCAGCATCGACGGCGTCCGCTACATGGACGGCGGCGTGCGCTCCGGCAGCAACGCCGACCTCGCCGCGGGAGCCGACTGGGTCCTGATCGTCACTCCGCTGCCGGGAGTCGGCACGCCCGGCGCGGGCCTGATCCCGACCGGCGAGCTCGACGCCCTCGCGGACTCGCGGGTCGAGGTGCTCTACGCCGACGAGGAGTCGGTGCGCGCCTTCGGCCCGAACTCGCTCGACCCGGCCGTCCGCGCCGCCTCCGCCCGCTCCGGACGTACTCAGGGCGCCCGGCTCGCCTCGCGGATCGCCGCGCTGGTCGGCGCCGAGTAGCCGGTCTCAGCGCCGCACGCTGTAGCGCGTGAAGACCGTGCCGTCGGCGAAGCGGTGCTCCTCGCGCAGGTCGAGGCGCGCGTGGAACCCGCACGGGAGGAAGTGGGTCCCGCCGCCCACCGCCACCGGCACCGTGTAGACCTGCACCTCGTCGACGATCCCGGCGAGCAGCGCGTGCCGGGCGAGGGTCGGCCCGCCGATCGAGACGTCGTGGTCGGCGGCGCTGACCTGCGCGGCGACGACGACCGGGTCGAACCCGCCCTCGACGCGGGTGCGGCGGGTCTCGGCCGACTCCAGTGTCGTCGAGTACACGACCTTGTCGGCCGCCCGCCACATCTCCTGGAAGTCGCGGATGAACGCGAACTCCTCCGCGAGGGCCCAGGTCTGCTCCCACGCGCGCATGACCTCGTACATGCGCCGCCCGTACAGGTACGTGCGCACCCGCCCCTCGCGCTCCGTGATGAAGCGGTGCACGGCGGGTCGCGGCTCCGCCCAGGCGAATCCTCCGTCCGCGTCGTTCACGTAGCCGTCGAGCGACGCGATCGAGCTGTAGATGAGCGCGCCCACGTCGGCCTCTCTCCGTGGCCGGCTTCGGGACCGCCCACGGGCGCGACCGTAGGCCTCCCGCCTGCGTCCGGCAATGTCCGCCGGGTCCTCTGGCGCGGATCGACGGACCGATGCCGCTCCCGACGGCGCTCCCGGCGGTCGGCGCCCCCTCCCGGACCGCGTACCGTGGTCGTGCCGCAGGGAGCGGCCGTGAAGGGTTCGGGATGAAGATCAGCCAGCTGCGCCACTTCGTGGCGGTCGCCGAGGAGCTGCACTTCGTGCGCGCCGCCGAGCGCCTCGGCATCTCGCGGCAGAAGCTCGACTCCTCCGTCGCCGCCGTCGAGCTCGACCTCGGCAAGCCGCTCTTCGAGCCCGGTGCCGCCGCCACGACCCTCACCGCGGCCGGGCGGCAGCGCCTCGCCTCGGCCCGCGAGGAGCTCGCCGCGCTCGGCGACGAGCCGGAGGCGGCCCCGAAGTCGGGAGGCAAGGCCAAGGCCTCCAAGGGGACCGGGCGCGCGCCGATCGTCAAGGGCCAGCCCAAGCCCTACAAGCGCCGGCAGTCCCGCTGACGCGCAGTGTCCGATCGCCGGAGGTGGTGGGCCCTACCGGGCTCGAACCGATGACATCCACGGTGTAAACGTGGCGCTCTACCAACTGAGCTAAAGGCCCCCGCCGCGGGCGCACCCGCGGACGATCGACTCGATCCTACGGCAGGCGGAGCGGCCCCCTGCGGGCACTAGCCTCGGCACATGACCGCCGACAGCGACTCCCGGGCGAGGCGGCGCGCCGAGAGCCGCTGGCCCGCCTCCGCCGCGATCCTGGTGGCCGTCGCCCTGAACGTGGCCGGCCACAGCGCCGACACCTCGGTGGTCCGCCTCGTCGCCGCCGGCATCACGCTCGCGCTGCTCGTGCCGCTGTTCGTCGTCAACCCGCACCGGCTCGACAGCGAGACGCGCTGGTCGCGCGGGGTCTCCATCGCCCTGGCGGTCGTGCTCGCCGTGGCGAACCAGGTGAACGTGGTCGCCGTGGTGATCGACCTCGTCGACGGGACGGCCGACGGCCCGCCGCTGCTGCTCACCGCGCTCCAGGTCTGGGTCACCAACGTCGTCGCGTACGCGCTGCTGTTCTGGGAGCTCGACCGCGGCGGTCCGGTCGCCCGCGGAACGCTTCCCCGCACCGAGCTGCCGGCGGCCGACTTCGCCTTCCCGCAGGACACCTACCGCGACACCGCGCCCGAGGTCGCCGCGACCTCCTCCGAGCGCGCCGACTGGCGGCCCGGCTTCGTGGACTACCTCTCGGTCTCGACGACGAACACCATGGCGTTCAGCCCGACCGACACGATGCCGCTGTCGAGCCGGATGAAGCTCCTGATGATCGCCGAGGCGTTCACCGGATTCGTCCTGCTGGCCCTCGTGATCTCGCGGGCCGTCAACATCCTCAGCTGACGACCGGGGCGGTCCGCCTCCGGAGGATCAGACGTGCGCGGGGGCGAGCGCGTCGATCGCGGCGCGGTAGGCGTCGATCGAGCGCGCCTCGCCCGGGGCGGTCATGAACGTGTCCCGGATGACGCCGGCCTTGTCGATGAGGAAGGTCGCGCGGGTCGCGTAGCCCTTCGCCTCGGTGAACACGCCGTACTGCTTGGCGACGTCGCCGTGCGGCCAGAAGTCGGAGAGGAGCGTGAAGTCGTAGCCCTGCTTCTCGCCCCAGGCGCGCAGCGTGTGCTTGGAGTCGACCGAGATGCCGATCAGCTCCACGTCGGCGTGCTCGAAGAGGGAGAGGTTCTCGCGCAGCGCGCAGAACTCGCCCGTGCAGGTGCCGGAGAAGGCGAGGGGGAAGAACACCAGGGCGACGTTGCGTCGCCCGTGGAAGTCGCCCAGCTGGATGCGCTCGCCGTACTGGTTCGCGAGTTCGAAGTCGGGAGCCAGGGTCAGCTTCTCGAGAGCCATCGGTCCGATGTCCTTCCGTGCGCACGAGAGTCGCGCGAGCACGAGGGGCAATGCTAGACCCGCTCCGCGCAGACTCCAAGGAACATCCCGTCTCCCCCGATCACGGGCCGGTCGACGCGTCCCGTCTGGCGCTCTCCTACAGTCGTCGGCGCTCATTCCTCGTGGATCACCACAGTGCGATTCCAGGTTCGGGGCACGGGAATCGCTAGGCTGACGGAGGTGCCCGCGCGCGGCTCGTCATCCGAGCCCCGGATCCGCGGATCCGCACCGCTTCATGAGAGTGATGTCTCGGGCACGATCTGCCCCCAGAGAGAGGTCGAGGGTGACTGTTAACGATCAGGACCCGTATTCCGTCGGTCACGTGGACTCGGACCCCGAGGAAACGTCGGAGTGGAACGAGTCGCTCGATGCGCTCGTCGAGGAGCGGGGCCGGGGTCGCGGGCGCGACGTCATGCTCAGCCTCCTCAAGCGCTCCAAGGAGCTCCACCTCGGCGTGCCGATGGTGCCCACCACGGACTACATCAACACCATCGCGCCCGAGAACGAGCCCGACTTCCCGGGCGACGAGGACGTCGAGCGCCGCTACCGCGCGTGGATCCGCTGGAACGCGGCCATCCTCGTGCACCGCGCGCAGCGTCCCGGCATCGGGGTCGGCGGCCACATCTCGACGTACGCGTCGAGCGCCTCGCTGTACGAGGTCGGCTTCAACCACTTCTTCCGCGGCCAGGACCACCCGGGCGGCGGCGACCAGATCTTCATCCAGGGCCACGCCTCCCCCGGCCCGTACGCGCGCGCCTTCCTCGAGGGACGCCTGAGCGAGCACCAGCTCGACGGCTTCCGCCAGGAGAAGTCGCACCGGGGCGGCGGGCTCTCCAGCTACCCGCACCCGCGGCTCATGCCGGAGTTCTGGCAGTTCCCGACCGTCTCGATGGGCCTCGGCCCGATCAACGCGATCTACCAGGCGCAGGCGAACAAGTACCTCACCAACCGCGGCATCAAGGACGCCTCCGACCAGCAGGTCTGGGCGTTCCTCGGCGACGGCGAGATGGACGAGGTCGAGTCGCGCGGTCAGCTCCAGGTCGCCGCGAACGACGGCCTCGATAACCTGAACTTCATCGTCAACTGCAACCTCCAGCGCCTCGACGGACCCGTCCGCGGCAACGGCAAGATCGTGCAGGAGCTCGAGTCGTACTTCCGCGGCGCGGGCTGGAACGTCATCAAGCTCATCTGGGGCCGCGAGTGGGACGACCTGCTCGCCCGCGACACCGAGGGCGCGCTGCTCGACCTGATGAACAAGACGCCCGACGGCGACTTCCAGACCTACAAGACGGAGGACGGCGCCTACGTCCGCGAGAACTTCTTCGGCCGCGACCCGCGCGCCAAGAAGCTCGTCGAGGGCTACTCCGACGAGCAGATCTGGGGCCTGCGCCGCGGCGGCCACGACTACCGCAAGATCTACGCGGCCATGAAGGCCGCGACGGAGCACAAGGGCCAGCCCACCGTCATCCTCGCCCACACCATCAAGGGCTACGGTCTCGGCCGCAGCTTCGAGGGCCGCAACGCGACCCACCAGATGAAGAAGATGACGCTGGACAACCTCAAGTCGTTCCGCGACACCATGCGCATCCCGATCACGGACGCGCAGCTCGAGGAGAACCCCTACCTCCCGCCGTACTACCACCCCGGTCAGAACGACGAGGCGATCGAGTACCTGCAGGAGCGCCGCCGCGCGCTCGGCGGCTACCTCCCCGAGCGCCGCTCGAAGTACACGCAGCTGAATCTTCCCGAGGACTCGGCCTACGCGGTCGGCAAGAAGGGCTCCGGGACGCAGGAGATCGCCACCACCATGGCGTTCGTCCGCATCCTGAAGGACATCCTCCGCTCGAAGGACTTCGGCAACCGCGTCGTCCCGATCATCCCGGACGAGGCGCGCACCTTCGGCATGGACGCGTTCTTCCCGAACGCGAAGATCTACAACCCGCGCGGCCAGCACTACACGTCGGTCGACCGCGAGCTCCTCCTGGCCTACAAGGAGAGCCCGCAGGGCCAGATCCTCCACGTCGGCATCAACGAGGCGGGCGCCCTCGCGGCGTTCACCGCGATCGGCACCTCGTACTCGACGCAGGGCGAGCCGCTCATCCCGGTCTACGTCTTCTACTCGATGTTCGGGTTCCAGCGCACGGGCGACGCGATCTGGGCGGCCGGCGACATGATGTCGCGCGGCTTCATGATCGGCGCCACCGCAGGACGCACCACGCTGACCGGCGAGGGCCTCCAGCACGCGGACGGGCACTCCCCGATCCTCGCGGCGACCAACCCCGCCGTCGTGAGCTACGACCCGGCCTACGGGTACGAGATCGCGCACATCGTGCAGTCCGGTCTCGAGCGCATGTACGGCGGGAAGCACACCGACCCGAACGTCATGTACTACATCACGGTCTACAACGAGCCGATCGTGCAGCCGAAGGAGCCGGAGGACGTCGACGTCGAGGGCATCGTCCGCGGCATCCACCGCATCTCCTGGGGTCAGTGGGACGGGCCGAAGGCCCAGCTCCTCGCCTCGGGCGTCGCCGTGCCGTGGGCGATCGAGGCGCAGAAGCTCCTCGCCGAGGACTGGGGCGTCTCGGCGGACGTCTGGTCGGTCACCTCGTGGAACGAGCTGCGCCGCGACGGCATCAAGGCCGAGCAGCACAACTTCCTCCACCCCGAGGACGCCGAGCAGGTGCCGTACGTGACGCAGAAGCTGGCCGACGCGAAGGGCCCCTTCGTCGCCGTCTCGGACTTCTCGCACCAGGTCCCCGACCAGCTGCGCCAGTTCATCCCGGGCGACTTCGCGACGCTCGGCGCGGACGACTTCGGGTTCTCGGACACCCGTGCGGCGGCGCGGCGCTACTTCCAGATCGACGGCCCCTCGGTCGTCGTGCGGACGCTGCAGCTGCTCGCCAAGCGCGGCGAGGTCGACCCCTCGCTCGCCGTCCAGGCGATCGAGAAGTACCGCCTCCTCGACGTCAACGCCGGCACCACCGGCAACGCGGGCGGCGAGAGCTGACGGACGAGTCCGTGCTCTCGCAGGAACCCGCACCGTCGAGTGCGCGGGGTCCTGCTCCTGCGGCGGAGCGTCCGGCCACCCGGCCGGGCGCTCCCCGCACGAAGGAGCAGACCCTCGCCTGGCTGCGCACCCTCGCCGGTGAGCTCTCGACGCAGACGATCAAGCGACTCGAGGACACGCTGCCCTGGTACGGCAGCATGCCCCCCGGTCGGCGCTCGGCGGTCGGCCTCGTCGCCCAGGCCGGCATCACCTCGTTCATCTCGTGGTTCGACGACCCGTCGGCCACGCCGTGGATCGCGGCGGACGTGTTCGGAGCCGCTCCCCGCGAGCTGCTGCGCTCCGTCTCGCTGACGCAGACGCTGCAGCTGATCAAGGTGACGGTCGAGGTCGTCGAGGACCGGATCAAGAACGGCGGGGAGGACCTCCGCGAGGCGATCCTCCTCTACTCGCGCGAGATCGCCTTCGCCGCGGCCGACGTCTACGCGCGCGCCGCCGAGGCCCGAGGACTCTGGGACGCGCGCCTGGAGGCGCTGGTCGTCGACTCGATCCTCACGGGCGAGGCCGACGACGAGCTGCCCAGCCGGATCGCCGCCCTCGGCTGGCACGGCCACGGCGAGGTCGCCGTCCTGGTGGGCACCGCCCCCAAGATGCTCGACGTCGACCAGCTGCGCCGCACGGCCCGGCACATGGACGCCGACGTGCTGATCGGCGTGCAGGGCAGCCGGCTCGTCCTGGTCATCGGCCGCGCCGAGCCGAGCGAGAACGCCACGGAGGAGACCGGTCCGCCGGTCGCGTTCCTCGAGATCGCGGAGGCGCTCGAGCCCGGCTTCGGGACGGGCCACCTCGTCCTCGGCCACGAGGTGCCGACCCTGGTCGAGGCGTCCCGCAGCGCCCGCGCGGCCCTCGCCGGCTTCGCGGTCGCCCGCTCCTGGCGGAACGCGCCGCGACCGGTCAACGCCGACGATCTCCTTCCCGAGCGCGCCCTCGCCGGCGACCCGCTCGCCCGCCAGAGCCTCATCACGCAGATCTACCGGCCCCTGCAGAAGCACTCGACCGAGCTTCTGACCACGCTGTGGGCCTACCTCGACAACGGCCGCTCCCTCGAGGCGACCGCTCGCGAGCTGTTCGTGCACCCGAACACGGTGCGGTACCGCCTCAAGCGGGTCGCCGAGGTGATCGGCTGGGACGCGACGGGCGCCCGCGAGGCGCTCATCCTCCAGTCCGCCCTCATCCTCGGCTCCATGAGCGACCCGGACGGCGCCGTCCGCCGGAAGCCGTCCCGCCGCTGAGGCCCTCCGCTCGCCGAACCCCTCCCGCCCCTGAACACTTGTAGACCCGCGACAAGCTCTTTGTGCTTTGTCAGTGGCTCCACGCGCCGCACGTGCGAGCGCAGATCGGAAGACTGGATACCGTGATCGTCGTCGTCGCCCCGGGTCAGGGCTCCCAGACCCCCGGATTCCTCGCCCCATGGCTCGAGATCCCCTCTGTGGCCGAGCAGGTCGCCGCGCACTCGGAGGCGGTCGGCATCGACCTCGCCACGCACGGCACCGTCTCGGACGCGGACACCATCCGCGACACCGCGGTCGCCCAGCCCCTGATCGTCTCCGCGGGACTCGTGAGCCTCGCCGCCCTCCTCGAGGGCGGACGGCGCGAGCGCATCGCGGGCATCGCCGGCCACTCCGTCGGCGAGATCACCGCGGCCGCCGGAGCCGGGGTCCTCACCGAGGCCGACGCGCTGGTGTTCGTCCGCGAGCGCGCCCGTGCCATGGCCGCTGCGGCTGCCGCCGAGCCGACCGCGATGAGCGCGGTCCTCGGCGGCGACGAGCAGGCCCTGATCGCCCGTCTCGACGAGCTCGGCCTCGAGCCAGCCAACTACAACGGCGGCGGTCAGATCGTCGTCGCCGGCGCGGTCGACGCGCTCGAGGCCCTCAAGGCGGAGCCGCTCCGCGGGACCCGCGTGATCCCCCTGCAGGTGGCCGGCGCCTTCCACACCCGCTACATGGCGCCCGCCCGCGACTCCCTCGCCGGCGTCGCCGCCGGGCTGACCCCCTCCGACCCGACGCTCCGTCTCTGGACGAACCGCGACGGGTCGGTCGTCGACTCCGGTGCCGCGTTCCTCGAGCTGCTCGTCGGCCAGGTCGCCTCCCCCGTCCGCTGGGACCTCTGCATGGCGGCCTTCGCCGACGCGGGCGTCACCGGGATCATCGAGCTGGCACCCGCCGGCGCGCTGGTCGGCCTCGCCAAGCGCGGCCTCAAGGGCGTGCCGAGCATCGCCATCACGACCCCCGACGACGTGGACGCCGCCCGCGCCTTCCTCGACGAGCACGCCGCCTAGCAGGAGAGACCCCATGACGACCCCTTCCCTCACCCAGTCCAGCGGCAGCGCGTACACCCGGATCCTCGGCATCGGCGCGGCCCGCGGCGACCTCGTCGTCCCGAACGACGACCTGATCGAGCCGATCAACTCCTCCGACGAGTGGATCCGCCAGCGCACCGGCATCATCGAGCGCCGCCGGGCCTCCGCCGACATCCACGCGGTCGACCTCGCGACCACCGCCTCCCTCGAGGCGATCGAGAAGGCGGGCATCCGCCCGGACCAGATCGGCGTCGTGCTCGTCTCCACGATCAGCAACACCGTGCAGACCCCGTCGCTGGCCGCGCTCCTCGCGGACCGCATCGGGGCGAACCCCGCCCCGGCGTACGACATCTCGGCAGCCTGCGCCGGCTACACCTACGGCATCGCCCAGGCCGATTCCTTCATCCGCTCCGGCCTGGCCGAGTACGTGCTCGTCGTCGGAGCCGAGAAGCTGTCCGAGCTGGTCAAGTCGACCGACCGCAGCATCTCCTTCCTCCTCGGCGACGGCGCGGGCGCCGCGGTCGTCGGCCCCAGCGACACCGCCGGCATCTCGAAGACCGTGTGGGGATCCGACGGCTCCAAGTGGGACACCGTCGGCATGGACAACCCGCTCGCGGCCTACCGCGACGGCACCGCCGAATGGCCCACCCTCCGCCAGGACGGCCCGTCGGTCTTCCGCTGGGCGGTCTGGGAGATGGCCAAGGTCGCCAAGCAGGCGCTCGCGGAGGCGGGCGTCCAGCCCGAGGACCTCGCCGCGTTCATCCCCCACCAGGCGAACATGCGCATCATCGACGAGCTCGCGAAGCAGCTGAAGCTGCCCGAGACCGTCGCTATCGGCCGCGACATCGAGACCACCGGCAACACCTCCGCCGCGTCGATCCCGCTCGCCACCCACCGCCTGCTCGAGGAGCACCCGGAGCTGCACGGCGGACTCGCGCTGCAGATCGGCTTCGGCGCCGGACTGGTGTTCGGCGCGCAGGTCGTGGTGCTCCCGTGACCGGCGCGACCCCACCCCTAAACTGACCTACGGTCACTGACGAACACCCGAAGAACCCCCAAGGAGAGAACCATGGCACTGTCCAACGAAGAAGTCCTCGCCGGCCTGGCCGAGCTTGTCAACGACGAGACGGGCATCGCCACCGACTCCGTCGAGATGGACAAGTCGTTCACCGACGACCTCGACATCGACTCCATCTCGATGATGACCATCGTCGTCAACGCCGAGGAGAAGTTCGACGTGAAGATCCCCGACGACGAGGTCAAGAACCTCAAGACGGTCGGCGACGCGGTCCGCTTCATCGTCAAGGCGTCCGAGTAGTCGTCGCCCGCGCACCCCGTCCTCGTGGCGGACACCCCGGCCGGCGATCGTCGGCCGGGGTGAGCCCGGCACCCACCCACACGGAACAGAGAAGCTCGTCATGACCAAGAAGATCGTCGTCACCGGAATCGGTGCCAGCACTCCCCTCGGCGGGACCGCCCGGGAGTCCTGGAACGCACTCCTCGCCGGCGAATCAGGCGTCCGCTCCCTCGAGCAGGACTGGGTCGCCCAGTACGACATCCCGGTCACCTTCGCCGCCCAGGCCAAGGTCCGCCCGGAGGAGGTGCTCTCCCGCCCGGAGGCGAAGCGCCTCGACCCCTCCAGCCAGTTCGCGCTCATCTCGGCCCGCGAGGCCTGGGCCGACTCCGGCATCACCGACGTCGACCCGCTCCGCGTGGGCGTCGACTACTCGACCGGCATCGGCGGCCTCTGGACCCTCGTCGACGCGTGGGACACCCTCCGCGAGCGCGGTCCCCGCCGGGTCCTCCCGATGACCATCCCGATGCTCATGCCCAACGCGGCCGCCGCCGCCATCAGCATGGCCATCCCCTCCCGCGCCTACGCCCGCACCGACGTGTCGGCCTGCGCCTCCAGCACCGAGGCCCTCGCGAACGCCTACGAGCACATGCAGCTCGGCCTCGCCGACGTGGTCGTCGCCGGCGGCACGGAGTCGGTCGTCCACCCGCTCCCGATCGCCGCCTTCGCGTCGATGCAGGCCCTCTCGCGCCGCAACGACGACCCGGCGACCGCCTCGCGCCCCTACGACGTCTCCCGCGACGGCTTCGTCCTCGGAGAAGGCGCCGCGACGCTCATCCTCGAGACCGAGGAGCACGCCCTCGCCCGCGGAGCCCGCATCTACGCGGAGCTCGCCGGCGGCGCCGTCACCAGCGACTCGTACCACATCACGGCGCCGGACCCCGAGGGCTCCGCCGCCGCCCGTGCCATGATCGGCGCCCTCGAGCAGGCCGGAGCCGCGCTCACCGACGTCACCCACGTCAACGCCCACGCGACGAGCACCCCGGTCGGCGACATCGCCGAGTACCGCGCCCTGCTGCGCGTCTTCGGCGACCACCTCCCGAACATCGCCGTCTCCGCGACCAAGGCGTCCACCGGCCACCTCCTCGGCGGCACCGGCGCGCTCGAGGCCATCTTCACCGTGCTCGCCCTCCACGAGCGCACCGCACCCCCCACCATCAACCTCTTCGAGCAGGACCCCCAGATCCCCCTCGACGTCGTCACCAGCCCCCGCGCCCTCGGCGACGGACCGCTGGTCGCCATCTCGAACTCGTTCGGGTTCGGGGGGCACAATGCTGTTGCCGCTTTCCGGACGGTGTAGCGGGGCGTAGCCCCGCTCCACCGTGCGGAAAGCGGGCTGCGCCGCTCCTTGCGCGGCGCAGGCGCGTCCGCTGGGGAGGGGGGCGGGGTTTCCGAGGGCCGGTGCGGTGCGGCGACGGTGATCCGCTGGAACGCGGATCCCCGGATACGCCTCGTGCCGCGCGGGATCTGCGCCGCCGTCTGGTGCGGGCTGGTGAGCACGCCGTGCTGGTGGGGAGCGCGTGCTTCGCCGCGACTCGGGTCGGATACTCCGATTGCGGAAGCTGTCCGGGTGGGAGCGCGGGCTTCGCCGCGGCTCGGGTAGAAGGCTTCGGTTCAAGCAGCTGTGCTCGAGGGGAGCGCGGGCTTCGCCGCGACTCGGGTCGGATGCTCCGATCAACGAAGCCGACCAGGTGGGAGCGCGGGCCTCGCCGCGACTCGGGTTGCACGCTCCAATCAACGAAGCTGTCCGGGTGGGAGCGCGGGCTTCGCCGAGACTCGGGTCGGATGCTCGGATCAGGCGCAACAGAGGTGCGGGCGGCTCCGCGAGTCTTCCGACGCCCTCCGCCGGAACGCGGTGCTCCGCCGACCGTCTGGTCGACGTGCCAGCGAGCGGCAACCGCGAGGTGACGACGCGACTTCGAGGCGGGCCTCTGCCGGAACGGGGGTCCGCTGGCCGCCTGGTTCAGGGAGGCGGGAGCGAGCGGCCCCCGCGAGGCGTATCCGCCGATCCGCGTGCCAGCGGATCGGCGTCGCCGGACGCAAGCCGCTCCACGGAACCCGACCACCTCCCCGAGCCGACTGCGCGACGCCGCGCGAGGAGCGGCGTCGAACGAGCTCAGCCGACCCCGTGCATCCAGACGACGGGGGCGAAGTCGCCGCCGTAGCGGAAGGGCTCGAGCTCGTCCTCCCAGGCCTGGCCGAGGGCGAGGCGCAGCTCGCGGTGCAGCTCGATGGGATCGGCGCCGGCGAGCTCCATAGCGGAGCGGATGCGGTCCTCGGGCACGACGGTGTTGCCCGCGCTGTCGGTCTGCGCGTAGAAGATGCCGAGCTCGGGCGTGTGCATCCAGCGGCCGCCGTCGACGCCGGGAGAGGGCTCCTCGGTGACCTCGTAGCGGACGTCGGCCCAGCCGCGAAGAGCGGACGCGATGACGGCACCGGTTCCGACCGGGCCCTCCCAGGCGAACTCGGCGCGCAACGTGCTGCGGAGCACGGGCTGCTCGATCCAGGCGAAGTTCACGGCACGACCAAGGGCGCGACCTGTCCCCCACTCGAGGTGGGGGCAGAGCGCGCGGGGGGCGGAGTGCACGAAGAGCACACCCCGAGTCTGCTGCGCCACCATGGTGTCCTCCGTTCGTCCCGGTGCGTCTTCCCCAACGACCCGGACCACGGAACACTCTGCGGTGCGCCTTCTTCGACTATGACGGTGGACGTGCCACCACGCCCGATCATGCAGGAGCGGCGGACCTCCGTCAAGGCGGCTCGCCGCGCCTGCTCGACCGGCCGCCGGCGGCTCCTGCCTATACTCGGGTCGTCCGCGCCGCCGGACGCCGCACACCGCCAGACGCCCGCCGGGAGGAGCACCGTGTCCGTCCGCGACGGCCTGCTCGCCCTGCTCACGCTCGGCCCCGCCTACGGCCTCCAGCTGCACGCCGAGCTCCTCGACCGTGCCGCGCACCGGCCCCGGGTCAACGTCGGCCAGATCTACTCGACGCTCGAGCGCCTGCGCGAGCGGGGCCTCGTCGTCTCGGCCGGGTCCACCGATGACGGCCTCCCCCTGCACGCGCTCACCAGCGAGGGCCGCGCGGAGGCGGCCGCCTGGCTGACGGGTGACGGAGCGTCCCCGGAGGAGGACTGGGACGACGTCCTCGACCGGGTGCTGCTGGCCTCGAGCCTGTCCGGCGCCGACCTCGCCGCCGTCCTCGACGCGTACGAGAGCTCGCTGCCCGCCACCGCCGACGAGCAGGCGGAGGAGGAGGACGCGCACCCGCAGCGCCGCCTCGCCGCGATCGCCGCCCGCGTGCGGGAGGAGGCCCTGCGGCGCCTCCTCGAGGCGGCCCGCGACGAGCTCACGGGCGACGGGCCGGGACGGGGCGTCCGCGGATACGCTCTCGAGCGTCCCCGCCGGGGCCGTCGAGCCTCGAGCTAGGACGAGACAGGCGCGGGTGCCGTCGCCTAGGGTGGTTCGCATGTCCCGCACCCCCCTCGGTCTCCGCGTCCCCTCCCGGGCGCGCCGGCGCCTCGTCGCCGCCGGAGCGGGCACGGTCCTCGTCCTGTGCGCCGCCCTCGCCGCCCCGCTCTCCGCGTCCGCCGCCTACGACCCGTCCGACTACCCCTCGTGGTCCGATGTCGAGGCCGCGAAGTCGAGCGAGAGCGCCACCGCCGCCGAGGTCGACCGCATCACCGCCTTCCTCGCCGACCTGCGCGACCAGGCCGCCGCCCTCACCGACGCCGCCATCAGCCGGGCCGCCGAGGCGGACGCCGCGCAGAGCGCTCTCGACGAGGCGACCCAGCGCGTGAGCGCCCTGGAGGAGCGCGCCTCCGCCGCCCGCTCGGACGCCGACGCAGCGAAGGAGCAGGCCGGCCGTCTCGCCGCGCAGCTCTACCGCAACGGCGGGACCGATGCGACGCTCAACCTCCTCATCGGCGGCGACGAGTCGAGCGAGCTGCTCTACCGCCTCGGCACCATGACGCAGCTCACCCAGCAGACCAGCCGGCTCCAGACCGCGGCGCAGTCGACCGAGAACCAGGCCGTCTCCCTCGCCGCTCAGGCCGAGCAGGCCCGGGGCGAGCGCGTCTCCCTCGCCACCGCCGCGGCCGACGCGCTCTCGGTCGCCCGCTCCGCTCAGGCCGAGGCCGACGCCAAGGTCGCCGACCAGGAGAAGTACAGCCAGGAGCTCTACACCCAGCTCGCCTCGCTCAAGAACACCACCGCCGAGATCGAGCGGGAGTACGCCGACGGCCAGGACGCGAAGTCGGCCTTCGAGGAGCAGCAGCGCCTCTCCCGCCTCGCCGCCGAGGCCGAGGCCGCCCGCCAGCGCGCCGCGTCGGCTCCCGCCGCGGCCGCTGCTCCGGCAGCGCCCTCCAACAGCGGAGGTGGCGGAGGCGGCCCGGTCGAGCTCGGCGACGACGACCCGACCGGCGCGCGCAACAGCTCCGCCAAGACCATCGCCGCCCTCGGCACCTACGCCGGACGCACGGACGGCCTCTCCCCCGCGCAGGCCCAGGCCTACGCCCGGACCGCCGTCGGTCGCTTCGGCTGGGGCGCCGACCAGGTCGACCGGTGCCTCATCCCGCTGTGGAACGGCGAGTCGGGATGGCGCTGGAACGCGCTGAACCGCTCTTCCGGCGCCTACGGCATCCCGCAGGCCCTCCCGGCGAGCAAGATGGCCAACTCGGGAGCCGACTACCAGACGAACGCGGCGACGCAGGTCGACTGGGGCCTCTCGTACATCAAGAGCGCCTACGGCTCGCCCTGCAACGCGTGGTCGAGCTGGAACAACCGCTCGCCGCACTGGTACTGATCCCGCGCCTCACTTCGTTTGGTCGTAGGAGTCGACGACGGCGACGGTGACCGGGAAGTCGACCTCGCCCTCTCCGAAGAGCGAGCGTCCGGCGCGCACCGCCGCCTCGCGGACGATCGCGGCGACCCGCTCGCCGACGTCGGCGGGAGCGTGCACGATCACCTCGTCGTGCAGGAAGTAGACGAGGTGCGCCCGGCCGACCGTGCCACCCTCGGCGCGCAGTCGCGCCCGCAGCTCGCCCATCCAGCAGAGCGCCCACTCGGCCGCGGTCCCCTGCACCACGAAGTTGCGGGTGAAGCGTCCCCACTCGCGTGCCCGCGCCGCATCGGCCGAGAGCCCCTCGGGGCCGGGAGGCGAGCTGCGCCCGAGCCACGTCGAGACGCTCTCGCCGCGCTCCCCCGCCCGAGCCGCCGCCTCGACGTGCGCGACCGAGCGCGGGTAGGCACGGGCGAGCCTCGGGAGCAGCCGCCCGGCCTCCCCGCTCGTCGCCCCGTACATCGCCCCCAGCATCGCGACCTTCGCCCGCGGCCGATCGGGGACCACGCCGGCGTCGACGATGCCCTGGTAGAGGTCGCGGCCCCGCCCGGCGGCGGCCATGGCCGAGTCGCCCGAGAGCGCGGCGAGGATGCGCGGCTCGAGCTGCGCGGCATCCGCGACCACGAGGCTCCAGCCCGGATCCGCGGTGACCGCGGCGCGGATCTGCCGCGGCAGCTGCAGCGCCCCTCCGCCCGAGGTCGCCCAGCGGCCGGTGACGACGCCGCCCACCACGTACTCCGGCCGGAACCGTCCGTCGCGCACCCACGCGTCGAGCCAGGCCCAGCCGTTGGCGGTGAGCAGCCGGGAGAGCTTCTTGTACTCCAGGAGGGGCGGCACCGCGGGGTGCTCGAGGGACTGCAGCTCCCAGGAGCGCGTCGACTCGACCGGCAGCCCCGCGCGCCGCAGCGCCTTGAGGAGCTCGGCCGGCGAGTCGGGATTGAGCTCGGGCGCGCCGAGCTCGTCGCGCAGACGGACGGCCAGCGCCTCCAGCAGGGCCGGGCGGCCGCCGAAGAGCGGGCGGGAGCCGAGCATCCCGGTGAGCACCCGGTCGTGCACATCGGCGCGCCACGGCAGCCCCGCGTGGGCGATCTCGCGAGCGATCAGGGCGCCGACGGACTCGGCGGCGAGCAGCAGGCGGAGCCGGCCGGCCTCGGCGGCGCCGGAGAGCGCCTCCTCCTGCCGGGCCAGCTCGAGGACGGGGTCGAGCTCGTCGGAGCCGCCCGCCGCCTCCTCGAACCCGATCAGCGTGTTTTGCGCGGCGGGGGCCGCGGCTCCCGCGTCCCACGGGTCGAGGGGCGAGCGCGCGAGAGCCGATGCGGCGGCGGAGACCGAGCGGCGGAGGATCGCGCGGGCCAGCCGGAGGTCGTGGCACCGGGCGACGACCACGCCGGCCGACAGCAGTACGGGGTACCAGCGCGCGGTGTCGTCCCAGACCCAGCGCGGGCGGTCCGGCTCCCGCTCCCGGACGAACGCCGCCAGCTCGGCCGGACCCCGGCCGCTCCCGGCCTCGGCGCCGCCGACGGGGTCGACCGCCCGCCACGCCCCCGTGGGGCCGCCGACGAGTGCGAGGAGCATCGGGCCATTCTCCCCCGTGGCGGACACGGAGGCCGCCGTCGCGGGGACGGCCGGGCCCCCTCTCGCTGAAGGAGTCACGGCGACGGCCGCGAGGGCGGGTAGCCGGGGAAGGGCTTCTCCTGCGCCGTCGGCGGCTGATGGGCCCACAGGGCGGCCGCGATGGTGTCCATCGAGCGGGAGTAGCCCACGAGCGTCCGCCTCTCCGGCTCCGCCGCCCACGTCACCGCGCGGAACCAGGTCTCGCGGTACGGGCCGGTCTCGATGCGGCGCACCAGGCCGATCCGGCCGGTGCGCAGGGCGTCGACCATCACCCACTCGTCCTGCCCGCTGCTGCGCAGCATCTGGAGCGGACTCCACTCGATCATCGCGCCTCCCACCGGTCGATCCGCGGCCGTGGCGAGCACGAGCGCCGCGGCGTACACTCGCAGACTATCGAACACATGTTCGAACGGCCAACCGGGTCCGGCGAGTGAACGGGAGCACGACGATGGCGGTGATCGACGAGACGGCGCTGGTCTCGACCGACGGCGAGGGAGTGCCGATCGCGCTCGAGTGGCGGGGCGGGAGCTACCGGGTGACCGACCGGCCGACGGTGTGGACCTGCACGAGCGAGTGGTGGGCGCCCCTCGAGGGGTTCCCGCCGACGTTCGGGCGCACACCGGTGAGCATCGGCGGCTGGCGCTTCCAGGCGACGGACCTCGCGACCGGCGGAGCGTTCGTGCTCGACGTGGTCGCGTCGACGGAGCCGCAGTGGAGCGTGGTGCGGATCTACGAGTAGTGCCGGCGCGAGGCCGGCCGGGCGGCTACTTGTCGGCCGACCAGGGCGCCCGCGTCATGGCGATGAGAGCCGCGACTCCGGAGACGAGGCCGACACCGGCGATGGCGGACACGACGAGCCAGAGAACGAGTTCCATGCCACCAGTCTACCGAGCCCCGGAGCGGATCCTCTCCTCCCCGCTTCTATCCCCCGGCTGTGGAATAGCCTGGGCAGAGTGACCGACGCCCCCACCCGCGCGAGTGTCGGACTGCGCTCGGAGCGCGGCCCGATCCTGCTGTCCCTGATGATCTCGACCGCTCTGGTCGCCCTCGACGCCACGATCCTCTCGACGGCCGTGCCGTCCATCGTCGCCGACCTGGGGGGCTTCGAGCAGTTCCCCTGGCTGTTCTCGATCTACCTGCTGGCCCAGGCCGTCTCGGTCCCCCTCTACGGCAAGCTCGCCGACGTGATCGGGCGCAAGCCCATCATGCTGATCGGCATCGCCCTGTTCCTGGTCGGCTCGCTCCTGTGCGGCCTCGCCTGGAGCATGCCCGCGCTGATCGCGTTCCGAGCCCTGCAGGGCCTGGGGGCCGGAGCGATCCAGCCGATGGGCATCACCATCGCCGGCGACATCTACACGGTCGCCGAGCGTGCGAAGACCCAGGGCTACCTCGCGAGCGTCTGGGGCATCTCCTCGGTCGTCGGGCCGACCCTCGGCGGCGTGCTCTCGGACCTGGGCGCCTGGCGCGGCATCTTCCTCGTCAACATCCCCCTGTGCCTCCTGGCGGCGTTCCTCCTGATCCGCAGCTTCCGCGAGACCACACGGGGCGAGAAGCAGCGGATCGACGTGGCGGGCGCCTCCGTGCTCGCCGTGGGCACCGCGCTGCTCATCCTCGGGCTGCTCGAGGGCGGCAGCGCCTGGCCGTGGCTCTCCCCCGCCGGAGTCGGCGTGTTCGTCGTCTCGGCCCTCGCGTTCGCCTGCTTCGTCGCGATCGAGCGGCGCGCGGCCGCCCCGGTGCTCCCCCTCTGGGTCCTCACGCGGCGCGTGCTGATCTCGACCAGCCTGGTCTCGGTGACCGTCGGCGCGATCACGCTCGGCGTCACCTCGTACTTCCCGACCTTCGCGCAGGGCGTGCTCGACAGCTCCGCCCTCGGCGCGGGCTTCGCCGTCGCGGCGATGACGCTCGGCTGGCCGGTCGCGGCGAGCCTGTCGGGCCGGCTCTACCTGCGCATCGGCTTCCGCAACACGGGCTTCCTCGGAGCGGGGCTCGTCGTGATCGGCACGGCGCTGACCATCCTGCTCGGCGCCTCCTCGACGCTGTGGGAGATCGCCGGCTTCTGCGTGCTGATCGGCGCCGGCATGGGGCTCGTGGCGACTCCGACGCTGATCCGGGCGCAGTCGAGCGTCGACTGGAACGAGCGCGGAGTGGTCTCCTCGACCAACTTCTTCGCCCGGAACATCGGCAGCGCCGTCGCCGTGGCCGTGTTCGGCGCGATCGTGAACGCGAAGGCGGGCGGCGGCGTCCCCGCACCGGCGGACCTCGCCGAGGGCACCCGCTTCGTCTGCATCGCGCTCACGGTCCTCGCCGTGGGCATGCTCGCCGCGGTCTGGGCGATGCCGAAGGAGGGGCGCACCGCGCCCGGAGAGGATCGGGCGGCGGAGGCCGAGCCCGACGCGGCCCGGCCGGACGCGGCCCAGCCCTAGCCGTCAGGCGGCGCCGTCGGTTCTCCTCGTCAGCCGGAGCGGCGCGCCGCGGCCGTCGCTCGCAGTCGGTCGCGGTGGGTGCGGCGCACCCGGTGCGTCCAGCGCTGCAGGGACGACCCCATCCCGGGGTGCCGCGCCAGCGTGTGCAGAGCGCGGTCGAACCGGCGGAGCATGTCGGCGAAGGCGCCGAAGGGGCGGGCCGAGATGCCGACCTCGAGGTGGCGGTCGAGCACGATCCGGTGCCGGAGTCCCAGGTGCACGCTGATCTCGACGTCGTCGTGCACGTAGGCGTCGTGCCGGTGCATCTCCTCCGCGATCTCCTCCCACGCCGACCGGCGGACGGCGCAGTTGGAGCCGAAGAGCGGCCAGTTGGCCAGCGCCGACCCCATCAGCACGAAGTAGGCGTCCATGTAGGCGACCCGCGCGATCACCCGGGCGATCGGGCCGAGCTCGTCGAAGCGTCCGGGACCGGTCACCGCTCCGACCTCGGGATCGGCGAAGTGGCCGGCCAGGCGCGCCAGCCAGTCGGGTCCCGGGCGGGAGTCGGCGTCGAGCCGTGCGAGGACGTCGCCGTGCGCCTCGTCGAAGCCGTGCGCCGTGCTCGCCGGGATCCCGGCTCCGTCGTGCCGCACCACCCGCGCGCCCGCCGCTCGCGCGACGGCGGCGCTGTCGTCGGTGCTCCCGTCGTCGACGACGACGATCTCGAACGGAGCGAGCGTCTGCTCGCGGAGGAGCTCGAGCAGCTGCTCGAGGTGGCGGGCGTCGTCCTTCACGGGGACGACGACCGAGATGCGCCGGTGATCCATCCGCCCAGTCAACGCGATCGGGGCGCTCAGCGGGGACACCGCCACGCGTCTCGCGCGAGCCCGGACCTGTCAACCGGCTCCCGAGTGCGTCGGATCCCCTGATGGGATCGACCCGTGTCCGCCGGATCGGCGGCCCGATCGAGACAGGAGACGACATGACCCAGGGACCTCGAGACTTCCGGCCCACCCGTGCACTGGTGACCGCCTCTGACTCCGGCATCGGCCGGGCGACCGCGGTGGCACTGGCCGAGGCGGGCATGGACGTCGGCATCACCTGGCACAGCGACGAGGAGGGCGCGCAGGGCACGGCGGAGGAGGTGCGCTCCCTCGGCCGGCGCGCCGAGATCGCGCGCCTCGACACGACGGATCTGGAGGGCGCGGGCGACGTGGTCGACGACCTCGCGGATCGACTGGGCGGGCTCGACGTCGCCGTCAGCAATGCGGGCGGAGGCGGAGGCGAGCCCTTCCTCGAGCAGAGCCTCGACAGCTGGCGCTCGACCGTCGCCCTGAACCTCGACGGAGCGTTCGTCTGCCTCCAGCGCGCCGCGCGGCGCATGGCGGCCCAGGGCACGGGCGGCAGGATCATCGCGGTCACCAGCGTCCACGAACACCAGCCGCGGGTCGGCTCCGTCGCCTACACCGCCGCCAAGCACGGGCTGGGCGGCCTGCTGAAGGTCGCCGCACTCGAGCTCGGCTACCTCGGCATCACCGTCAACGCCGTCGCCCCCGGAGAGATCGCCACGCCGATGAACGACGCCGAGGACGTGGACCCCGTCACGATCGACCGCCCCGGCATCCCCCTCGGCCGCCCCGGCGACGCCCGCGAGATCGCGGCGGTGGTCGCCTTCCTGGCCTCTCCCGCCGCCTCCTACATCACCGGATCCTCGTACGTCGTGGACGGCGGGATGCTGCAGATGGGGCCGCAGGCCGGCTCCCACCTCCGGCAGAACGACTGGCGCGAGGCCTGAGCCGCCGACCACGGCGCCCGCCCGCCGGGTACTCTCGAAGAGGTGCTCCGGCGGGCGGGGCGCCTGCTCCGGGATGTAGGTGACGCACGTGTGGTTCCGGCGTCGACGCAGGTTCAAGATGGAGCCGTACGACCCCGATGAGAACCCGTCGCGCGAGCCCGCCTCCGTCGAGGAGGCCGCCGAGGAGGGCCTGATGCTCGCGCAGTACGCGAGCCGGATGGCCGTGAAGAACCGTGTGCTGATGGACGGCCTCGGTGCTGACGTCCCCTTCGACTCGGGCCGCTACTCCGTCGTCGCCGCGGAGGAGCTCGAGAAGCTGGCGCGCGAGTCCGAGGCGGCCGCCGAGCGCCTGCGCGGCATCGCCGCCGACGTGACCTCGGTGGGCGGCCGCTCCGACCACGTGCACGACTACCGCTCGGCCGACGTCGACAACCTCGACCACCGCGAGCGGCTCTCGCTCCTGGTCGCCGACTCCCTCCACAGGCGTGCGCAGGACGAGGAGTACCTCGCGACGCTCGTCGACGACGCCCGTCAGGACGCGTGGCGCGAGCTCGCCCAGTCGATCGAGGAGACCCTCGACCGCACCTCGCGGATCGACCCGGACGACGAGGAGTACCGCCGCGACCGCTCGGTGCGGATGGCGCTCGTGGTCGTCGACGACCTGGTCAAGCTGGCGGAGGAGCGCGGCGTCAGCCTCGAGGACTGACGGGCTCGTCGGGGGACGCCGGGACGGGGCTCAGGCCCAGCCGGCGCGGAACGACTCGGTCGCCTCGGCGGAGCGCTCCCGGACCGACTCCAGCAGCTCCTCCATGGTGGAGCTGCGGAGGAACGCGAGGCGGTCGAGCTCGGTGACCGGTGCGACGCCGGCGAGCTGCCAGGCGTGCGCGGCCGGATCCTCGGCGAGCTCGACGACCGCGCCGTAGCGCTGCTCGACGAACTCGCTCGCGACCGCCAGTGCCGTGCGGACCGCCGACTCCGCCGCAGCCAGCGCGGGGGCGTGCTTCTCGTCCCACTCCAGATCGGGCAGCAGGCGGACCTCGGCGCGCGGGTACGGGTCGTCCTCGTACCAGCGGACGACCTCGAAGCGCTCCTCGCCCACGGAGTCGAGCGTGACGAACGACTCCGCCCCGTCGATGTTCAGGATGCGCGCGCGGGCGCCGACCGCGAACCGCTGGTCGCCGCCGCCCACCTCCTGGCCGCGCTCGATGAGCACGACGCCGAACGCGAGGGTCTCGTCCTCGAGGACGTCGCCGAGCATCCGCAGGTACCGCGGCTCGAACAGCCGGAGCGGGAGCGGCATGTGCGGCAGGAGCACGGAGCCGAGCGGGAACATCGGAAGATCAGGCACGGGTTCAGGCAATCACGTCGAGCGGAGAGCGGCCAGTACGGGCGCGGCGCGTCAGGACGTGCTAGCGCATCGAGCCACCGTGTCGTCCGCTCGCGGATGCTCGCCATGCCCCGGACGATCTCCGACGGCCCGCCCTCACCCGCGAGGCTCCCACTCAGACTGGGAGCATGGATCTCGCCGAACTCCGAGCCGTCGTCCGCGCGGACCTGGCCGCCAAGGGCCACGCCTCCGACCGGCTCACCGTCCTCGTCCTCCGACTCGGGCAGTACTCGAGCTCTCGGAGGACCCGGCTCCCCCTCCACCTCGTCTACCGCCTGGTCGATCTCGTCTGGACCCGCATGATCGTCGGAGCCGAGCTGCCGCCGGCCGCTCAGGTCGGGCCCGGCCTGCGGCTCCCCCACTGGGGCCGCGGCGTGATCCTGCACCCGCGCACGGTGATCGGAAGGAACGCGTTCATCTACCACGGCGTCACCATCGGCGAGTCGAAGGGTCGGACGCCCGTCATCGGCGACGACGTCTACATCGGCGCCCGCGCGACGATCGTCGGGGACGTGACCGTCGGCGACCGTGTGCGGGTCGGAGCCGGCGCCGTCGTCGTCCGCAACGTCGCCTCCGACTCGTCCGCGGTCGGCGTGCCGGCGAGGACCGCGTCGGCACCGTCCTGAGGCACGGCCCGTCGGCCTGACGGGGCCGGACCGCCCGCCCCGACGAGACCGACATCAGGTGGATGCCCGACCCGGCGCTGGAGAGGAGGAACCACCGCGGGTAGAGCGGAGTAGGGCGTACGGGACTTGAACCCGTGACCGACGGATTATGAGTCCGCTGCTCTGACCGGCTGAGCTAACGCCCCGCGGCGGCCGTCCGAGCGGCCGTCAGGTGGCGGCGGGTGCGGACGCTGCGTCGGAGGCCGGATCGGCCACCGGCTCCCCACGATACAGGCTCTCGAAGGTGCTGATCGTGCGGTTGATGTCGTGCGCGGCGACGATTTGGAGGGAGGCGCGCTTCATCGCCTCGAGGTCCTCCTGGTCGGCCGTGAGCACGGCGGTGAGGCGGTCGGCGAGGGCCTCGGCGCTGCCCGGCGCGAAGAGGTAGCCGTTCTCGCCGTCGTGCACGAGGTGCGGGAGGGCCATCGCGTCGGCGGCGACGACGGGGAGGGCCGAGGCCATCGCCTCCATCGTCGCGATGCTCTGCAGCTCGGCGATGGACGGCATGGCGAACACGGTGGCGCGGGTGTACGCCTCCTTGAGCTCGGCGTCCGAGACGTAGCCCGTGAAGCGGACGCGGTCGGCGATGCCGAGGGTCGCGGCGAGCTGCTGGAGGTTGCGCATCTGGTCGCCGCCGCCGACGATCTCGAGCTTCGCGTCGAGCGCCGGGTCGAGCAGGGCGACGGCGCGGAGCAGGACGTCGATGTGCTTCTCGCCGGTCACGCGGCCGACGAAGAGGATCGAGTCGCCGGCGCGCGCCGTGAAGTCGGGCGTGTAGTTGTCGGCGTCGATGCCGCAGGAGATGGCGTGGACGCCCCGGAGGCCCGTGTACTTCTCGAGGAACTGCGCGGCCTTGCGGGTCGGCGTGGTGACCGCCTCCGCCCGGCCGAAGGTGCGGCGCGCGGCCCGCCACGCCATCGCCACGGCCTTGGCCTGCACGGCCTTCGGCAGGAGGGTGAACTCGAGCATGTTCTCGGGCATGAAGTGGTTCGTGCCGACGATGCGGATGCCGCGCTTGGCCGCCTCGATCCCGAGGCCGCGGCCGACGATGATGTGCGACTGGAAGTGCACGACGTCGGGCTTCACCTCGTCGAGGATGCGCGCGCTGTTCTGCCGGATGCGCCACGGCATCGCGAAGCGCAGCCAGTCGTGCGGGTACCAGCGCCAGCTGTAGAGCCGGTGCACGATGATCCGCTCGCCCTCGTGCGTCTCGACCCGGGTGCCGCTCCAGCCGTCGGCCGAGGGGGCGACGACGTGGACCTCGTGGCCGCGCTGCGCGAGACCGGCGGCGAGGCGCTCGGCGAACTTCGCGGCTCCGTTCACGTCGGGAGCGAAGGTGTCGCAGCCGATCACGACCGTCAGCGGTCGGGAGTCGGGCGATCCCGGTCGGGACGCGTCGCGGGGATCTGACACGGGAGGTCCTATCGGTGTCGTGCCGCTCGGGGAGAGAAGGGAGCGATCGGCGGAGGTCGGTCGGTTTCGTGGCTCTCGGCGCGGACCCATTGTAGGCAGAGGACTCCTCACCACTCGGGATCCCGCGCCGTCAGCGCGCCTGCGGGTGGTGCTTGGCGAGGAGGAAGACGCCGTAGATGGCGACGGCACCGGCCGCGATGAAGAGCGGGATCGCCCACGGGGCCGCGTACTGCGCCTCCCCGAGCACGACGATGCCGATCGCGACGGCGACCAGCGGGTCGATGACGGTGAGGCCCGCGACGACGAGGTCCGGCGGGCCGGAGGAGTAGGCGTTCTGCACGAAGTACCCGCCGAGCGCGGTCGCGGCCAGGAGCGCCACGATGCAGACCACCGTCAGCGGGTCGAACTCGCCGTACTTGATGCGGTTGAGCACGACCTTCGCGAGAGTCGCGACGAAGCCGTAGACCACTCCGGCGCCCACGATGTAGAAGATCGCCTTCGCTCCGCGGCGGAAGACGCGGAAGGCGATGACGAAGACCGTGAGCACCACGGCGAGGATCACGAGGATCGTGATGAGCTCGGGCGTCTGGATGGACTTGTCGACCGCGTTGAACGCCGCCACGAGGACGAACGTGCCGACGCCTCCGACGCAGAGCACGATCGCCCGGATCGACGCCGCGTTCAGGCGCACCCGGCTGACCCGCGCGTTGACGACCGCGGTGATCACGAGCGCCACCGCTCCGAGCGGCTGCACCACGATGAGCGGGGAGAAGCCGAGGCTCGTCAGCTGGAAGACGATCGCGAGGCCGAGGAGCAGGGTGCCGATCACCCACGAGGGGCGCGAGAGCAGCGCGACCAGCTGGCCGCCGCTGAGCCCGGAGGAGCCGGAGCGCTTCGAGAACCGCTCCACCTTCGCCACTCCCCGGTGCTGGAACTGCGCGCCGAGGGAGAGGAACACCGCGCCCACGAGAGCGATCGGGATGCCGATGAACTTCGCCGGGTCGTTGAGGAGTTCGGCGAGATCGGCGGGCATGGGGTCGACCCTACCCAGAACGCCTCCGGGAGTCCTCCGACGCACGGGTGAGGGGCTGAGCCCAGCGGATGATCCTCGCGGACCCGGTCGGCGGCCCCGCGGTACCCTGTCCACCATGGCCGTCCTCCCCATCCGCATCGCCGGCGACCCCGTCCTGCACTCCCCCGCCGCCCCCGTCACCGAGTTCGACGATGCGCTGCGCACCCTCGTCGCCGACATGTTCGAGACGATGGACACCGCCCCCGGAGTCGGCCTCGCCGGCCCGCAGGTCGGCGTCCCGCTGCGCCTGTTCGTCTACGACTACGCCGACGACGACGGCACCCCCCGCCGCGGCGTCGCGATCAACCCCGAGCTGTTCGTCACGCCGACCCCGCTCGGCGAGGCGGCCGAGGACACGGAGTCGGAGGGGTGCCTCTCCTTCCCCGGCGAGCGCTTCCCGCTCCGCCGCTCCGAGCGCGCGATCCTCCGCGCGGTCGACCTCGAGCAGGAGCCGTTCGAGATCGTCGCGGACGGCTGGTTCGCCCGCGTGTTCCAGCACGAGTTCGACCACCTCGACGGCGTGCTCTACATCGACCGCCTCGAGCACGACTACCACAAGCCGGTCGCGAAGATCACCCGGAAGCGCGGCTGGGGCGGCCCCGGCGTCTCGTGGCTGCCCGGCGTGGAGCACCTCGAGGACTGACTCAGGCCAGGTCGACCCCGTGCACGCCGTTGTGGTGGCGGATCGCGGGGAACGAGGCGGTGACGCTCCGGCCGACGCCGGGCGTCCGCTTCTCGGTCACGTCACCGCCGAAGAGGGCGGCCCGCTCGCGCAGCTCGGCGAGCGCGGGGCTGTCGATGCGCTCGGTGAGCGAGCGCAGATCCGCCTCGAGAGCGCTGGCGTCCTGCTCCGCCCCGCCGTGCTGCTCGCGGTCGTCGTCGACCTCCACCCGGAGGCCGGTGGTCGTCCATCGGGAGCTGATGCGGACCTCGGTCCCCGCGCCGCCGGTCTCCAGCGCCGAGTCGAAGGCGTACTCGAGCACCCGGAGCACGGCCACCTCGGCGCCGTCCTGCAGCGGGAACGGCTC
This sequence comes from Rathayibacter sp. AY1A7, assembly GCF_002930845.1. Classification (NCBI taxonomy): domain Bacteria; kingdom Bacillati; phylum Actinomycetota; class Actinomycetes; order Micrococcales; family Microbacteriaceae; genus Rathayibacter; species Rathayibacter sp. AY1A7. The sequence continues at coordinate 418,575 of NZ_PSTL01000001.1, read as the reverse complement.
GCCGAACGACTCCTCGCGGACACTCAGGCCTCGCTCGCGGGCGCCCTCGATCAGGGGGACGGAGCCGCCGGTGCGCGGCAGCTCCCCCGGATCGACGGAGGCGACGGTCGCGATGCGGCGCAGCTGCGCCAGCGAGGCCTCGGCCGCCCGCACGGCCCGCTGCGCCGACCGCGCGGCTGCGGCGGGGTCGCGGTCGATCGTGAGCCGGACGCTCTCGGCCTCCTCGACGACGTGCGCGGCGCTGCGGACCGCGAGCTGCTCGAGCTCGCCGACGATGCGGAGCCTCGCCTCCTGCTCGCCGACCGCCAGCTCGAGGCGGACGACGCGCGCCGCCTCCTCCGCACGGCTCTCGGCGGCACGGCGCTCGGCGCCGACGGCGCGGCGCCACAGCACGACGACCGCGACCAGGGCGATCAGGGCGAGGACGAGGACGACTTCGAGCACGACGGCCTCCGGGGGGACGGGACGGGTTCGGCACAGGAGCGCCGGAGAGAGATCGTACCCGCGCCGCGGACAGCGGACCTGAGGCCGCGGAGGGGGTTGCGGAGCCGTACTCAGCCGTCGGAGCGCACGGAGCGGGTGACGGTGAAGCGGCGGTCGCGCGCCACCACCGAGGTCGGCCCGACCGCGCGGCGCAGCTCGGCCGGATGCGCGAGGTGGGAGTTGAAGACCGTCCACAGCACGCCTCCGGGGCGCAGCACGCGGCCGGCCGCGCGCAGCATGCGCCGGGCGACGAGGTCGGTGACGGCACCGTCGGAGTGGAACGGCGGATTGCAGAGCACGACGTCGACGGAGGACGCCTCCAGCGTCGAGGCGTTGTCGTCGCGGAGGACGCGGACGGCCAGCCCATTTGCCGCCGCGGTCGCCCGGGCGGACTCGACCGCGGCACGCGAGGTGTCCGTCGCGATCACGGCGAGGTCGGGGCGGGCCCTAGCCACCACGGCGGCGAGCACGCCGGTTCCGCAGCCGAGGTCGAGTGCGGTGCCCGCGGGGAGGGAGTCGAGATCGAGGGCGGCGAGGAGGGCGCGGGTGCCGAGGTCCAGTCGTGCACCTGCGAAGGCTCCCGGCAGTGCGACGACCTCGAGGTCGAGCTCGTCCAGACGGCGCCGCTCGGGCCCGGGCGCGGGCGGCTGGTCGGGGAGCGCGCCGCTCGCGAGCAGGGCGCGCGACTTCTGCCGGGCGAGGGAGACGTCGATCCGCTCGTAGCGCACGGCGAGCACGTCGTTCATCGTGCGGGTCATGTGCTTGATGCGGCCGGCGCCGATCAGGGTCGCCGCCGGGTTCGCGAGTGCAGTCCCGGCCGCGACGGCGGCCAGGGCGTCGAGTGAGCGCGGCAGGCGCAGGAGCACCGCGTCGGCGTCGCGGACGGCCTCCGCGACGGAGTCGACGATCTCGATCGGCGCGAGATCGACGCCCGACCCCCGCACCGTCTCGAGGTTCTGCGCGAGAGCGCGCTCGGCGGTGATCGAGTCCTGCACGACGCGCACGGCACGTCCGTCGGCGGCGAGGCCGAGGCTCAGCGCCCCGTAGGCGTCCCCGATCACGGCGAGGCGGCCGCGATCGGCGGCGAGGTCGAGCAGCAGGCGGTCGCTGGCGTCGACGGCGACGAGATCCGGCGCCTCGACGTCGGGGCGGCGGCGCAGGAGAGCGAGCACGTCCTCGCGCATCGCGCCTCCGATCGTCGGTCCGAGCGGGTGGGCCCTCGAGGGCGACCGCTCGCGGGCACGAAAAAAGGGCCCGAGAGTGGAGTCCCGGACCCTTCGCTCCCCGACTTGGACTCGAACCAAGAACCTACCGGTTAACAGCCGATTGCTCTGCCAATTGAGCTATCGAGGATCATCCGACCACCCGGAGGCGATCAGCGCGGTACTACTTTAGCAAACTCTCCGCGAACGCAAAATCGGGCGCGCACTCAGTAGCCGGAGCCCGGGTCGACGCGGCCGACGAACGGCCCGCCGGCGGCACAGGCGGCCACGTTGGCGCGCACGCGCTCGGCCAGGAGCGGCGCGGTGATCTCGGGGGTGTCCGCGCTGTGGGGCGTGATCAGGCATCGGGGCTCGCTCCAGAGCGGATGCCCGTCCGGCAGCGGCTCGGGGTCCGTCACGTCGAGCGCGGCGCCCGCGAGACGGCCTTCGGCGAGGGCCGCGACGAGCGCGTCCGTGTCGACGAGGCTCCCCCGGGCGACGTTGACGAGCACGGCGTGGGCGGGGAGCCGCGCGAGCAGACCCGCGTCGACCATCCGCTCCGTGCCCGCGGTGGCGGCGGCGGCAAGGACCAGCACGTCGGCGTCCGCCGCGGCCTCGGCGAGCCGCGACGCCGGCAGGGTGCGGACCGCGCCCTCCACCGGCTCGTCTCCGCGGCGAACGATCGTCACCCGGCAGTCGAAGACGGCGAGCAGCCGCAGGAGCTCGCGAGCGATCCCTCCTGCTCCGACGATCACCACGGAGGCGCGGTGCAGCGTGACCGCCTTCTTCGGCCCCCACGACGCGGCGCGCGCCCGCTCCGGCAGCGAGCGCAGGAGGGCGAGCACCAGCGCGAGCGCGTGCTCCGCCACCGGCTCCGCGTAGGCGCCCTTGGCGCTGGTCCAGACCACGTCCGCGCGAGACGCGGCGAGCACGGGCGCGAAGACGTCGACGCCGGCCCAGGGCAGCTGCACCCAGCGGATCGACGGGTGCTCCTCCAGCACAGCGGCCAGCTCGTCCGTGCGGCCGTAGGACAGCCAGAGCAGCGCGTCCGGACTCCCGTCGAGTCCGACGACCACTCCCCCGCCCGACTCGACCGCCTCGGCGAACACCGGCTTCGGCCGCGGGAGCACCGCGACGCGCGGGACGGTCACTGGTCGGCCGCCTCGACGCGCTGCGCTCGGGAGGCGTCGAAGCGCTCGTACTCGGCGAAGGCCGCTCCGAGCTCGCGCACGTAGGGGTGCCGGGCCTCGATCAGCACGTCCAGCAGCGGCCCGTACGCGACGACCTCGCCGCCGACGAGCACGGCGATCCGGTCGGTCGCCCGGCTCAGCACGTCGATGTCGTGGCTGACCACGACGGCCGCGAATCCCTCCCGGCGCCGCAGGTCGGCGAGGAGGTCGACGATCGACTCGCGCACCGTCGCGTCGATGCCCGAGGTCGGCTCGTCGGCGATCAGCACCTTCGGCCCGAGCACGAGCGAGCGGGCCACGGCCACGCGCTGGCGCTGGCCGCTGGAGAGCTCGTAGGGGTAGCGGTCCAGCAGGAACAGCGGCAGGTGCACGGAGTCGAGCAGCGTCGCCACCCGCACCGCCGCGGCCTTCGGGTCGTAGTGGCGGTCGCGGAGGAAGATCGGCTCGGCGATCAGCTCCGAGACGGTCAGCTCGGGGCGGAGGGCCGCTCCGGCGTCCTGCGCGAGATGCGCGACGTCGACGGTGAAGCGCTTGAGCTCGCGGGCGGGGAGCGAGCGGAGGCGGTGCCCCGCGACCGTCGCGTCCCCTCCGATGATCACCGGGCGCGTGCGGCCGCCGTCGTGCCCCAGGCCGTCGCCGCCGAGCACGCGCGCGAGCGTGGACTTGCCCGAGCCGCTGCCGCCGAGGATGCCGAGCACCTCCCCCGGCTCCACGCGGAGGCTCACTCCCCGCAGCGCCGTCCACCGGCGGCTGATGCCGCGCGGCGGGTACTCGACGCTGAGGTCGTCGACGACGATGGGGGCTGGATCCTCGGCGGTCCGGCTCACGCCCGGCGCTCCGCCTCGACGATGCTGCGCAGGAGCTCGCGCCTCGAGGCCTGCTCGACCGGGTCGGGCACGGGCAGGGAGGCGAGCAGGCGCTGCGTGTAGGGGTGCTTCGGCGCGGCGAGCACCTCGGCCCCCGTCCCCTCCTCGACCAGCTCGCCGCGGTAGAGCACCGCGATGCGGTCGGCGAGCAGGTCGACCACGGCGAGGTCGTGGCTGATGAACAGCGAGGCGAAGCCGAACTCGCGCTGCAGCTCGGCGAACAGCTCGAGCACGCGGGCCTGCACCGACACGTCGAGCGCCGAGGTGGGCTCGTCGGCGATCAGCAGCTTCGGCTCGAGGGCGAGGGCCCGGGCGAGACTGGCGCGCTGGCGCTGGCCGCCGGAGAGCTCGTGCGGGTAGCGGTCGCCGTAGGAGCGGGGCAGCTGCACCGCCTCCAGGAGCTCGTCGACGCGCGAGCGCGCCCCGGCGGCGTCGCCGGCCCGTCCGTGCACGATCAGCGGCTCGGCCACGCACTCCGCGATGGTGAGCAGCGGGTTGAAGCTCGACGCCGGGTCCTGGAACACGAAGCCGATGTCGCCGCGGACCGGCCGGAAGGCGCGCTCGCGGATGCCGCGCATCTCCTTGCCGAGGACCTTCAGCGACCCGCCGGTCACCGGCGTCAGACCCGCGATGGCGCGCCCGATGGTGGTCTTGCCCGAGCCGCTCTCGCCGACGAGGCCCAGCACCTCGCCCGCTCGGATGCGCAGCGAGACGCCGTCGACCGCGACGAAGCCGGGACGGCCGAGCCGGCCGGGGTACTGGATCCGCAGGCCCTCGGCGGCGACGAGCGTCTCGGCCTCGGGGGCCTCGGCGCGCTCGACGGCGCGAACGCGGGCGCGCTCGACGCCCTGGCCCACGTGCGGAACGGCGGCGAGGAGCTTCCTCGTGTACTCGGCCTTCGGCGCCGAGAACAGCTCGGAGACCGTCGCCTCCTCGACCAGCTCGCCCTGGTACATCACGGCGACGCGGTCGGCCAGATCGGCGACGACGCCCATGTTGTGGGTGATCAGCACGATCGAGGTGCCGAACTCGTCGCGGCACCGGCGGAGCAGGTCGAGGATCTCGGCCTGCACGGTCACGTCGAGCGCGGTGGTCGGCTCGTCCGCGACGATCAGGCCGGGATCCAGGACCAGGGCCATCGCGATGACGACGCGCTGCTTCTGGCCGCCCGAGAACTGGTGCGGGTAGTAGTCGACCCGCTTCTCCGGCTCCGGGATGCCGACGGTGCGCAGGACGTCGATCGCGCGCTTGCGCGCCTCCTTCTTCGAGACGGAGCCGTGAGCGCGCAGTCCCTCCGCGATCTGCCAGCCCACCGTGAAGACCGGGTTGAGGGCGGTTCCCGGCTCCTGGAAGACCATGGCGACGTCGGTGCCGCGCAGCTCCCGGAGGCGGGCCTTCGGCACGGAGACGACATCGGTCGCCGCGCTGCCGTCCTTCTTCGAGAGCAGGACCACCCCGGAGGCGGTGGCCGTCTCGGGCAGGAGGCCGAGGATGGTCTTCGCGGTCACGGTCTTGCCGCTGCCGGACTCGCCGACGATCGCCAGGACCTCGCCGCGCTCGACGCGCAGGCTCACCCCGGCGACGGCGCGGACGGCGCCGCGGTCGCTCGCGAAGGCGACCTCGAGGTCGGTGATGTCCACGATCGGGCGCGCTGAGGCGTCCCGGACGATGCGCTGGTCGCTCATCGCGTCTCCTCCACTCCGGCGACGGGGTCGTGCCCCGGCGTCTCCAGGCCGTCGGCGGCGAGGACGCCGCCCGGCACGACGGACGTCGCGGCGACGTCGCCGGCACCGGCGGCCACCGCGCGCCGACCGCGCAGGCGCGGGTCGGCGAGGTCGTTCAGGCTCTCGCCCACGAGGGTGATGCCCAGCACCACGAGCACGATCGCCAGGCCCGGGAAGACCGAGGTCCACCAGATGCCGCTCGTGACGTCCGACAGCGCCTTGTTGAGGTCGTAGCCCCACTCCGCGGCCGACGTCGGCTCGATGCCGAAGCCGAGGAAGCCCAGGCCCGCGAGGGTCAGGATCGCCTCGGAGGAGTTCAGCGTGAAGATCAGCGGCAGCGTGCGCGTCGCGTTCCGCAGGACGTGGCGGAACATGATCCGCGGCGTCGACGCTCCGATGACCTTCGCCGACTCGACGAAGGCGTCGCCCTTGATCCGCACTGTCTCGGCCCGGATCACGCGGAAGTACTGCGGGATGTAGACCACGGTGATCGAGACCGCCGCGGCGAAGATGCCGGCCCAGAGGTTCGACTGCCCTCCGGAGATGACGATCGACATCACGATCGCCAGCAGCAGGGTCGGGAACGCGTAGATCGCGTCGCAGATCACGACGAGCACGCGGTCGAGCCAGCCGCCGAGGTAGCCGGAGACGAGGCCGAGGAAGACGCCGAGGAAGATGGACAGGACCACGGCGACGACGATCACGAGGAACGCGGTCTGCGCTCCCCAGATCACTCGCGAGAGGACGTCGTAGCCGCCCACGGTGGTGCCGAGCAGATGCTCCGCGCTCGGCGGCTGCTGCGCGCCGAACGACTCGCCGCCCGAGCGCAGCTGCGAGTATCCGTAGGGCGCGATGAGGGGCGCGAACAGGGCCACCAGCAGGAACGCGCCGGTGATGATCAGGCCGGTGACGAGCATCCCCCGCTGGAGACCGACGCTCTGCCGGAGCTGGTGGACGACCGGCAGGCGGTCGACGAGGCGGCGGCGCGGACGCGCCGGGGAGGTGGTGCTCATGCTCAGTACCTCACTCGCGGGTCGATGAGCGCCGCGATGACGTCGACGATGAAGTTGGTCAGCGCCACGATGACGGCGAGCAGGGCGACGATGCCCTGCACAGCCACGAAGTCGCGGGCCTGGAGGTACTCGGCGAGCTGGAAGCCGAGGCCCTTCCACTCGAAGGTGGTCTCGGTGAGGACGGCGCCGCCGAGCAGCAGGGCGATCTGCAGGCCGATCACGGTGATGATCGGGATGAGCGCCGGCCGGTAGGCGTGGGTGCGGACGAGCCGGAACTCGCTGACGCCGCGCGAGCGCGCCGCGTCCACGTAGTCGGTGCCGAGCGTGCCGATCACGTTGGTGCGCACCAGGCGCAGGAAGATGCCCGCGGTGAGCAGGCCCAGTGCGACGGCGGGGAGCACCGCGTGAGAGAGCACGTCCGAGATCGCGGCCGGGTCGCCGGTCTGGATCGCGTCGATCAGGTAGATGCCGGTCTTGTTCTCGAGGAACTGGAGCGAGAGCTCGGTGCTCGTCGAGGCGCGCCCGGCGACGGGGAACCACTTCAGCCAGACGGAGAACACCAGCTTCAGCAGCAGGCCCGCGAAGAACACCGGAGTCGCGTAGCAGAGGATCGCGAAGATGCGCAGCACCGCGTCGGGGGTGCGGTCGCGGTGGTAGGCGGCGAGCATCCCGAGCGGGATGCCGACCAGGAACGCCACGATCAGGGCGTAGAAGGCGAGCTCGACCGTCGCGGCGCCGTAGGTGAGGAGCACCTCGGTCACGGGGCGGTTGTCGCTCAGAGTGGTGCCGAAGTCGCCGGTCAGCAGCTTGCCGAGGTACTCGAGGTACTGCACGATCAGCGGCCGGTCGTAGCCGGCGGCGGCCACACGCTCGGCGAGCTGGTCCGCGGTCAGGCGGCCGCCGAGGGCCGCCGTGATCGGGTCGCCCGTGGAGCGCATGAGGAGGAACACCAGCGTCACGAGGATGAAGACGGTGGGGATGATGAGCAGGAAGCGGACGAGCAGGTAGCGCCCGAGTCCGCCCCCGGAGCCGCGCGGTCGCCGGGTGGGCGCCGTCGCCGCAGCCGTCGTGGCTGTCGTCACGTGATGCCTTTCGTGGAGAACGGCCGGCGCCTCCTGTCGGGGAGGCGCCGGCCGCGAGGGGGTGGATCAGCCCTTGCTGAGTGCCGCGTAGCGGAACTTGAACGAGGCGTCGAGGGTGTCCTCGGCTCCGCTCACGGTGCTGCCGACGACCGCGACCTGCGAGCCCTGCAGGTAGGGGACGGTCGAGAGCTGCGCCGCGACCTTCTCCTGGATCTGCTCGATCAGCGCGGTGCGCGCGTCGGCGTCGGTGGTCGAGACCTGCTGCGCGATCAGGCTCTGCACCTCGGCGTCGTCGAAGTGGTTCGCGAGGAAGTTCTCCTTGATGAAGAACGGCGAGAGGTAGTTGTCGGCGTCGGAGTAGTCGGGGAACCAGCCGAGCTGGTACGCCGGGTAGACGTCGCTCGAGCGGTCCTTCGAGTACTGCACCCACTCCGTGGTCTGCAGGTTCACGGTGAAGAGGCCGGTCGACTCCAGCTGGTCCTTGATCAGCGCGTACTCGTCGCCCGAGGACGGACCGTAGTGGTCGTTCGAGTACTGCAGGTTCAGGGTGACCGGAGCGGTGACGCCGGCGGCCTCGAGGGTCGCCTTCGCCTTGTCGGCGTCGGGCGCGCCGTTGCCGTCGCCGTAGAGCGACTTGAGCGGCTCGACCGCGCCGGTCAGGCCGGCGGGGACGTAGGAGTAGAGGGGGTTGTAGGTGCCCTTGTAGACCTGGTCGGCGATCTCGTCGCGGTCGATCAGGTCGGCGACGGCCTGGCGCACGGCGAGGGCCTTGGCGCTGTCGGCCTCACCGGTCGTCGCGCCGAAGGGCTGGGTGTCGAAGTTGAAGACGATGTAGCGGATCTCGCCTCCGGGGCCGTCCACGACCTTGACCGTGTCGTTGCCGCGGAGGTCGTCGATGTCCGTCGCCGAGAGGCTGCGGAACGCGACGTCGATGTTCCCCTCCTGGATGTCCAGCTTGAGGTTGGACGAGTCCGCGTAGTACTTGACGTTGACGGTGTCCGTCTTCGCCTCGCCGAGAACGCCCTGGTAGTCCGGGTAGGCCTTGTACTGGATGAGGTTGTTCACGTCGTAGTTCGCGATCGTGTACTGGCCGGCGAAGGCGTCGCCCGAGACGATGTCGGCGTCCGCGGTCAGCTCGTCGGCCGAGAAGACCTCCTCGTCCACGATCGGGCCGGCGGGGCTCGAGAGGATCTGCGGGAAGGTCTGGTCGTTCTCGGACTTCAGCGTGAAGACCACGGTCGTGTCGTCCGGAGCCGCGACGCTGTCGAGGTTCGCCAGGAGCGAGGACGGGCCGTTCTCGGCCGCGATGCCGACCTGGCGGTCGAAGGAGAACTTCACGTCGGAGGAGGTGAGGTCGTGGCCGTTGGCCCACTTCAGTCCCTCCTTCAGCTTCACGGTGTACTCCGTGGGAGCGGTGAACTCCGCCGACTCGGCGATGTCGGGCTCGACGTCCGGGCTGCCGTAGGGGGTGTTCATCAGGAACGGGAACACCTGGTTCATCACGGCGAACGAGCCGTTGTCGTAGGAGCCCGCGGGGTCGAGCGTCGTGATCTTGTCGGTGGTGCCGATGGTCAGGGCCCCTCCGGCGCTGCCGCCGGACGAGTCGTTCCCGCCGGCGGCGCAGCCCGTCAGCACGAGCGCGACCGCGGCGAAGCCTGCGGCGGCGGCAAGTGCACGGGTGCCGCGAGTGGATGCGGAATTCATCTCCGTCTGCCTCTTCCTGTCAAGGATGGGATGCGGGCGCGCTCCGGGCGCGCGGACTCTCGGCGCACAGATCTCCTGTGGGCTGTGGCGTCACGACACTGGACGCCCGCATTGCTGTTCCTCATAGGTAACACAGTTGGAAGCGCTCTCCGAACCGGCACGGGCGTGCGGCCGATTTCTTCACACGACCGCAACACGCTCACTCCGTGCGCAGCGCCCGCTTCTCGCGCTCGAGCTCGACCAGGCGCACCTGCACCGCGCGCGCCATCACCGGATCGGCGGACGCGCGCTGGAGCGCCCCGCGCAGCTCGGCGATCTCGCGGAGCAGATCGCGCTCGATGAGCGAGATCGCCACGTCCCGGGAGTAGCGGGCGAGCCCCTCCTCGTCGGCGGCCGGGATCGGCGCCACCGCGAGCTGGCGCACCAGCGAGGCGAAGGGGCCGGGGACGTCGTCGGCGACGTGCTCGACCCAGTCGCGGTCCTCCGCCCGCTCGAGGTTCGCGACCACGGCGTCGCGGACCACGCGGAGGGTCTCGTTGGTGACCGCCGCGTGCGCCGCCCTGGCCAGGAGCTCCGGACCCATCGCCTGCGGAAGCTGGAGCATCGCCATCAGCGCCTCGCGCTCGATGCGCGTGACGACGTCGACGGGGAGGTCGGCGATGCGCGCGCCGAGGGGCGCCTCGGCCGCGGACGATTCGCCGCCGCCCCGCCCGCCCTGCTGGTCGCGGCCCTCGGGTCCGGAGGAGCGGGGCCGGGATCCGGCGGAGCGAACGGCGGAGTTGACCTCGGCCATGTCCAGGCCGAGCATCCGGGCGAGCTCGCGGGAGTAGCCGGGCCGCAGCGCCGGGTCGCGGATCTCGGCGACGACCGGGGCGGCCGCGCGCAGGGCCGCGATCCGGCCCTCGACCGTCTCGAGGTCGTAGCGGTCCAGCAGCTGCCGGATCACGAACTCGAACATCGGCTTCTTGTCGTCGATGAGGCGGCGGACGGCGTCGTCTCCGCGGTTCAGGCGGAGGTCGCAGGGGTCCAGGCCCTCGGGCGCGACGGCGACGAAGGTCTGCGCGGCGAAGCGGTGCTCCTCCTGGAACGCGCGCATCGCGGCCTTCTGGCCCGCCGCGTCGGGGTCGAAGGTGAAGACGACCTCGCCGACGCCGCTGTCGTCGCCCAGCACCCGGCGCAGCACCTTGATGTGGTCGACGCCGAAGGAGGTGCCGCAGGTGGCGACCGCGGTGGTGACGCCGGCGAGGTGGCAGGCCATGACGTCCGTGTAGCCCTCGACGACGACCACCCGGTGCCCGCGGGAGATGTCCCGCTTGGCGAGGTCGAGCCCGTAGAGCACCTGGGACTTGTGGTATACGGGCGTCTCGGGGGTGTTGAGGTACTTGGGGCCCTTGTCCTCCTCGAGGAGGCGGCGGGCGCCGAAGCCGACGGTCTGGCCGGTCACGTCGCGGATCGGCCAGACGAGGCGGCCGCGGAAGCGGTCGTAGACGCCGCCGCGGTTGTTGCTGCTGACCAGGCCGGCCGTGGTCAGCTCCTCCTCCGAGAAGCCGCGGCGCTTGAGCGCGGTCGTGAGCCCGTCCCAGCCGTCGGGTGCGAAGCCGACGCCGAAGCGGTCGGCGGCGGCGCGGTCGAAGCCCCGCTCGCCGAGGAAGCGCCGACCGATGTCGGCGCCCGGGGTCGCGAGCTGCTCGCGGAAGTACTCCTCCGCGGCGTCGTTCGCGGCGAGGAGGCGCGCTCGCCCGCCGGTCTCGGGCGCGCGGCCGTCGCCGTCCTCGTACTGCAACGGGAAGCCGATCCGCCCGGCGAGGCGCTCGACGGTCTCGCTGAACGAGCTGTGGTCCATCTTCATGACGAAGCTGTAGACGTCGCCCGACTCCTGGCAGCCGAAGCAGTGGTAGAAGCCGGCCTGCGGGCGGACGTGGAAGCTGGGGCTGCGCTCGTCGTGGAAGGGGCAGAGGCCCTTCAGCGAGCCGATGCCGGCCGACTTCAGCGTGACGTACTCGCCGATCACGTCGCCGATGTTCACCCGCGCCTTGACCTCCTCGACATCTGACTGTCGGATCCGAGGCATGGGGTCCATCGTATCGGCCGCCGGAGCCGCCGAGCCGGGGTGGGGCGAACTGCACCAGGGCGGCGCGGATCACCCCGAGACCTGTGATCCACCCGCACCCCGAGATCAGGGTCATCCCTGATCCGCACCCGCCCGCCGTCTCCGAGAATCGACCCATGCCCCCTGCCGCCTCCGGCCCGCCTCTCCTGCGTGCTCTGCTCGTCGCCCTGCTCGGCGGTCTCGTCCTGGGCGGGCTCACCAGCCTGCTGCAGGGCTCCCTCCCGCCGTCGGTGAGCTCGTTCGCCAACTCCTCCGGGGGCTGGTCCATGCTCGTGTTCGCGCTCGTGCGCCTCGGCGGCGCCCGACCGGCAGCGGGGGCCGCGCTCGGCCTGCTGAGCTTCTGGGCGCTTCTCGAGGGCTACGACCTGGTGACCGCGGCGCGCGGCTTCGGCTACTCGCCTCCCTTCACGGGCGTCTTCTGGCTGCTCGCCGTCCCCGCCGGGCCGATCCTGGGCGCCGCCGCCGCGCTCACTCTCCACGGCTCGAGGACGTGGCGCGTCCTGGCTGTCGCGCCGCTCTCGGGCGTGCTGATCGGCGAGGGCGTCTGGGCGCTGGGCGCGGTCGCCGACACCACGAGTCCGGTGTACTGGTGGCTCCAGATCGTCCTGGGCGCGGGCTTCCTCGTCCTGGCCGTCGTGCGGAGGAGGCCGCGGGCACTCGTCTCGCTCGCGGCGCTCGGCGTCACCGCGGCGGCCGCCGTCGCCTTCTTCGTCGTCTACTCCGCGCTGTGAACCGTTCGAGAGGGTCGTCGCGGACCCTCCGCGCACTCGCGGTTTCCGCCCTCCTCCTGGCCCTCGCCGGGTGCACCACCACCGCGGACGCCCCGGTCGCGCCGCCGTCGTCCGCCTCCGTGCCGTCGTCGGCGTCCTCCGCCACCCCTCCTCCGATCGACGTCTCCGCCGAGCTGGCCGTGCTCGAGAACGAGTTCGACGCCCGGATCGGCGTCAGCGCCGTCGACACCGGCTCGGGTCGCCGGGTCGATCACCGGGCCGACGAGCGCTTCGGCTTCGCCTCGAGCCTCAAAGCCCTCGCCGCGGCGGAGTTCCTGCGCACCGTCCCCGCCGCCGAGCGGGACGAGGTGGTCACCTGGACCGTGGCCGACGTCGAGGCGGCGGGCTACTCCCCCGTCACGGAGGAGAGCACCGCCACCGGCCTGCCGCTGTCGCAGCTCGCCGAGGCGGCCGTCCGCCGGAGCGACAGCACAGCGCTGAATCTCGTCCTCCGGCGCCTCGGCGGACCCTCCGCCCTCGACCGAGGACTGGAGGCTCTCGGCGACACCACCACCGAGGTGGTGAACGAGGAGCCCGCTCTGAACACGATCGAGCCCGGCAGCATCGACGACACCACCACCCCGGCCGCATTCACGGCGGACCTCGTCGCGGTCGCCACAGGTGACGTGCTGTCCGCGGAGGACCGGGCACTCCTGCTCGACTGGATGAGCGGCAACGCGACCGGCGACACTCTCGTCCGGGCGGGCGCTCCGGCCGGCTGGAGCGTCGCGGACAAGTCCGGGGGCGCCGGCGGGATCCGCAACGACGTCGCCGTGGTGACGCCTCCCGGGCGGGACGCGGTCGTGCTGTCGATCCTCTCGTCGCGCAACGACCCCGAGGCGGACTACGACGACGCGCTGGTCGCCCGAGCCGCGGCCGTCGTGCTGGGAGCCCTGCGGTAGCGTCCGCCCGGCGTCAGCAGTGCCGGTTCACGTAGCCCGGTGCGCCACGGGGGACGACGTCGCGGTCGCGGAGGGTGACCGAGATGCTCCGGCCCTGCGCGGCGCAGGCCTCGGAGTAGGCGGACCGGCCGTTGTCGGTGTACTCGATCTCGTAGACCTGGCGCCCGTAGACGTCCGTGTACGCCGCGCACTCGTCGTAGACCTGGCACTCCTCGACGACGGCGAAGTCGAAGCCGACCGTCCTCTTCCCGGCAGCGGCGAGGTCGGCTCCGTTCTTCTGGCCGATCGCCAGGCCGGAGCGGTGAGCGCGCGCCGTCAGGAGGGTGGCGAACGCCAGCGCCTGCGACTTCGTCAGCCTCCCGCCCGAGCGGGTGTAGCTGTCCAGATTGTCGGCCTCGACGGCGTCGAAGCCGTCCTCGGCGCAGCCGTCGATCCAGGCGCCGACGATCGCGAGCAGAGCGGTCCGCTTCGCGGAGGTCGAGACGTCGAAGAGGTACTCGTCCGGCCAGCCCGGATCGGCGAGGGGCTTCCCGTCCGCTCGCCTCACCAGGAGCTCGGGGTGCCGCTTCGCGAAGGCGGCGCTCTCGCCGGGCTGGGTCTGGAAGGCGTTCACGTAGCAGATGCTGTAGCGGCCGGCGGCGGGCGCGTCCGTGCGGTCGCGGTCGACGATGGTGACGCTCGACGCCGGAGCGTAGGCGCCTCCCAGCTGGTAGTCGAGGACGCCGTTCGCGGGAGGGAGCAGCGGTGCCGCCGAGGCCGCGGCGGGCTGGATCAGCAGCAGCCCCGCGACGACCAGGGCGAGGAGGCCGAGCCGGGGCCGACGCGGCCTCATCCGGGAGCTCCCGGCGTGCGCCCTGCGGCTCGCACGCCCGTGGCCGCCGGCAGCGCGCCGAGTGCGAGCTCGCCGATGACCGCGATGCGGTCCGCCGGTGCTCCGTCGCGGGCCTGCGTCGACATCCCGCTGAGCACGGCGACGACGAAGGCGGCGACGGATCCGGCGTCCGTCTCCGGCGGCACGTCGCCCTCCTCGATCCCGCGCTCGACTCGTGCGGCGACGAGCGCCTCCATCTCGCGGCGACGGGCCTCGAGCCGCGGCTCGCTCAGCACGAAGCAGCCGGCAGGAGTGCCGGGCGCGGAGTACCCCTCCGCACTGACTCGGACGACGGCGGCGACGGCCTCGCGCGCCGTCGGCCGGTGCGAGTACAGCATCGGCTTGCTCATCCCCGACCGTGCCGCGATGCGGTCGACCGGCGCTCCCGCCAGCCCGTGCGCCGCGAACTCCTCCGTCGCCGCCTCGAGGATCCGCTGCCGTGTCCGCTCCGCTCCCACGCCCTCACCGTACCCGCCGCCCCGCGCCCCTCCGCGCCTCGCGGTGCGGTGCCCTCCCCGCCCTCCGAGCCGACCGTCCGACCCGCACACCAGCACATCGCCTCAGACGACGCACCCGGCTCCCTGGAACCCACCACCCCGACAAGCCGACCGCGGTGACGCCTGGCGGTGACCGGCGTGCACCGGCACCGCTGAACGGCCGATCCGCGTGCCAGCGGATCGCCCCAGGCGGACGCACCCCGCTCCACGAATCGCACCACGTCGCCAAGCCGACCGCGCCACGCCGGGCAGGGACCGGCGTGGAATCGAGCACCGCCGACCGCGCCGAGCCGGGCAGAGACCGGCGTGCCACCGGCACCGCCGAACGGCCGATCCGCGTCCCAGCGGATCGCCCTAGGCGGACGCACCCCGCTCCCTGGAACGCACCACCTCGACAAGCCGACCGCGGTGACGCCAGCAGGGACCGGCGGCACAGCTGAGCCGGGCGCCGCCCGGCTCAGCGCATCAGCACAGCCTCTCGAACCAGGCGAGGGCGCTCTGGTCGGTGAGGTTGGCGACCTGGTCGACGACGACGCGGCGGCGGGCGTCGTCGTCGGGGGCGGCGTGCCAGTCCTCGGCGAAGCCGGGCTCGAGGGTTCCCGGGCCGCGGTCGAGGAGGGTGTCGGCGAGGCGGGTGAGGACTTCGCGCTGCTGGGTGTAGATGGGCTGGCGGGTGTTCCGCGACATCACGAACGTCGCGACGATCCCCTTGAGCACGGCGATCTCGGCCTGCTGCTCGCGGGGGACGACGACGTGGCCGCCGAAGCGGACGAGGTCGGGGTGCTGGTACGCCTCGCGGGTGGCCTCGGTGGCGGCGGCGGCGAAGCGGCCGATGAGCTGGCTGGTGAGGTTCTTGAGCCGGGCCTGGTCGCGGCGGGAGCCGTCCCAGGAGGAGACCCACACGTCGAGCGAGTCGAGACGGTCGAAGGCGGCGACGAGCTCGTCGTGTCCGACCTCCCCGCCGACCCAGGAGTGCATCGACTGCACGAGGTCCTCGTGGTCGGCGCGGGAGCCGAGTGCTTCGACGTCGATGTAGCCGGAGACCACCGCGTCCTCGAAGTCGTGCACGGAGTACGCGATGTCGTCCGAGAGGTCCATCACCTCGGCCTCGATGCAGCGCACCCCCTCGGGGGCGCCCTCGCGCATCCAGGCGAACGCGGGAGCGTCGTCGGCGTAGAACCCGAACTTGGCGCGCCCCGACGGGTCCGCGACCGAGCGCGTGTCGGGCCAGGGGTACTTGCAGCTCGCGTCGATGCTGGCGCGGGTGAGGTTCAGCCCGTAGGGGCGGGCGTCGTCGCCGAACACCTTCGGCTCGAGCCGCGTGAGCAGCCGGAAGGTCTGCGCGTTGCCCTCGAAGCCGCCGATCCCCTCGGCCCAGGTGTTGAGCGCGCGCTCGCCGTTGTGCCCGAACGGCGGATGCCCGATGTCGTGCGCGAGGCAGGCCGTGTCGACGACGTCGGGGTCGAGGTCGAGGCTCGTGGCGAGCTCCCGGCCGATCTGCGCCACCTCGAGCGAGTGGGTCAGGCGGTTGCGCGCGAAGTCGACGCCCGCCGTGGGGCTGAGCACCTGGGTCTTCGCGGCCAGGCGGCGGAGCGCGCTGGAGTGGAAGAGCCGGGCGCGGTCGCGGGCGAAGTCGGAGCGGCGGGTCGAGTGGTCCTCCGGCAGGAATCGCTCGGTGTCGACGAGCGAGTACCCCCAGAGCGCGCGGTCATCCACCGCTGTTGTGGATCTCGGCGGCCGAGACCGCGTCGCGCTGCCCGGCGTCGAGCTCGCGGGACTCGAGCCAGCGGTCCGGGAGAGAGGGGACCTTGGGCGAGCCGGCGCGGCCCCGCTGCCCCTCGGCCGCCTCGCCTGGATAGGGCTGCGTCCAGTCGAGCGTCGCCAGGAGCTCGTCGAGCTGCGCGAGCGACTCGACGGTGGCCAGGCGAGCGCGGAGGTCGCCGCCGACGGCGTAGCCCTTGAAGTACCAGGCGACGTGCTTGCGGATGTCGCGGCAGCCGCGCTCCTCGCTCTCGAAGAAGTCGACGAGCAGCTCCGCGTGGCGGCGGAACGCCTCGGCGACCTGTCCGAGCGAAGGGCGGAACCGCTCGTCGGAGCCGGCGAACGCGGCGGCGAGGTCGCCGAAGAGCCAGGGGCGCCCGAGGCAGCCGCGACCGACGACGACTCCGTCGCAGCCCGTCTCGGCCATCATCCGCAGCGCGTCCTCGGCCGACCAGATGTCGCCGTTGCCCAGCACGGGCACGCTCGTGACCGTCTCCTTGAGCGTGGCGATCGCCGACCAGTCGGCGTGCCCGCTGTAGAACTCGGAGGCGGTGCGCGCGTGCAGCGCGATCGACGCGACCCCGGCGCCCTCGGCGGCACGGGCGGCCTCGAGGTAGGTGAGGTGGTCCGGGTCGATGCCCTTGCGCATCTTGACGGTGAGCGGGACGTCGCCGGCGGCCTTCACAGCGCCCTCGACGATCTGCCGGAACAGCGGGAGCTTCCACGGCAGGGCCGCTCCCCCGCCCTTCCGGGTGACCTTGGGCACGGGGCAGCCGAAGTTGAGGTCGATGTGGTCGGCCCGGTCCTCGGCGACGAGCATGGTGACCGCCTCGGCGACCGTGACCGGGTCCACTCCGTAGAGCTGGATCGAGCGCACCGACTCGCTGGGGTGGTGGCGGATGAGGCGCATCGACTCCGGCGTGCGCTCGACGAGCGCGCGGGAGGTGATCATCTCGCTCACGTAGAGGCCGTTGCCGAACTCGCGGCAGAGGCGGCGGAACGCCGTGTTGGTGATGCCCGCCATGGGGGCGAGCACCACCGGCGCGTCGAGTTCGAGGGGGCCGATCCGGAGCGCCGGCGCGGTGCGCGCGGGCGGGGCGGCCGTGAGAGTGGAGGACATCGGTATCGATTCTCCCAGATCCTGTGTTGGGGAAGGCGGAGTGACGAGCAGAGAGGTGGAGAGATGAACGGGAGCACACCTGTGGAGGACGGTTCGCAGCGGCTGGAGGCGGACGCGTCCGCCCGCGGCCTGGCGGTCGAGATCGTGGGGAGGCCCGCTGCCGGCAGCCTGCACGAGGCGGCCGCGCTGCTCGGCATCGAGCCCGGCGACATCGTGAAGTCGCTCGTGGTGAAGCGCCACGACGGCGGCTACCTGTTCGCCCTCGTCCCCGGCGGGCGGCAGATCGCGTGGCCGAAGCTGCGCGCGGTGGTCGGAGTGAACAAGCTCCGCCTCCCGGACGAGACGGCCGCCCTCGAGGCGACCGGCTACCGGCGCGGCACCATCACCCCGATCGGCTCCACGACGGACTGGCCGGTCTACGCCGACGAGCGGATCCTCGGCCGCCGCGTGGCGATGGGAGCCGGCGCCGACGGGCGCAGCGCCTTCGTCGACGCGGACGCCCTCGTGGCCGCCTACGGCGCGACCGTGGCCGACATCACCGTGGAGGAGCCTCCGCGCTGATCGGCGGCACCTCGGCCTGCGGTTCCGCTTCCGTGGCCGGCGGCACGGCGCAGACGCCGTCCTCGCACAGCGGCACGCCGGAGTCGCCCAGCATCTCGAACGGCCCGCTCACGCGACGGCCGCCCGCTGCTCCAGCACGTGCTCGAGGACCTCGGTGAACGCCGCCGGCTCCTGGGCGCCGGAGACGCCGAAGCGCCCGTCGAGGACGAAGAACGGCACCCCCGAGATCCCGTACTCGCGGGCCTGGGCGATGTCGGACTGCACCCGCCCGAGGTAGCGCCGGTCCTCGAGAGCGCGGCGCGTCTCCGCCGGGTCGAGCCCGACCTCGCCGGCGAGCGAGGCGAGCACCTCCGGATCGGCCAGGTCGCGGCCCTCGACGAAGTACGCGCTCAGGAGACGCTCGACGAGCTCGAGCTGCAGTCCGTTCTCCTTGGCGTGGTGGAGCGCCTGGTGGGCGGTGACCGTCTTGACGTGGCGCACCGACTCGAAGTGGTAGTCGAGGCCGACGCTCGCCGCGATCGCCGTGACGGAGTCGAGCATCTGCTGCGCCTGCGCCTCCGGGATGCCCTTGTGCTCGGCGAGGAACGCCGCCTCTCCCCCGCGGTAGTCCTCCGGCGTGTCCGGCGAGAGCTCGAAGCTGCGGTACTCCACGACGACCTCCGGAGCCTCGGGGTGCGCGGCGCGGAAGGCCTCGAGCCCGCGCTCGAACCGGCGCTTCCCGATGTAGCACCAGGGGCAGGCGATGTCGGACCAGACGTCGACGGACAGGGGGCTCGGCTCAGCACTCACCCCCAGGACAACGGAGGGGGCGCCCCGCTATTCCCGCAGCACGCGGACGAGCTCGTCCACGTCGGACTCGTCGTTCCAGAGGTGGAAGGCGATGCGGAGCCGGCCGCCGCGGCCCGAGACGCGCAGACCCGCGGCCTGCAGCAGCTCCAGGTCCGCTCCCCCCTCGTCCGGCCAGGACACCAGCGCCCGGTGCTGAGGCTCCCGGTCCAGCCGCTCGCACAGCAGGTCGCCGAGGCCGGAGGCGTGCGCCCAGACCGCGTCGAGGTCGAGCGAGCGGAACAGAGCGAGCGACGCCTCGGCGCCGGCGAACGCCTGCCAGGCCGGCGAGACGTCGAAGCGGCGGGCGTTCTCGGCCAGGTGCATGGCCGGTCCGTAGCAGGACGACCACACGTCCTCCCCCGAGTACCAGCCCGCCTGCACGGGGACGAGCTCGGCCGCGTAGTCGGGCGAGACGGTGAGGAACGCCACTCCGCGCGGCGAGCACAGCCACTTGTAGGCGTGGGTGAGGGTCGCGTCGAAGCGGGAGGCGTCGACCGGCAGGACGCCGGCCGCCTGCGTGAGGTCGCACGCGGTCCGCACTCCGTGGCGCGCGGCCGCCTCGAGGACGGCGTCGAGATCGGCGAGCGCTCCGCTGCTGGACTGCACGGCGGAGAAGACGACGAGGTCGTCCCCGTCGTCGACGGAGTCGGCCAGCGCCTCGAGCGCGACGGAGCGCACGGTCACTCCGCGGTGCGCCTGGGCGAGGAAGGGGAACACGATGGAGGAGAAGTCGCCGTCCACGCAGAGCACGCGGGCCCCGTCGGGCAGCGAGGCGGCGAGCACGGCGGCCATGGCGGAGGTCTGCGAGCCGATGGCGACCCGGTCGACCGGAACGCCGGAGATCGCGCCGAACGAGGCACGCGCGCGCTCGGCGACAGCGCCGTAGGCGGCGGCCGTGCTCTCCCCGGACGACCAGCCGTCGAGGTCCGCCCGCAGCGCCTCGACGGTCTCCCGCGGCGGCAGGCCGACGGTGCAGGCGTTGTGGTAGCCGCGGGCACCGGCGAAGCGCACGCGCAGGTCGGCGGAGTTCGGCAGTGCGGTGCTCACCTCTCGAGGATGACGCTCCGGAGCCGGATCGCCAAGACCGGGGAGCGACCGGGCGCGTCGGCGGCGGGCCCGGTCAGCGGGCGGCGAGGGCGTGCGCCTGCTCGAGCACGGCGACGACCTCGCGGGCCTCGCGGACGTCCACCGGCGAGGGAACGCCGTCCAGGAGCGACCGCGCGACCTGCTCGAGGAACGCGGCGTATCGTCCCCGCTCACTCGGCACGGGGTGTGCGCCGGAGTCGTCGACGAGGACGCCCCATCCCTCCGGCGCGACCTCGCCGAAGCCGTCGTCGTCCGGTCGGGCGCCGCCGGTGCGGAGCGCGGTCTCCTGCGGATCGAGACCGTCGACGCTGAAGGCGGCGCGGGTGCCGAGCACGCGGAAGCGGGGGCCGGTCGCCCGGGCGACGCGGCTCATGGTGAGGTGGGAGCGGACGCCGCTGTGATGCAGGAGCGAGACGAACGCGTCGTCCTCGCTCGCCGAGCCCTCGTGGACGGTCCGGGTCTCGGCCGCCGTGACGACCGCCGGGCCGAACAGCAGCAGCGCTTGGTCGACCAGGTGGCTGCCGAGATCGAAGAGGATCCCGCCGCCCTCGGCCGGACCCGTCTCGCTCTGCCACCGACCCGTCTTCGGCGCGCTCCAGCGCTCGAAGGTCGACTCGAAGCGGAGGACCTCGCCGAGGACCCCTTCGCCCAGGAGGCGGCGGAGCGTGAGCAGATCGGCGTCCCAGCGCCGGTTCTGGAAGACGAAGACGGGCGCACCGCTCCGCTCGGAGGCGGCGATGATCGCGTCCGCGTCGGCCGCGCTCGGTGCGAAGGGCTTGTCGATCACGACGGCGACGCCGGCCTCGAGCACCCGGACGGCCTGCTCCCGGTGCACCGACGGCGGCGAGGCAAGCACGACCAGCTCCGGCCGCTCGGCGAGCACCGCGTCGAGGTCGGGCACGATCCGGGCGTCCGGATGCGCGGCGGCGGCCGCGGCCCTCCGACCGGCGTCGCGGGTGGAGACGGCGACGACCTCGAACGCCGGGTCGGCCGCGAGGAACGGACCGTGGAAGACGCTGCCGGCGAGCCCGAAGCCGACGATCCCGGCCCGGATCACGAGGAGGCCCCCGGCACGTCGACCGCGCCGCCGAAGCGGCGGGAGCGGCCGGAGTAGTGCTCGATCGCGTCCCAGAGGTCGGTCCGCGTGAAGTCCGGCCAGAGCCGGTCGAGGAACACCATCTCGGCGTAGGCGCTCTGCCAGAGCAGGAAGTTGCTGGTGCGCTGCTCGCCGGAGGAGCGCACGAAGAGGTCGACGTCCGGCATCTCGGGCACGTAGAGCGCCCGGGCGATCGTCTTCTCGGAGATGCCGGAGGGCTTGAGCCGCCCCGCCTGGACCTCGGCGGCGAGCCGCTGCACCGCGTCGGCGATCTCGGTGCGCCCGCCGTAGTTGACGCACATGGTGAGGGTGAGCACGTCGTTGTCCGCGGTCATCCGCTCGGCGAACTGCAGCTCGTTGATCACCGACGCCCACAGGCGCGGCTTCCGGCCGGCCCAGCGGATGCGCACGCCCCACTCGTTGAGCTGATCGCGGCGGCGGTGCAGCACATCGCGGTTGAAGCCCATCAGGAAGCGCACCTCCTCGGGCGAGCGCTTCCAGTTCTCGGTCGAGAACGCGTAGACGCTGAGGTGCTTCACGCCGATCTGGATCGCTCCGGCCACGACGTCCAGCAGCGCCGTCTCGCCGCGCTTGTGCCCCTCGATCCTCGTCAGGCCGCGGGAGTTCGCCCAGCGGCCGTTCCCGTCCATCACGATGGCGACGTGCCCCGGAACGGCCTTCCGCGGGATCGCGGGCGGGTGGATCCCGGTCCAGTCGAGAGGGCGGTACGGCTCGGCGTCCTTGTGGGTGAAGGGCTTCATCGGGTGACGTGCTCCAGGGATCTCAGACCGCGTTCGAGATGGAACTGCGTGTAGGCGGCGACCACTCCGCTCGCCCGCGACCGCGTGGTCGGCTCGGTGGTCTCGGCATGGGCCCAGTCTCCCGTGAGCAGTGCGCCCAGCAGGACCACGACCTCCGGAGCGACCCGCGGTGCGCCGGGCGGCGTGCAGTCGGCGCAGACGACGCCTCCGAGCTGCACCACGACCGCGCCGTGGGGCCCGGGAGCGCCGCAGCGCGCGCAGTCCTCGAAGCTGGGCGCCCAGCCCGCGATCGAGAGCGCCCGCAGGAGGTAGGAGTCGAGCGTCAGCACCGGCTCGTGCTCGTGCTTCGAGAGCGAGCGCAGGGCCCCGACGAGCAGCAGGTACTGCTGCAGGGAGGCGTCCGCGTCGGTGAGGCGGTCCGCCGTCTCGACCATCGCGCTCGCCGCCGTGTAGCTGTCGTAATCGGCGGCGATCAGCGCACCGTAGGCGCCGAGCGACTCGGCCTGCGTGACGATGTCGAGGCTCCGGCCCTCGTAGAGCTGGAGGTCGGCGACCATGAACGGCTCGAGCCGCGAGCCGAACTTGGAGCCGGTCTTGCGCACGCCCTTCGCCACCGCGCGGATCTTGCCGTGGCTGCGCGAGAGCAGCGTCACGATGCGGTCGGCCTCGCCCAGCTTGTGCGTGCGGAGCACCACGGCTTCGTCGCGATAGGTGGGCATCCTCCGATTATCCCCCCGACCCCCGACACCCGGCTGGCAGCCCGGCCGGAGCAGGGCCCGCGCCGTGGAACGATGTCCGGGTGGCAGCCTCCCTCTTCGAGATCCCGGCCTGGGCCGACCTGCTCGCGATCGCCATCGGCTGCCTCCAGGGCGCGATGTTCGCGGGCGAGTTCCGCGACCGCCGGATCGACCTGCTCGGCGTCACGATCATCGGCACGGCCACCGGCCTCGGCGGCGGCGTGCTCCGCGATCTGCTGCTCCAGACGCCCCTGGTGGCCCTGCACACCGACGCGTACCTGATCGTCGCGGTGACCGCCTCCCTGCTCGGGATGCTGCTCCAGCACCTGCTGAACCGGGTCGACGGGACGATCACCGCCCTCGACGCGCTGACCCTCGGGCTCTTCGGCGCGATCGGCACCACGAAAGCCCTGTCGCTCGGCGTGCCGGAGGTGCCGGCCGTGTTCGTCGGCACCGTCTCGGCCGTCGGCGGATCCGTCGTCCGCGACATCCTGCTGAACCGGCCGATCGCGCTGATGCACGTCGGCTCGCTCTACGCGGTCGCCGCCTCGGTGGGCACCGGCGTCCTGGTCCTCGCGCTGCGCTTCGGAGTGACGATCGACTTCGCCGCGCCGCTCGCGGTGGGCGTGACCACGGTCATCCGCCTGCTCGCGGTCCGCTACGGCTGGAGCCTGCCCGAGCAGCGCGCGCTCAGCGGGGTGCCGCGCCTGCGCTGGCGCCGCCGGACCTAGCGGCGGCCGACCCGGACGCAGGGAGCGGAGTCCCGCGCGGTCCGCGCACGGGAACGCCGGGGGAGCCGCGACGCATCACGGCTCCCACGGCGGGGATCGGGCCCGATCAGGCGGAGGCGCCGGCCAGCTCGCGGACCGGGACCTCCTCGCGCAGGGCGCGGTTGACGGCCGAGACGATGGCCTTGAGGGAGGCGGTCGAGATGTCGGCGTCCACGCCCACGCCCCACAGGGTGCGGCCGTTCACCGTGCACTCGACGTACGAGGCGGCCAGCGCGTCGCCGCCGGCGCTGAGCGCGTGCTCGACGTAGTCGAGGACCCGGACCTCGACGCCCTGCTGCTCCAGCACGGCCTCGAAGGCGTTGATCGGGCCGTTGCCCCGCGAGCTGGCCGAGACGCGCTCGTCGCCCACCCGGAGGACCGCGTCCAGCGCGATGCTGCCGCCCAGATCGCTCGACGTGTTCGTGCGCAGCAGCTCGAAGCGGCCCCACTTCTCGTCGGCGCGCTCGGCGGGCGCCGGCAGGTACTCGTCCTGGAACACCGTCCAGATCTGCTCGCTCGTGACCTCGCCGCCCTCGGCGTCGGTCTTGGCCTGCACGACGCCCGAGAACTCGATCTGCAGTCGGCGCGGCAGGTCGAGCGCGTGGTCCGTCTTCAGCAGGTACGCGACTCCGCCCTTGCCGGACTGCGAGTTGACGCGGATGACCGCCTCGTAGGAGCGGCCCAGGTCCTTCGGGTCCACCGGCAGGTAGGGCACGGCCCAGGTGAGCTCGTCGACGCTGCGGCCGGTCCGCTCGGCCTCGGCCTGCATCGCCTCGAAGCCCTTCTTGATGGCGTCCTGGTGCGAGCCGCTGAAGGCGGTGAAGACCAGGTCGCCCGCCCAGGGGCTGCGCTCGGGCACGGGCAGCTGGTTGCAGTACTCGGCGGTGCGCTTGATGCCGTCCATGTCGCTGAAGTCGATCTGCGGGTCGATCCCCTGGGTGAACAGGTTCACGCCCAACGCGACCAGATCGACGTTGCCGGTGCGCTCGCCGTTGCCGAAGAGGCAGCCCTCGATCCGGTCGGCACCGGCCAGGTAGCCCAGCTCGGCCGCCGCCACGGCCGTGCCGCGGTCGTTGTGGGGGTGCAGCGACAGCACGATGTTCTCGCGCTGCGCGAGGTTGCGGCTCATCCACTCGATCGAGTCGGCGTAGACGTTCGGGGTGGCCATCTCGACGGTGGCGGGCAGGTTCAGGATGACCTTGCGCTCGGGAGTCGGCTCGAAGACCTCGACGACCCGGTCGCAGATCTCGCGGGCGAAGTCGAGCTCGGTGCCGGTGTAGCTCTCGGGCGAGTACTCGTAGTAGACGGCCGTGCCGGGGACGGTCGACTCCATCTCGCGGCACTTGCGGGCGCCGGCCAGCGCGATGTCGATGATGCCCTGACGGTCCTTGCGGAACACGACCTCGCGCTGCAGCACGCTCGTGGAGTTGTAGAGGTGCACGATCGCCTGGCGCGCGCCGCGGATCGACTCGTAGGTGCGCTCGATCAGGTGGTCGCGGGCCTGGGTCAGCACCTGGATGGTGACGTCCTCGGGGATCGCGCCCTCCTCGATGAGGCTGCGCACGAAGTCGAAGTCGGTCTGGCTCGCGCTCGGGAACCCGACCTCGATCTCCTTGTAGCCCATCCGGACCAGCAGATCGAACATGATGCGCTTGCGCTCGGGGCTCATCGGGTCGATGAGCGCCTGGTTGCCGTCGCGGAGGTCCACGGCGCACCAGCGGGGCGCGGTCGTGATGCGCTTCGACGGCCAGGTGCGGTCGGGCAGGTCCACGGCGATCAGCTCGTGGAAGGGACGGTACTTGCCGATCGGCATGGGCGACGGCTTCTGGTTGTTCAGCATGAGGTGCTCTCCCGGCGCAGTGGTGCGCACGTGTCTGTTCTCGCTCGTGACCGATCCCGCTCGCGTGCGGCTCCGCTGGTGGGCGGTGCCGGTCGGGCGGTCTCGCGGGGATCCGGATGCGGATCGACCTCGCGGGCGAGGGATGGTTCAGCCGACGACGGACTCCGCGACGAGGATGGCCTGAGGATCAGATCTCGTCGCGGCGGAGAAGGAGGAGCTGTCCGAAGCGCACCCGGTCAGGGTAGCACCGCCCCCGCGGCACGTCACCCCGGCGTCCCGCTCTAGGAGACCAGGCCGTTCTCGTAGGCGTAGACCACCAGCTGCACGCGGTCGCGCAGGCCGAGCTTGCCGAGGGTGCGGCTGATGTGCGTCTTCACCGTCGCCTCGCTCAGGAACTCGGCGCGCGCGATCTCGGTGTTGCTCATCCCCCGCGCGGCCAGGTGGAAGATCTCGCGCTCGCGGTCGGTGAGGGTCGCGAAGGCGGGCGGGGTCTCCCGTCCGCTGCCCGCCGCTCCGAAGTGCTCGAAGAGCTCGCGGGTCGCGGAGGCGGCGACCACGGCGGTCCCCGCGTGCACGGTGCGGACGGAGGCGAGGAGGAAGCCGGGCTCCGTGTCCTTCAGGAGGAAGCCGCTCGCGCCCGCCCGGATGGCGCGCGCGGCCGCCTCGTCGAGGTCGAAGGTGGTCAGCACGAGGATGCGCGGAGGCTCGACCCGCCGCTCCTGCGCGTCCGCGAGGATCCGCCGGGTCGACTCGATCCCGTCGACGCCCGGCATCCGGATGTCCATCAGCACGACGTCGGGGGCCAGCCGCGCGACCAGCTCCGCGCCCTCCGCCCCGTCCGAGGCCTCCCCGACCACCTCGAGGTCGGGCTGCGAGCCGAGCAGCATGCGGATGCCGGCGCGGAAGAGGGCCTGGTCGTCGACGAGGACGAGGCGGATGGTGTCGGTCATGCGGGGCTGCCTCCGGAGGCGAGGGGTGGGGCGGTGCGGGCGAGGGACGGGGAGGAGGGCAGGCGCGCGTCGACGACGAAGTCGTCCCCGACCGGGCCGGCGGCGAGCACTCCCCCGACGAGCGCGGCGCGCTCGCGCATGCCGACCAGGCCGTGGCCCTCGCCCGGCAGGGAGTCGCGCTCGACGTCGGCGCACCGGGCGTTGCGCACGGTCAGGGCGAGCTCGCCGCCGTCCTGGCGCAGGGCGATGTCGAGCGGCGAGCCCGGGCGGCCGTGGCGGAGAGCGTTCGTGGTCGCCTCCTGGGCGATGCGGTACAGGGCCAGACCGACGGCGCGCGGCACCGCCTCCAGGTCGACGGCGAGCTCGGCGCGGACGGGGGCTCCGGCTCCGCCCACGCTGTCGAGGAGGGCCGGCAGGTCGCGGGCGCCGGGCTGCGGGCCGTCGCTCTGCGAGTGCCGCAGCTGGGCGAGGAGCACGCGCACGTCGCCGAGGGCGTCCCGGGCGACGGAGGAGATGGTCAGCAGCGCGGCGTCGGTCTGCTCGGGGCTGGTGGCGCCGAGGTAGCGCGCGCCGTCGGCCTGCGCGATCACGACGGCGAGGGAGTGGGCGACGACGTCGTGCATGTCGCGGGCGATCCGGTTGCGCTCCTCCACGGTGTCGAGCTCGCGCTGCGCCCGCGCGCGCTCCTGCTCGGCCTGCGCGCGCAGGGTCTGGCCCTCCCGCGCCCGGCGGACCGAGCGGGAGAGCAGTCCGATGGTCCAGGAGAGGCCGAGCGTCGCGAGGATCCCGCCGAAGGTGGCGCCGGCCGACAGCAGGCCGTCGTAGGCGCTCGCGACGAGGTCGAAGACGAGGACGAGGTAGACGACGGCGACCACGGCGCCGAGGACGGCCGACACCGCGCCCGCGTTCCGCACCCGCCGCGACTCCGACGCGCCGGCGCCGAAGAGGACGGCCAGGATGGCCAGATCCGCGGGTCCGGGAGCGAGGCTCGCGCTCATCTGGAGGGCGGCACCGGCCCAGGCGATCGAGAGGGCGAGGACCGGGGACCGCCGGTGCAGCACCAGCGCGACCGCGAGCACGCCCGCGACCAGCAGCTGCATCGCGCCGTCCACCCCGGCGAACGGGAGGCCGGCGACGAGGAGGAGCACCAGCGCCTGACCACCGGCGACCCCCACCGCGAAGGGGTCCTGCGGACCGGCGACCCGGGTCAGCAGCGCGTCGATCCGATCGCCCGCGAGGACCGGCGCCCGCAGCGCGTTGAGGTACACGAGGACCTTCGCCGCACCGAGCACGGAGGCGACCGCGAGGGCGACCAGGGCGAGGACCACGAACTCCACGCGCGCCGGGAGCCCGGACGGATCGAGCGGGCCGGAGAGGCCGAGCGCGACGGTGACGCCGCCGATCCCGGCGAGGATCAGGCCGCCCGCGAGCGCCAGGGCACGGGTCCAGGGGCCCACCCGGCGGGTCGTCTGCCAGAGGACGACCAGGCCGACGAGCACCCCGTCGACGGGGACGCCGCCGAGCAGGACGCCTCCGTCGGCGAGCGCGCCGACCGCGACGAGCGAGGGGGCGAGCGCGGGCAGGAATCCCGCGACGGCGAGGGCCAGCGCGAGCACGAGGCCGCCGGCGATCCGCTCGGTCGGAGTGACCCCGGTGAGCCCGAGCAGGAGATGGAGGGCGGCGAGCAGCGCCCCGGCGATCGGCAGGGCCGCCGGTCGGTCGAGGAGGGCGTGCACGAGGACCACGCTACGGGTCCGCGCGCCCGAAGGCGTCGTCCTGGAGGGTGACCGCGGTCGTCCTCCGGCGTCAGAAGCCCAGGCGCCCCAGCAGCTTCGGGTCGCGCTGCCACTCCTTGGCGACCTTCACCCGGATGGAGAGGAACACGCGGCGGCCCAGCAGGCGCTCGATCTGCTCGCGGGAGACGGCTCCCACCTCGCGCAGGCGCTGGCCGCCCTTGCCGATGATGATGCCCTTCTGGCTGTCGCGCTCCACGAAGACGTTGGCGTAGATGTCGATCAGCGAGCCGTCCTCGCGCTCGACCATGTCGTCGAGCGTCACGGCGAGGGAGTGCGGCAGCTCGTCCGAGACGCCCTCGAGGGCGGCCTCGCGGATGAACTCGGCGATCCGCGAGGACAGGTCCTCGTCGGTCACCGCCTCCTCCGGGTAGAGGGCGGGCGAGACGGGCATCAGGCGCAGGAGCTCGACGGCCAGGACGTCCAGCTGCTCCTCGGTCACGGCCGAGATCGGCACGATCGTGTCCCACTCGCGCAGCTCCGAGACGGCGAGCAGCTGCTTCGCCACGGACTTCTTCGAGGAGAGGTCCACCTTCGAGACGATCGCGACCTTCCGGGCGCGCGGGAAGGAGTCGAGCTGCTCGTTGATGAAGCGGTCTCCGGGGCCGATCGGCTCGTCCGCCGGGAACAGCATCCCGATGACGTCGACGTCGCCGAGGGTCGAGGTGACGAGCGAGTTCAGCCGCTCGCCGAGGAGCGTGCGCGGCCGGTGGATGCCGGGGGTGTCGACCACGATCAGCTGGCCGTCGGTGCGGTGCACCACTCCGCGGATCGCGCGCCGCGTGGTCTG
Organism: Rathayibacter sp. AY1A7; assembly: GCF_002930845.1. Lineage (NCBI taxonomy): Bacteria > Bacillati > Actinomycetota > Actinomycetes > Micrococcales > Microbacteriaceae > Rathayibacter > Rathayibacter sp. AY1A7. The sequence goes on along the minus strand of NZ_PSTL01000001.1, from coordinate 390,068 downwards.
GGGCTTCGAGCTCGTGATGGCGATCTTCTCGCCGACGAGGGCGTTCGTGAGCGTCGACTTGCCCACGTTCGGGCGGCCGACGAAGGACACGAAGCCCGCCCGGTAGGGAGCGGCGGCGGGAGTGGTGTCGGTCATCGTGCGTCCTCGTGCTGATCGCCCGTGGCTCCGCGGGTGGGAGCCGTGCTCGGGCTGGGGGTGGTGGTGCCGCCGTCCGCGATGATCGCGACGGGGCCGGTGCCGGGCTCGCCGGCGGTGTCCAGATCGGGATCGCGGCGGACGATCACCGTGGAGATGGTCCCACGGCGCGGGTCCGCCTGCTCGGCCTCGAGCAGCACTCCGCCGATCCGCGCCGTCGCGCCGCGCTCGGGGAGGCGCCCGTAGGCCTTGGTCAGCAGTCCGCCGACCGAGTCGACGTCGTCGTCCTCGAGGTCGAGCTCGAACAGCTCGCCGAGCTCGTCCACCGGCAGGCGCGCCGAGACGCGGTAGACCCCGGGCGCCGTCTCCTCAAAGAGGTCGACCTCGCGGTCGTACTCGTCGGAGATGTCGCCGACGAGCTCCTCGATAAGGTCCTCCAGCGTCACCAGGCCCGCGATGCCGCCGTACTCGTCGACCACCATCGCGAGGTGGTTGGACTCGAGCTGCATCTGGCGGAGCAGCTCGTCGGCCTTCTTCGACTCGGGCACGAACAGCGCCGGGCGCGCGAGATCGGCGACCGTGTCGTCGTCGTCCGGCCGCTCGTAGGTGTGCCGGGCCACGTCGCGCAGGTAGAGCACGCCGAGGACGTCGTCGACGCCGTCGCCGATGACGGGGAGCCGGGAGATGCCGCGGCTCAGCAGGAGCCCCATGCCGGCGCCGACGGAGGAGGTCGCCTCGATCGTCACCATGTCGGTGCGGGGCACCATCACCTCGCGGACGAAGGTGTCGTTGAACTCGAAGATCGAGTGGATCAGCTCGCGGTCGTCCTGCTCGAGCACGTCCTGCTCGGTCGCCTCGTCGACCATGCTGAGCAGCTGCTCCTCGGAGGAGAACCCCGCCGAGCGCCCGGTCCCCGGCGTCACCCGGTTGCCGAGGGCCACGAGCCCGTGCGCGACCGGACCCAGCGCGAGCCGGAGCACGTGCACGAGCGAGGCGCTGGTGGACAGGACCGCACGCGCGTTCGCGCGCCCGACGCTGCGGGGGCTGGAGCCGACCAGGACGAACGAGACCGCCGCCATGATCAGGACCGCCAGCAGGAGCGCGAGCCAGAGCTGCGGGACCTCGACGACCAGCACCGTGGTGACGAACACCGCGGCCGTCGTCTCGGCCGCGATCCGCGAGAAGTTGACGACGTTGACGTGGGCGCTCATGTCGCCCGCGATCGCGCGGAGAGCGCGGGCGCTTCGGGAGTGCTGGGCCATGTCGAGCAGGTCGCTGCGCGAGAGGACGCCGAGTGCGGCGTCGGTCGCGGCGAACCAGCCGCCGACGGCGACGAGCGCGAGGGCGGCGATGAGGAGCTGGAGAGTGGGCACGGCGCGCTCTAGCGGCGTCGCTCGCTGATGTGGAAGCCGACCAGGATGTCGCGCTGGATGCCGAACATCTCGCGCTCCTCCTCCGGCTCGGCGTGATCGAAGCCGAGCAGGTGAAGGAGCCCGTGGGCGGTCAGCAGCTGCAGCTCGTCGAGCACGGAGTGGCCGGCCGACTCGGCCTGGGACTGCGCGACCTGCGGGCAGAGCACGATGTCGCCGAGGAGCCCCGCGGGGGTCTGCTCGTCCTCGGTCCCGGGACGCAGCTCGTCCATCGGGAAGCTGAGCACGTCGGTCGGCCCCGGCTCGTCCATCCACTGCACGTGCAGCTGCTCCATCGCGCCCTCGTCGACCAGCACGATCGCGAGCTCGGCGTCGGGGTGCACGTGGAGCGAGTCGAGCGCGTAGCCGGCGAGGCGCAGCAGGGCGGCCTGGCCGCGGCGCTCGGCGCGGTTCGCGAACTCCCGGGCCTGCTCGCGCTCGAAGTGCTGCGCCTGCTTCTGCTGGTCGTACTCGGTGTACGCGTCCACGATGCGGCCGACCAGGCTGTGGCGCACCACGTCCTCGCTGGTCAGGCGCGAGAAGTGGATGTCGTCGATGCCGTCGAGCACGCGCGTCACGAGGCGGAGTCCGCTCGCGCCGGTCGGCAGGTCGACCTGGGTGATGTCGCCGGTGACGACCATCTTGGAGCCGAAGCCGAGGCGGGTGAGGAACATCTTCATCTGCTCGGGCGTCGTGTTCTGCGCCTCGTCGAGCACGACGAACGAGTTGTTGAGCGTGCGCCCGCGCATGTAGGCGAGCGGTGCGACCTCGATCGTGCCGGCCGCGAGCAGCTTCGGGACGATCTCGGGGTCCATCATCTCGTTCAGCGCGTCGTAGAGCGGGCGCAGGTACGGGTCGATCTTGTCGGTGAGCGAGCCTGGCAGGTAGCCCAGCCGCTCCCCCGCCTCGACCGCCGGGCGGGTCAGGATGATCCGCTCGACCTCCTTGCGCTGCAGCGACTGCACGGCCTTCGCCATCGCCAGGTAGGTCTTGCCGGTTCCGGCCGGGCCGATGCCGAAGACGATGGTGTTCTGATCGACCGCGTCGACGTACTCGCGCTGCCCGAGCGTCTTGGGCCTCACGCTCCGTCCGCGTGCCGTGAGGATGGCCTGGCCGAACGCCTCGGCCGGGCTCACCGGCCCGCCGTTCTGCAGGATGCGGGCGGACTCTCGCACGCCCTCCGGGTCGAGATCGTGCCCGCTCGCGGTCATGCGCACCAGTTCTTCCACCAGGCGCGTCGCAGCGGTGACGGGCTCGCGCTCGCCGTCGAGCGTCACCTCGTTGCCGCGCACGTGCACCCGGACATCGGGGAATCGTCCTTCGACCGCTCGGATGAGGCGGTCCTGGGGTCCGAGGAGGCGCACCATCGCGACTCCGTCGACGGCGACGACGCGCCGCGTCGTCTCGGACGCGTCCGCGCCGGGGGCGGGACGCTCGTCGGGGCTCGCGCCCGTGTTCTCAACCGGTGGCAAGGGAGCCTTCCGTCTGGTGGCCGCCCAGGACGTGGGCGTGCACGTGGAACACGGTCTGGCCCGCCTCTTCGCCGGAGTTGAAGACGAGGCGGAACTGACCGTTGCTGTGGGCGTCGGCGAGCGACTGGGCGACCTGCACCATCTCGGCGAGCAGGGCGGGATCGGCGGCGGCGAGGGCGGCGACCGTGGCGTACTCCTGGGTCTTCGGGAAGACGAGGAGGTGGACGGGCGCCTTCGGCTCGATGTCGGTGATCGCGAGGATCCGCTCGCTCTCGAACACCACATCGGCCGGGATCTCGCCCTGGACGATGCGCGTGAAGACGGTGGGTTCGCTCATGCACTCATCTTAAACGGGGCCCGTGCGCGACGGGCGCCGCGTTCGCCCACGGCACCCTGCTCCGGCGCCCCGAGGCGGCTGTGGAGGAGCGTCACCAGCGGCCCAGGCGGGCCGAGAGGACGGCGATGGCAGCGGGACCTGCGGTCGAGGTGCGCAGGACGGAGTCGCCGAGCGCGACGGCCTCGGCGCCCGCCTCCGCGAGCAGCCGCAGCTCCTCCGGAGCGATGCCGCCCTCGGGCCCGACGACGAGCACCAGGTCGCGTCCGTCCGGGACCACCTGGGAGAGCCGCGCCTGCGCCGAGGGCTCGAGGACCAGCACCCGGGACGTCGCGGCGCGCGCGACGAGACCGCGCACCTGCTCGAGCGGCGCGACCTCGGGCACCCGGGGGCGCAGCGACTGCTTGCTCGCCTCGCGCACGATGGCGCGCCAGCGCTCGCGCCCCTTCTCCTCCTTCGGGCCGGACCACCGCGAGATCGACCGCACGGCCTGCCACGGGACGACCTCGTCCACCCCGAGCTCGGTCGCCGCCTGCACGGCGAGCTCGTCGCGGTCGCCCTTCGCGAGGGCCTGCACGAGGACCAGGCGCGGGGACGGCACCGGGGACTCCTGCACCGACTCCACGACGAGCACCACTCGCGTCGGCTCCGCGCTCTCGACGACCGCGGTCGCGACGAGTCCGCGCCCGTCGCCGACCCGGACGCTCTCGCCCGCGCGGATCCGGCTGACGGTCGCGGCGTGCCGTGCCTCCGCGCCGGTGAGCGCGAGCCGGCCCCCGACGACGAAGCCCTCGGAGTCCAGCGACTCGTCGATGTAGTGGTGCGCCACGGGCTCAGCCCAGGAAGCGGTCGCGGAGCTTGGAGAAGAGGCCCTGCTGGAAGTGGGTCAGCGCGGGCTTCTGCGGCTTGTAGTGCTTCGCGAGCTCCTGGACCAGCTCCCGCTCGCGGTGGCCCAGCTTCGTCGGGGTGACGACCTGGATGCCGATGCGGAGGTCGCCGCGTCCGCTGCCCCGCAGGCGCGTGACTCCGCGTCCCTTGATCGTGACGATCTCGGTGCTCTGCGTGCCCGGCTTGATCTCGATCTCGATGTCGCCGTCGAGCGCCTTGAGCGACGCCGTGGAGCCGAGGATCGCGTCCGTCATCTGCACCTCGAGGGTGCAGAGCAGGTCGTCGCCGTTGCGGCTGAAGACGTCGTGGTGCTTGACCTTGATCTCGAGGTACAGGTCGCCGTTGGGGCCGCCGGCCGGGCCGACCTCGCCGCTGCCGGGCATCTGCAGGCGCAGGCCCGTGTCGACTCCCGCGGGGACGTCGACGGGGATGCTGCGGCGGGCGCGGACGCGTCCCTGGCCCTGGCAGGTGGAGCAGGGGGTCGCGATGACGGTGCCGTAGCCGCGGCAGGTGCCGCAGGGGCTGGCCGTCATCACATTGCCCAGGAGCGAGCGGACCGTGCGCTGGATCTGGCCGGAGCCGTGGCAGATGTCGCAGGTCACCGGCGAGGTGCCGGGCTGGCAGCACGAGCCCTGGCACGTCTCGCAGAGCACCGCCGTGTCGACCTCGAGGTCGCGGTGGGTGCCGAAGATGACCTCGTCGAGCGAGACCTCCACGCGCAGCAGGGCGTCCTGGCCGCGCTCGCGGCGGGAGCGCGGCCCGCGGGACGAGCCCTGCGCGCCCTGCCCGAAGAAGGTCTCGAAGATGTCGCCGAACCCGCCGAAGCCCTGGCCGCCGCCGCCGAAGCCCTCCTGGGGCCCGCGGTCGTACTGCGCCCGCTGCTGGGCGTCGCTCAGGACGTCGTAGGCGTGCGTGACGAGCTTGAAGCGCTCGGAGGCGTCCGCGCTCGGGTTGACGTCGGGGTGCAGCTCGCGGGCGAGTCGGCGGTACGCCTTCTTGATCTCGTCGGCGGAGGCGTCGCGGTCGACGCCCAGCACTTCGTAGTGATCGGCCACAGGTGGCTTCGTCCTTCGTTCGTGGGTCGGTGGGCCGGGCACGGCGCACCGGGGGGAACCGGCGGGGGCCGGGAGGTCGGGCCTACTCCTCGCCGAGGAGGCGGGAGAGGTAGCGGGCGACGGCGCGCACCGCGGTGATGTTGCCGGAGTAGTCCATCCGGATCGGGCCGAGCACGCCCAGGCGCGAGACCTGGCCGCCCGCGGTGTTGTACCCGCTCGTGAGCACCGAGGTCTCCTGCAGCCCGAACGGCGCGTTCTCGCGGCCGATACGCACCGAGATGCCCCGGGGGTCCGGGGTCATCTCGGCGAAGAGGCGCAGCAGCTCCACCTGCTCCTCGATCGCCTCGAGCACGGGATAGATGCTGCCCGAGAAGTCCTCCTCGGTGCGGACGAGGTTCGCGGCGCCGGCCATGACCAGGCGGTCCTGCCGGTTGGCGCCGACCTGCTCGAGCAGGGTCTGCACGATCGGCGTCAGCACGTGGCGCCGCTCGGGGCTGAAGCGCTCCGCGACGGAGCCGAGCGTCTCGGCCGCCTGCTGGAGCCCGAGGCCCAGCACGGCCGTGTTGAGCTTCGCGCGGATCTCGCCGAGGAGCGCGTCGTCCACGTCCTCCGGGGTCTCGAGCACGCGCTGGTCGACCCTGCCGGTGTCGGTGATCAGCACCGACAGGAGGCGGCGGGGAGCGAGGGCGACGAGCTCCACGTGGCGCAGCCGCGCGGCTCCGAACGACGGGTACTGCACGAGCGCGACGCTGTTGGTGAGCTGCGAGAGCAGGCGGACGGTCTTGACCAGCACCTCGTCGAGGTCCGGGCTCTGCCCGAGGAACGTCTCGATCGCCTGGCGCTGCGCAGAGGTGAGCGGGCGCAGGTCGGCGAGCTGGTCGACGAAGAGGCGGTAGCCCTTGTCGGTCGGCACGCGGCCGGACGAGGTGTGCGGAGCCGCGATCAGCTCCTCCTCCTCCAGCTGGGCCATCTCGTTGCGGATGGTGGCGGCCGAGACGCCGAACGCGTGGCGCTCGACGATCGACTTGGAGCCCACCGGCTCCCGGTTCGCCACGTAGTCCTGCACGATCACGCGCAGGACCTGGAGACCGCGCTCCGTGACCATACGACCGACCTCCCGCCGGACTCCGAGTGCCCGCGGGCACGACCGTCTGCGGCGCTGACGCCGCGCGGAGCCTGGCACTCCGCAACTCTGAGTGCCAATCATAACCGGGAGGCGGACCGCCCGGCGGGGTTGCGCGGGGATCGGCCGGGGTGCACTCCTGCAGGGCCGCGGGGAGGAGCCCCGTCATCCCCGAGGAGGAGGTCCCGCGCGGCCCGGTGCGGAGGGAGTCGCCGCATGCCACGATGGACGCCGAGCGCACGGGGGACGCCCGTCGCCGCCGCCGGAACGGAGACCATCATGTCGGCCACCCCTCCCCCGCCCCCCGTCTACGGGACCCCGGCTCCGCCGCTGAACCCGGCGGACGAGAAGACCTGGGCGATCGTCACGCACGTGACCGGCATCTTCTTCAGCTTCCTGCCCTCGCTGATCGTCTTCCTGGTCTTCAAGGGGCGCGGACCGTTCCTCGAGGCGCACGCCAAGACGGCCCTCAACTTCCACCTGACGACGCTGATCGCCTACGTCGCCGGGACGATCCTGTCCTTCGTCCTCGTCGGCTTCATCGTGTTCCTGGTCGTGCCGATCCTGGTGATCGTCTTCGCGATCATCGCCTCGGTGCGCGCCAGCGCGGGCGAGTACTACACGTACCCGCTCAGCATCCCGTTCTTCAAGTAGCCGCGGCACCGGGGCGGCGGTGCGCCGGCCGCCCCGGGATCCGGCCTCAGCCGTCGGTGAGGCGGCGCACGACCGCGTCGGCCAGCAGACGGCCGCGCAGGGTCAGCACGATCCGGCCGCCGAGCGCCGCCCGGCCGTCGACGAGGCCGTCGGCGATGAGCCCCGCCACCTCGCTGCGCCGATCGGCGTCGATCGCGTCGATGGGCAGCCCGTCCGCCAGGCGCGAGCGCAGCAGCACGTCCTCCACCCGCCGCGTCCCCGCGTCGAGCGTCTCCCGCCCGGCAGCGGGCGAGGCCCCGGTGCTCAGCCGGTCGGCGTAGGCCGCCGGGTGCTTCACGTTCCACCAGCGCACGCCCCCGACGTGGCTGTGCGCCCCGGGGCCGACGCCCCACCAGTCGTGGCCGAGCCAGTACGAGAGGTTGTGCCGGGAGCGGTGCGCGTCGTCGCGCGCCCAGTTGCTGACCTCGTACCAGGAGTACCCGGCAGCGGCCAGGCGCGCGTCGGCGAGCTCGTACATGTCGGCCGTGAGGTCGTCGTCCGGGGTCGCGACCTCGCCGCGGCGGATCTGCCGGGCGAGCTTCGTGCCGTCCTCCACGATCAGGGCGTAGGCCGAGAGGTGGTCCGGCCGGTTGGCGAGCGCGGAGTCGAGCGACCGCTCCCAGTCCGCGAGGGACTCCCCCGGTGTGCCGTAGATGAGGTCGAGGCTGACCTGCAGGCCTGCCTCCCGCGCCCACTCGACCACGAGCGGGACCCGCTCCGGGTCGTGGGTGCGCTCGAGCGTGGCGAGGACGTGCGGCACGGCCGACTGCATCCCGAAGCTGACGCGGGTGAAGCCCGCCTCGGCCAGCGCGCGGAGGTAGGCGGCGTCGACGGAGTCCGGATTCGCCTCGGTGGTGATCTCGGCGTCGGGCGCGACCCCGAAGTGGGTGCGGAGGCCGCCCAGCATCCGCACCAGGTCGCCGGCGGGCAGGAGGGTGGGCGTCCCGCCGCCGAAGAAGACCGTGCGGGCGGGGCGCCGGGGCAGACCCGCGCGCTCGAGCACCTCGGCACCGAGAGCCATCTCGGTGATCGCCTCGTCGGCGTAGTCCTGCTGCTTCGCCCCACGGAGCTCGGTCGCCGTGTAGGTGTTGAAGTCGCAGTACCCGCAGCGGACCCGGCAGAACGGCACGTGCACGTAGAGGCCGAGGTCGCGCTGCTCCACGCCGTCGACGACGGACGCGGGCAGTCCGCCGTCGAGCGGAGCAGGATCGGCGATCGGGAGGGCGCTCCCCACGTCAGCTGACGCGCGCCGGCAGCAGCGCGCGCAGGTACTTGGCGACCTGGCGCTTCTGCACGGCGCGCAGCACCGGCGCGCCCAGGCGGTAGAGGCGGGTGGAGGGTCGCGAGAAGACCCGGATGACGAGCCAGACCGAGTCGTCCGCGCGCTTCTCGACGACGAAGGACTCCTCGCCGCTCTCGGGGTGGCCCTCGAGGGTGCCGTAGGCGAAGCCGACCTGGTCGGGCTCGTCGACGACGTAGACCACGCGGACCGGGGCGTCGAAGACGCGGCCGAGCAGGGTCACGCGGAGCACGGCGGTCACGCCGGCGGTGATGTAGGGGGTGCCGTCGGGAGCGAAGTGCTCCTCCGTCGGCCGGCTGACGAGGTCGATCGGGGTGCCCGCGGCGTCGAAGTTGACGCCGGTGTACTGCACGCCGCTGCCGCTGGTGATATCGGTCACCTCGATGCCGCTGCCGCGCTGCACGCCCCAGGTCATCAGGGAGGCGGTGGTGATGGCGAAGCGCTCGTCGCCCGAGCCGAGACGGGCCTCGAAGCGCTCGGCCGTGAAGCCGTCCGGCGGGTACTCGAGCAGGTCGGGTGCCAGAGTGCCGCCGACGGCCGCGTAGGTGACCTGCGGCTGGCCCTCGAAGTTGGAGCGGCGGATGCTCACGTCCCGACCTTCTTCCCGGACTCCTCGAGCGCGGCGCGCGTCGAGTCCGCGTGCCGGGTGGTGCTGTCCATCCGACCCAGCGTATCCGACCGTCGGCGCCCCGAGCCGGGAACGACCGAGGGCCCTCCCCCGCCGGAGCGGGAGGAGGGCCCTCGTCGTGGTGCGTGTCGGGTCAGCTGCAGGGAGTCAGCTTCGCGACGGCGTCGGACAGGGTGCCGGTGCCGCCGAGGAGGACGACGCTCGTCGCTCCGCCGGCCTTGATGTCCTGCAGCACCTTGACCGGCACGCAGGTCGGGGGCACGGCGAAGAGGGGGCTCCCCGTAAGCCCGGCGGCCGCGGCTCCCGCCAGGGCGTCGGGGAAGTTCTCTCCGGTGGCCAGGAACACGGTCTTCGACCCGCGGGGGAAGGCCGCCCGGTTGAGCTGCTCCGAGGTGTCGTAGCGGTCGACCCCGCCGATGCGGTTGACGACAGGTCCGGCCGGCACCGTGAGGGAGTTCTGGATGCCGGCGCTCACCGACAGCTCGGATCCCGCGATGGTGAGCACCGGCGGCCGGAGCCGCGTCAGGATCCCGACAGTGGTCGGGTCGGCCGCCGGGAGGCCGCCGTTCACGAGGACGACGGGGGCGGAGTTCTTGCCCGCGGCGGCGGTGGCGCTGAGCGCGTCGGGGAACTTCTCGCCGGTCGCGAGCCAGGCCCCCTTCGGCGAGGTGCCGCCGAAGGCGCTCTCGATGATCTTCCGCGACGTGTCGTAGCGGTCGGTGCCTCCGAGGCGGAAGACCCTCCCGTTCGCGTACTGGCCGAGGTCGGTCGCGAGGGCGTCGCTGACGCTGAGGTCGGAGCCGACGACGACGATCCGCTGGGGCTTGAGACGGGTGAGCTCGTCGCGGACGACCTGGCTCACCGAGTCGCGGTCGACCAGGAGGAGCGGGCCGCCCTGCTTCGCGGCGGCGGGACCGGCGCTGAGCGCGTCGGGGAAGTTCGCGCCGGTGGCGATGTAGACGACGGGGACGCCGGGGGTGTCGAAGGTCGCCTTCGAGATCTCGACGGCGGTGCCCTGGCGATCGGTGCCCGCGAGGCGGACGACCTCCAGGCCGGTGCCCGGCGTCGGGGTGGTGGTCGACGGGACGACGCGCAGCGGCGCGCGCACGATGACGCCGGTGCCGGAAGGCTGCTCCCCGCCGCGGCTGAGTCCCTTCACCTCGACCGACGGGGCGCCGAGCGGCGTCGTGTCGCTGAAGGTGAGGTAGCGGTCGAAGAACTCCTGGGTCGGGGTGATCGCGATGCCCCGGCCGTCCTGCACGACCTTGGGGACGGCCTTCAGGCGGCCACCGTCCTGCGTTCCGACCGTGGCGCTGAGGCCCGCGAGGTCGAAGAAGCCGGGGACACCGGAGTCGAGGACGATGACGTCGCCCGCGCCGGCCTCGGTGACAGTGCCGCCGCCGGCCCAGAATTCGCCGCCGGCGCGCTCGGAGGAGGTGGACGTCGACAGGTCGAGGTCGGCCTCCGCGGACCCGCTCGCAGCAGTCACCTGGAGGTCGGCGGAGAGGGCGAGGACGAAGCCGGTCCGGTCGATGCCGGACGGAGCGTAGGCGTCGGCCGCCTTCTTCTCGGAACCGTTCAGGAGGAGCGACAGCGAGGTGCCGCCGAAGGAGCCGGCGGCGCGCCCGATCGGGATCTGGATCGAGTTGGTGGCGGTGTCGACGACGGATTCGCCGCTCGCGAGGTCCGTCGCGGTGCTCCTCAGCTGCCACGTCACGACCCGGTAGCCGGGGTGCGACCACTCGGTGAAGGTGTCGGGAGCGGTGGAGTCGGGCAGCTCGACGGTCAGCGTGGTCGCGTCCCCGGGCACCAGCAGCGGCTCGGTGCCGCCGAACCGGGCGTTGTCCGACCAGGAGTAGGGCGCGGGCGCGACCGGGATCACCTTGTTCGCTGCCGAGGCCGGTCCCGCCGCCACCAGCGATCCCGCTGCGACGGCCGCGATGCTCGCGAGCGCCGCCCCCGTCCTGATCCAGCGCTTCCTCGTGCTCGTAGGCACCACGGACTACCACCCTTCGTCATGGTGGAGGACCGGTCGTCGACGCTACAGCCCCCCGTGCGGATCGGTCTCGATCCACGGCCGCGTCCTGGCGTCCGAAAGCTATCGGTCCGCTGTGAGGCGCCGCAATCCCCGCGGACACGATGTCCCGGACGGGGGGTGCGTCACCCGTCCGGGAGGGGGGACGGGCGCCGGCGACGGGGCTCGCGCTACTTCTTGTCCTTGGTCTCGACGTCGCCCGAGAGCGCGGCGATGAACGCCTCCTGGGGGACCTCGACGCGGCCGACCATCTTCATCCGCTTCTTGCCCTCCTTCTGCTTCTCGAGGAGCTTGCGCTTGCGGGTGATGTCGCCGCCGTAGCACTTGGCGAGGACGTCCTTGCGCATCGCGCTGATCGACTCGCGGGCGATGATCCGGGCGCCGATGGCGGCCTGGATCGGCACCTCGAACTGCTGACGCGGGATCAGCTTGCGCAGGCGCCCCGTCATCAGCACGCCGTAGGCGTAGGCCTTCTCCCGGTGCACGATCGCGCTGAACGCGTCGACCTGCTCGCCCTGCAGCAGGATGTCGACCTTCACGAGGTCGGCCTCCTGCGAGCCGGCGGGCTCGTAGTCGAGCGAGGCGTAGCCGGCGGTCTTGGACTTGAGGTTGTCGAAGAAGTCGAAGACGATCTCGCCGAGGGGCATGTGGTAGCGGATCTCGACCCGGTCCTCGCCCAGGTACTCCATGCCGATCAGGGTCCCGCGGCGGCTCTGGCAGAGCTCCATGATCGTGCCGACGTAGTCCTTCGGCGCGAGGATCGCGGCCTTGACGATCGGCTCCGTGACGGCGGCGATCTTCCCGACGGGGAACTCGCTCGGGTTCGTGACGGTGACGGTCTTCTTGTCCTCCGTCGAGACCTCGTAGATGACCGAGGGCGCCGTGGTGATGAGGTCGAGACCGAACTCGCGCTGCAGGCGCTCGGTGATGATCTCGAGGTGCAGGAGGCCGAGGAACCCGCAGCGGAAGCCGAAGCCGAGCGCCACCGACGTCTCGGGCTCGTAGACGAGCGCCGCGTCCGAGAGCTTGAGCTTGTCGAGGGCCTCGCGCAGGTCCGGGTAGTCGCTGCCGTCGATCGGGTACAGGCCCGAGAAGACCATCGGGAGCGGCTCGGTGTAGCCGGGCAGCGCCTGCGTCGCGGGCTTCGACGCCGTGGTGACGGTGTCGCCGACCTTCGACTGGCGCACGTCCTTCACACCGGTGATCAGGTAGCCCACCTCGCCGACCGCGAGACCCTGCGTCGCGACGGGCTCGGGGCTCGACACGCCGATCTCGAGGATCTCGTGCGTGGCGCGGGTCGACATCATCTGGATCTTCTCGCGCGGCGAGAGCTTGCCGTCGATCATCCGGACGTAGGTGACGACCCCGCGGTAGGCGTCGTACACGGAGTCGAAGATCATGGCGCGCGCAGGGGCGGAGGGGTCGCCGACGGGCGGCGGGATGAGCTCGGTGACGCGGTCGAGCAGCGCCTCGACGCCCATGCCGGTCTTGCCGGAGACGCGGAGGACGTCGTCCGGGTCGCCGCCGATGAGGCTCGCGAGCTCCTTCGCGTACTTCTCGGGGTCCGCGGCCGGCAGGTCGATCTTGTTCAGGACAGGGATGATCGTGAGGTCGTTCTCGAGCGCGAGGTAGAGGTTCGCGAGCGTCTGGGCCTCGATGCCCTGCGCCGCGTCGACCAGGAGGATCGCGCCCTCGCAGGCCGCCAGCGAGCGGCTGACCTCGTAGGAGAAGTCGACGTGACCCGGAGTGTCGATCATGTTCAGGGCGAACGTGCGCCCGTCGCGCTCCCACGGCATCCGCACGGCCTGCGACTTGATCGTGATGCCGCGCTCGCGCTCGATGTCCATGCGGTCGAGGTACTGCGCGCGCATCGCCCGGTCCTCGACGACACCCGTGATGCCGAGCATCCGGTCGGCGAGGGTGGACTTGCCGTGGTCGATGTGGGCGATGATGCAGAAGTTGCGGATGGACGCCGGATCGGTCGCGGCGGGCTCGAGCCCGGAGTGTGCACGTGGAGACATCGTGGGACCAGTGTCCCATGCCCGGCGGCGGAGGCCGGGACCGGCGGCTACAGATCGAGTCCGTAGGTGCGGGTGGGCTCGACGCCGGGCGGGTTCTCCCGCTCGCCGAGGCGGACGAAGCCCATGCTCTCGTAGAGGGCGTGCGCGGTGGTCATCAGCGTGCCGCTGTTCATCACGACCCGCTGGAGGCCCCGCTCGGCGGCGAGCATCAAGACGAACTCGGTGAGCAGCCGCCCGAGACCCCGCCCGCGTGCCTCCGGGGCGACGGCGAGCAGCCGCCAGTCCAGCTCGCCGGGGCGGCCGAGCTCGTACAGGTTCGCGCCCGGGCGCGCAGTGGTGACCGTCGCGAGGATCCGCCCGTCGCCCTCGACGGCGACCCAGACCTCGCCCTCGACGTCGTGCCGGGCGACCGCGGCGACGTCGGCGGCGTACTCCTCCCCCAGCTCGTAGTCGTGGGCGTAGGCGGCGAGCCGCAGGCGCGAGACCTCGTCGTACTCCTGGGCCCGGATTCGCCGGACCAGCACCTCGGCGGCGCTCATCCGCGCACCGGGGCCGGGAGAGCGCGCAGCCCGTGCTCCAGCGCGGCGGGGTCAGCGGCGAGGCAGACGCGGATCCAGCCCTCGCCGGTGCGGCCGAAGGCGCTGCCGGGAGCGACGGCGACGAGGGTCTCGAGGAGGAACGACTCGACCCAGGAGGCGACGTCCCCGCCGGTCGCGTGCGCCATGTCGATCCACAGGTAGAACGCGCCCTCGGGCTCGCGGTAGGCGATCCCCCGCTCGTCGAGCACGCCCGTCGCGAGCCGCAGGTTGGCGAGGTAGTGGTCGGAGGCGGCGGCCACCGCGTCCTGCGGCCCGGTCAGAGCGGCGAGGGCGGCGCGCTGGTCCGGAGTGGCGACGCAGCTGATCGCCGCCTCCTGCACCGTGACCATGATCGACGTGAAGCCGGGAGGCGTCACGAGGTAGCCGACGCGGACGCCGGTCATCGCGTAGGTCTTCGAGAAGGAGAAGACGCTGAGGACGCGGTCGGCGTCGTCCCCGCGCTCCTGCGCGATCGCCGCGAGGCTCACGTGCGGGCGCCCGTAGGTGAAGTACTCGTAGACCTCGTCGCTGAGCACCCACAGGTCGTGGCGCCGGGCGATGTCGAGCAGGCGCTCGAGGACCTCCCTCGGGAACACCACGCCGAGCGGGTTGGACGGGCTGTTGACGATCAGGACGCGGGTCCGGTCGGTGATCAGGCGCTCGACCTCCTCGGGATCGGGGAGGAAGGCGTCCTCAGCGCGCAGCGTGTACGGCAGGGGGACGGCGCCGATGGTCCGCGCGTTGGTCGTGAAGACGGTGTAGCCCGGGTCGGGGATGAGCACCTCGTCGCCGGGCCCGAGCAGGAGCGTCATCGCCTGGTGCAGCGCCTGCGTGGCGCCGACGGTCACCCAGACCTGCTCGACGTCCGCCTCGATGCCGTTGTCTCGTGCCAGCTTCTCGACGATGGCGCGCCGGAGCTCGGGGACTCCGCCGTTGGGCCCGTAGCGGGTGTCGTCGGCCGCCCACGCCGCCCGTGCCGCCTCGATGATGTGCGGCGCGGTCGGCACGTCGGGCTCGCCCACCGCGAGGAGGGTGACTCCGTCGAGCCGCAGCGCGATCTCGAACAGGTGGCGGATGCCCGAGGGCGGCACCGCGGAGAGGTGATCGGCGAGACGGGGCACCGGCGTCACGTTACCGGCGGGCCCGGACCGCGAGACGCCACGGCGGTCCGCCTCCCCCGGCGTGTCGCCCCGGCGCTCCCGACCCGGACGGCGCCGCACCCGCGGGCGCGGCGCGGTTGAAGGGTGACGACGGGTGCGCTAAAGTTCCTTGTTGGCTTGCGCTCCCCCTCCGGACACCCGGCAGGCGTGGAGTGATCAGAAGCCGGCGACCTCCAGTCGCACCGCAGGGCGTTCAGACGCCCGCGGAAGGGGCACTCCGTCGAGTAGCCGGCTGCACACACGCACATCCGAGAAGAAGGTAATCCACGTGGCAAACATCAAGTCGCAGATCAAGCGCAACCTCACCAACAAGAAGGCGAACGAGCGCAACAAGGCCGTCAAGAGCGAGCTGAAGACCGCCATCCGCTCGGTCCACACCGCCATCGCCGCCGGCGACACCGAGAAGGCCGGCACCGCCCTCGCCTTCGCCGCCAAGAAGCTCGACAAGGCCGCCAGCAAGGGCGTCATCCACAAGAACCAGGCCGCGAACCGCAAGTCGGCCATCGCGAAGCAGGTCGCCGCGCTGTAGTACTGCGCGAAGCTGCAACGACGAAGGGTCCGGCCTCTGGCCGGGCCCTTCGTCGTTGCAGCTTCGCGGTCGACGGGCTCCTCGTGCCTCGTCGCCCGTCGCGCAGTCGGCTTCCGCACTTGGTTGCGGTGGGAGGAGCGGGTTTCGTTCCGGGTACGACGATCCGCTGACACGCGGATCGCCGGTGACCCTGCGAGGGCATCGTCCGGCTCTCGATCGGCTGCGGCCCGGTCGGCTACCGCGGAGGGTCGCGGTGGGAGGAGCGTCCTGCGTTCCGGGTACGACGATCCGCTGACACGCGGATCGGCGGTGACCCGCACCGATCTCGACGGGCTCCTCGTGCCTCGTCGCCCGTCGCGCAGTCGGCTTCCGCGCATGGTTGCGGTGGGAGGAGCGGGTTCCGTTCCGGGTACGACGATCCGTTGACACGCGGGTCGCCGGTGACCCTGCGGGGTCGTTGTCCGGCTCTTCGTCGGCCGCGGTGCGACCCTGCGAGCGGAGGTGAACCCTTCGCTGCTGGTCGAGCGGCCGCGGAGCGGCGTATCGAGAACCGCCGGGGACGAGGTCGGTGCGGATCGCGGGAGCAGAGCTCTCGGGCGGGTCAGAGGCCCCGGGCGGAGACGACGGAGACCATGCGCTCGAGGGCGTACACGGGGTCGCGGGTGGCGCCCTTCACGTTCGCGTCGGCGTCGGCGACCGTCAGGATCGCGGTGCCGAGGCCCTCGCCGGTCCAGCCCTGCAGGTCGCGCCGGGCCCGGTCCACCTGCCACGGAGCGAGGCCCAGACGCGAGGCGACCTGGCCCGAGCCCTCGCGCGAGCCGGCGACCTTCGCCATGGTCCGCAGCTTGCTCGCGAACGCGGCGACGATCGGTACCGGGTCGGCGCCGGAGGCGAGGGCGTGGCGGAGCCCGAGCAGCGCCTCGCCGTGACGGCCCGCGATCGCGGAGTCGGCGACGGTGAAGGCCGTGGTCTCGACGCGGCCGCCGTAGTACTTCGCCACGGTCGCCTCGGTGATCTCGCCGGTGACGTCGGACAGCAGCTGCTGGCACGCCGACGCGAGCTCGTCGAGGTCGTCGGAGAAGGCAGACACCAGGGCTCGGACGGCACCGGTGGTCGCCGTGCGGCCGGCGGTGCGGAACTCGGCGATCGCGAAGTCGACCTTGTCGCTCTCGCGCTTGAGCTCGGCGCAGACGATCTCGATGCCGCCGCCCGTGCCCGAGCGGATGGCGTCGAGGAGCTTCTTGCCCCGGTTGCCGCCGCCGTGGCGGAGCACCAGGGTCGCCCCGTCCGCGGGCGCCGAGAGGTAGTCGAGGGTCTCGAGGAGGAACGCGTCCGTGCACTTCTCGACGTTCGAGACGCGGATGAGGCGGGGCTCGTCGAAGAGGGACGGGCTCGCGAGCGTCAGCAGCTCCCCCGGCGCGTAGCCGCCGGCGTCGATGTCGCTGACCTCGAGGCTCGGATCCTCGGCCCGGAGGAACTCACGGAGGAAGCGCAGCGCGCGGTCGGCGAGGAACTGCTCCGGGCCGGTGATCAGCACGATCGGCGCCGGCCGGGTCTGGTTCCAGGCGAGCTGCGGGATCGCCGCCTTCGAGGGCGCTGCCTTCGCGCGCGCCGGGGCCCTGCCTGCCATGCCGTGTCCTTCCGTGCCGCGCCCGTCCGAGCGCCCTCCACCCTACGGCCCGCTCACGGCGCCCCGAGGCCGCCGCGGGAGCCGTCGCGCCGCTCACCCAGACCGCGATCCCGTCGCTGCGGGACGCGAGCACGACCGTACCCTCGACATCCGACCTCAGCGCCTCGACCCCGCGCTCGGCCAGCAGAGCGAGGAGCGACGGATTCGGATGTCCGTAGTCGTTCTCCGCCCCGACGGAGATCAGCCCGACAATCGCGCCGAGCGCGTCGTAGAGGGCGGGCGACTGGTCGGCGGAGCCGTGATGCGCGACCTTGACGACGTCGACCCGGCCGACCGGCAGCCGGGAGACGCGTCCCTGCTCCTGCTCGCCGAGGTCGCCCAGGAGCGCGACGGAGAGCGGGCCGCCGCGGGCGTCCGGGCCGATGTCGACCCGGAGGGTCACGCTCGCCTCGTTCCCCCGCAGCGCGCTCCGCCGCTCCGGCCACTCGACCCGCCAGCGCAGCGAGCCGAGCGCGCCGCTGTCGCCGCGGACCGCCTCCTGCACGGCGACCCCCGCGCCGGTGAGCGCCGCCCGGTCGCGCTCGTCGTCGCGGCCCGCGGCGGGCCCGACGAGCGCGGCGTCGGTCCGTCCGAGGACGGCCTGGAGCCCGCCGACGTGGTCGAGGTCGTAGTGAGTGAGCACCAGCAGCGGGATCCGGTCCACTCCCATCAGGCGGAGGCAGGCCTCGAGCGGTGCGGGCTCGGGCCCCGTGTCGACGAGCAGCACGCCCGCGTCTCCGCGGAGGAGGACCGCGTCGCCCTGCCCGACGTCGCACATCGCGACACGCCAGTCCTCGGGAACCGAGGCGGCGCGGAGGAGCGGCGTGGCGACGGTGGTGCCGCCGGCGGCGGCGATCGCGCACGCCAGCCCGACGGCGGCGACCCGGCGCACCCGCGCGAGCCGCGGCGACTGCGTGACCAGCACGAGGGCGAGCAGGGTCAGCACGGTGAGCGCGAGCGCTCCTCCCACGCCGGGCCACCAGGCGATCCTCGGGGCGGGCCACGAGTCGACGGCGCGGGCGATCGAGGCGATCCACCAGGCGGGGACGGCGGCGAGCCGGATCGCAGCGTCGGCGGCTCCGGGCCACCAGGGGGCGAGCAGGCAGCCGATGAGCCCGAGCCCGGTCGCGGCGGGTGCCGCGGGCTCGGCGAGCAGGTTGGCGAGCACTCCGTACACCGGCACCGACGGGTCCACGAGCAGCAGCACGGGCTGGCAGGCGAGCTGCGCCGCGGTCGGCACCGCGAGCAGCAGGGCGAGAGGCCGGGGCAGCACTCGACCGAGAGCGCCCGCGATCGGCTCGGCGAGCAGCAGGAGTCCGGCGGTGGCGAGGACGGACAGCACGAAGCCGAGCCTCCCCGCGATCGAGGGGTCGGCGGCCACGAGCACGACGACGGTCGCGAGCAGGGCGGGCACGGCCGCTCCGGAGCGACGCCCGAACCGCGCGAGGAGGACCACCGTCGCCATCACGGCGGCCCGCACCACGCTCGGCTCGGGGGTCACCAGCACCACGAAGCCGGCGAGCAGGGCGAGGGCGGCGACGGTCCGGAGGCGGCGCCCGGCGCCGAGGAGCGCCGCGATCGTCCAGCCGGCGACCACCACCACGGCGCAGTTGGCGCCCGAGACGGCGGTCAGGTGGGTGAGCGACGCGGTGCGCATCGCCTCCTCGAGCCCCGCGTCGAGCGCGGACGTGTCGCCGGTCGCGAGGCCCGGCAGCAGCCCCGCCACGTCGCCGCCGACCAGCGCCGCGCGCTCGAGGAAACGCGAGCGCAGCACCTCCGCGACGGCCGCCGCTCCCCCGGGCCCGCGCCGGTCCTCGACGGACGCCGCCCTCAGCATCGTCGCCTCGCCGACGGGCCCCTCCTGCGCCGCAGCGCGCGCCTCCAGGTCGAGCTCGGCGCCCACCGACAGCCGACCGCCGGGATCGGCGAGCAGCACGCGCACGGGGGCCGCGGTCGACGCGTCTCCCACCCGCAGCGCCGTCGCGTCGAACCACACTCCCCCGGTCGCGAGCGGTCGGGCACCCGTATCGACGCGCACGGTGACCGGGGTGAGGGCGCGATCCTCCTGGGCCTCCCGCAGCGACGCCGGGTGGTCACCGGGCGCCGCGGCGACCACGGAGGTGAGGGCGAGGGCGGCACCCGCGCCCCCGACGAGCACCGCTCCGACCAGCCGCCCGCCGAGGCCGCGCCGGAGCAGGACGCACGCCGCCCCGAGCAGCACCCAGCCCGCGGCGCACCACGAGAGGCCCCCGTCGAGCACTGCCGCGACCGGCAGCATCCCGGCCGCCCACGCGGTGGTCCAGGCGGCCACCGCTGCCGGCAGGAGCCGCAGGTCCGCCGCCCGCACGCTCCTCACGGCGCGACCTGGTCGCGGAACGCGGCAAGCGTCTTCTCGCCGATCCCGGGGACCTCGAGCAGCTGGTCGACGGAGGAGAACGGGCCGTTCGCCTCCCGGTGGGCGACGATCTTCTTCGCGGTCGCCGGGCCGATCTCGGGCAGCTCCTCCAGCTGGGCCGCCGTCGCCGTGCTCAGGCTCAGCACGGATCCGGCGGCGGAGGCTCCTCCTGGAGCGGCCCCGCCCGGAGCCGCTCCCGCCGCGGCCGGCGCCGCTCCCACGGCCGGCACGACGATCTGCTCGCCGTCCACGAGCCTCCGGGCCAGGTTGACCGCCGCGCGCTCCGCCGACTCCTGGAACCCTCCGGCGGCGGCGACCGCGTCCGCCACCCGCGCCTCCGGCGACAGGACGTACAGCCCCGGAGAGGCGACCTCCCCGGCCACGTGCACGTACAGCGACTCGACCACCGCAGCAGCGGGCGCGCTCGTCGACACGGCGGGCTCCAGGACCCGCTCGTGACCGCTCGACCGCGCTCCCGCGAGCAGCACCGCGACCACCGCGGCGCCGATGACGAGCACGACCGCCGCTCCAACTCCCACGCGCCAGCGCGGGCGGGCGCGGCGGGGCCGCAGCAGCGCCGTCAACTGCTCGTCGTCCGTCCCGCTGGTCTCTGGCATCCGCCGACGGTAGGACCCGCGTCACCGCCCGGAGCGGCCGCCGACACCGATCCGGGGACAGCCCGCCGGATCGCCTCCCTGTGGAGGAGAGAGCAGCACCGGCGCAGGACGGACGACGGGGCCCCTCCTGCGAGAGGAGGAGCCCCGTCGGGACGGATCGGCGGCTAGACCGCCTTCGTCACCAGGTTCACCAGGCGCGGCGCCCGCACGATCGCCTTCACGACCTCGCGGCCGACGAGAGCCCGGGCGACGCCGGCCGTGGCCCGCGCCTTCTCCTCGAGCTCGTCGGAGGAGATCTTCGGCGAGACCTCGAGCCGGTCGCGGACCTTGCCGTCGACCTGCAGGATCGCCGTGACCTTCTCCTCGACCAGCAGCGACGGGTCGGCCTTGCGCCACAGCGCGTGCGCGACGGTGCCCTCGTAGCCCAGACGGTGCCACATGTCCTCGGCCGTGTACGGCGCGAACAGGTTGAGAGCCATCGCGACCACCTCGACCGCCTCGCGGACCGCGGGGTCCCCGGCCCCGGCGCCCGAGTCGACGACCTTGCGGGTCGCGTTGACGAGCTCCATCAGCCGCGCGACCACGACGTTGAACTTGAACGCCTCGATCAGCGACGGGGACTCCGCGAGGAAGCGGTGGGTCTGGCGGCGCAGAGCCGCGTCGCCCGACTTCCACTCGACGTCGGGCCTCGAGGTGACGTCCTTCGCCAGGCGCCAGGCGCGGGCGAGGAACTTCGCGCTGCCGCCGGGCGAGACGTCGGCCCAGTCGATGTCGTCCTCGGGCGGGCCGGCGAACGCCATCGTCAGGCGCACGGCGTCGACGCCGAACTCGTCCAGCTGGTCCGAGAGGCGGACGATGTTGCCCTTCGACTTGGACATCGCCGCGCCGTCCATCTGCACCATGCCCTGGTTCAGCAGCGCCGTGAACGGCTCCGTGAACGACACGTAGCCCAGGTCGAACAGCACCTTGGTGATGAAGCGCGCGTACAGCAGGTGCAGGATCGCGTGCGTCACGCCCCCGACGTACTGGTCGACGGGCGCCCACTTCTCGGCGAGCTTCGGATCGAAGGCCTGCGTGTCGTCCTTCGGCGAGAGGAAGCGGAGGAAGTACCACGAGGAGTCGACGAAGGTGTCCATCGTGTCCGGGTCGCGGCGCGCGGGCGAGCCGTCCACCGGGTGCGGCACGTTCACCCAGTCCTCCGCCGCTCCGAGCGGCGACGAGCCCTTCGGCTGCAGGTCGAGGCCGTCGGTGGAGGGCAGGACGACGGGCAGCTGGTCCTCGGGCACCGGCACGAGCTCGCCGTCGGCTCCGTGGATGATCGGGATGGGGGTGCCCCAGTAGCGCTGACGCGAGATCAGCCAGTCGCGCAGGCGGTAGTTCTTGGCCGAGCGGCCGCGGCCGCGCTCCTCGAGCATCCTGATGACGCGCTCGATGGCGGTGCGCTTGGAGAGCCCGTCGAGCGGCCCGGAGTTGATCAGGCGGCCGTCGCCGGTCAGCGCCTCGCCGGTCGTGGCGGGGTCGAGCGAGTACTCCTTCTCGAGCGCGGCCAGCTCCTCCGGGTCCTCCGGGATGACCGGGATCGCCCCGGTGACGGACGCGTTGGTGTCGACGACCACGCGCACGGGCAGGTCGAAGGCGCGGGCGAAGTCGAGGTCGCGCTGGTCGTGCGCGGGCACGGCCATGACGGCTCCGTGGCCGTAGTCCGAGAGGACGTAGTCGGCGGCCCAGATCGGCAGCCGCTCGCCGTTCACGGGGTTCACCGCGTAGCGGCCGAGGAACACGCCGGTCTTGGGGCGGTCGGCGGTCAGGCGCTCGATCTCGCTCGACTTCTGCACCGTCTCGAGGTAGCTGCGGAACGCGTCGCGGATCGCGGGCTCGGAGCCCTCGACCAGCTCGGAGGCGAGGTCGGAGTCGGGCGCGACGACCATGAAGGTCGCCCCGTAGAGCGTGTCGGGGCGCGTGGTGAAGACGGTGACGCGCTCGTCGCGGCCCTCGATCTCGAACTCGACGTCGGCGCCGATGGAGCGGCCGATCCAGTTGCGCTGCATGGCGATGACCTTCGACGGCCAGGAGCCCTCGAGCTGGTTCAGGTCGTCGAGCAGCCGGTCGGCGTAGTCGGTGATCTTGAAGTACCACTGCGTGAGCTTCTTCTTGACCACGACCGCGCCGGAGCGCTCGGAGGTGCCGTCCGCCAGGACCTGCTCGTTCGCCAGGACCGTCTGGTCCACCGGGTCCCAGTTGACCCAGCTGTCCTTGCGGTAGGCGAGGCCCTTCTCGTACATCTTGAGGAACAGCCACTGGTTCCACTTGTAGTACTCGGGGTCGGAGGTGTGCAGCACGCGGTCCCAGTCGAAGGACGCGGCGTAGCGCTTCATCGAGCGCTTCTGCTGCTCGATGTTGTCGTAGGTCCAGGTGACCGGGTTCAGCCCGCGCTTGATGGCGGCGTTCTCGGCGGGCAGGCCGAAGCTGTCCCAGCCGATCGGGTGGAGGACGTTGAAGCCCTGCTGGCGCCAGTAGCGCGCGATCACGTCACCGAGCGCGTACGCCTCGGCGTGGCCCATGTGCAGGTCGCCCGAGGGGTACGGGAACATGTCGAGCACGTACTTGCGGGGGCGCTTGTCGTCGGGGTCGTCCGTCGCGAACGGGCGCGTCTCCTCCCAGATCGGGAGCCACTTCTCCTGGAGCGCTCGGAAGTCGTAGCGCTCCTCGTCGCTCGCGCCGGTCTGCCGGGAGGTGTCTTCTGCCACAGGTGCTTCTCACTTCTGAAGGAGGGGGAGAACGCGCGCGCGTGGGCGGCTGCGTTCGACCATCAACCCTACTGGCCCCGCGCGCACGGCAGACGAACGCGGCGCCCGCTCAGTCCTCGGCGGCGCCCAGCACCGCGAGGAGCGCCCGCGCCTTCAGCCGCGTCTCCTCGACCTCCTCCTCCGGCACCGAGAGCGCGGTGATGCCGCCGCCGGTTCCCAGGCGGGCGCGCTCGCCGTCGAGCACGAGGGTGCGGATGGTCATCGCGAGGTCCAGCGAGCCGTCCGAGCCCAGGCGGCCGAAGGCGCCGGAGTAGACGCCGCGGGGACCGCCCTCCCACTCCCGCAGCAGCTCCACGGCCCGGCGCTTGGGCGCTCCCGCCATCGAGCCGGCCGGGAAGAGGGCCGCGATCAGCTCGGCGATCCCGACGCCCGGCGCGCGGCGGGCCGAGACCTCGCTGACCAGCTGGTGGACGTGCGGGTAGCTCTCCACCTCGAGCAGGCGGTCGACGACGACGGAGCCGGGGGCGGCGATCCGGGCGAGGTCGTTGCGGACGAGGTCCACGATCATCACGTTCTCGGCCCGCTCCTTCACGCTCGACACGAGCTCGTCCCGGAGCGCGCGGTCCTCGTCGGCGTCCCGGCCCCGGGGGCGCGTGCCCTTGATGGGATGCGTGGCGACGCGTCCATCGGCCCCGCCGGTGAGGAACCGCTCGGGCGAGGCGCTGACGAGCGCGAGCGGGCCGAGGCGGATCAGCCCGCCGTGATGGCTCGGGCTGGAGCGGCGGAGGCGACGGTACGCCTCGACGGGATCGAACCGGCCCTCGACGACGATCTCGTCGGTGAGGCAGAGCTGGTAGGCGTCGCCCGCGCGGATGGCCTCCTGGCAGCGGCCGATCAGCGCCGTGTACTCGGCGGCGGAGTGGCGGCGGACCGGGTCGCCGGCGGGCTCGGGATCCGCGGGGTCCGCGGGTGCGGGCGCGCCGACGAGCTCGAGCAGGCGCGCGGTGAGGTCCTGCGCGTCGCCCGTGGCGACCAGGCGGACGGTCCGGGCCCCGTGGTCGAACTCGAGCACGGGGTCGCCTCGGAGCAGGGCGAGGGCGGGCGGATCCGCGGGGCCGGCCGGCGCCGTCGGCAGGGAGACGAAGGCGGCTCCCGCCTCGTAGGAGATCCAGCCGTAGCGGCCGAGCGCGCGGTCGCCCGCGGGGGCCTCGTCGTCGACCGCGGCGAGCGCCGCCGCCACGTCGCCGCCGGCCTCGACGAGGAGCACGTCCTCGCGGGCGCACGCCCCGAGGTAGGAGCGGCCGCTCGTCGCTCCGAGGCCCGAGTCGAGCCAGAACGACGCCTCGGCCGTGGCGAACAGGGCGTGGTGCGCGAGCTCCGGATCGACCCAGGGCAGCTCGATCGAGCGGACGTGCCGATCCTCCGAGACCACTGGGCTAGCGTAGGCGGTCGTGGACGGCGAGCAGGTTCGGGAGTGGGACGGGAGGGCCCTGACGAGCGTTCCCGAGCCGCCCGGCACCTCCCTGGACGCGGCCGACTCCTGGCTGGTGGACGAGGGACGCGTCCGCGGGCTCGACCTGCACCGCGAGCGGTTCGCCGCCTCCGTCGCTTCGGCGGACGGGCACCCGGACGTCGAGCCGTTCCTCCACGCCGCGATCGCCGCCCTGCCCCGCGAGGGCCGGTCCTTCCCCCGCGTCGAGCTCTCGGGAGGCGCCCTGCGGCTCCGACTGCGATCCGCCCCGCCGACGTCCCGCTCCGTGGTGCTGTGGACGAGCCCCGTGGATCCGCGCCGGACACCCTCCTGGAAGGGGCCGGACATCGCGCGTCTTGCCCTCCTCCGCACGCGCGCGCACGCCGCGGGAGCGGACGAGGCCGTGCTGCTCGACGCCGACGGCGCCGTCATCGACGGAGCGAGCAGCGCGATCCTGTGGTGGCTGGGCGATGCGCTGGTCGTCCCTCCGGCGACGAGCACCCGCGTGCGCAGCGTGACGGCTCGGACCGTCTCGGTGCTCGCCGGCGCGCTCGGCGTGGACGTGATCGAGGCCCCGGCCGAGCCGGAGTCGCTCGAGGGCCGTGAGGTCTGGACGGCCAACGCCCTGCACGGTCTGCGGCTGGCGACCGCCTGGGCGGACGGACCGGCGCTCGCCGCGGAGCCGGGCCGCCTGGACGCCTGGCGGAAGCGGCTGGACGCTCTCAGGCGGCCTCTCCCGGCGCTCTGACCCGCGGAGGACCTCAGCTCCCGCGCGTCCCCCAGACGGAGGGCCCCCGTTCCGGTCGCAGTCGTGCGTCCGCCGTGCGAGCATCGAGTACCCCCTCTTCCGGCCCCCGCCGGCCACTCGAGAAAGTCCTGCGATGACGCGTTCCCCCTCCCCCCGCCCCCTCGCCTCCGGGCTGATCGCGCTCGTCGCGACCGGTGCCCTGCTCTTCGGCGCGACCCCGGCCCTCGCCGCGGAGAACCCGCAGAAGCCCCTGTCCTCCTCCGAGGAGGCGCCGACCGGCCTCGCTCCCGCGAGCGAGTCGCCCGAGGCCGCCCAGCAGACCGCCCGCGCGGCCGTCAGCTACTACAACGCCCTCGTCGGCGGCGAGGAGCTGGCCGCCGGACAGCGGATCGTCTCGGGCACGAACGGCTACTCGTTCCGGATGCAGACCGACGGCAACGCGGTGGTCTACGACCCGCAGGGCCGCCCCACCTTCGCGACGAACACCCAGGGCCGCGGCGACCACCTGGTCATGCAGACCGACGGCAACATGGTCGTCTACTCCGCCAAGGGCGGCCCCGTGTGGAGCACGAACACGATCAACGAGGCGGGCGCCTCGGTGATCATGCAGCCCGACGGCAACCTCGTCGTCTACCGCGAGAACGGCTCGCCCGCCTGGGCGAGCAGCGTCCGCCGCGTCATCGCCGAGCCGGTGACCGACACGCTGTTCACGGAGCAGACCCTCCGCCCCGTCCACCAGCTCACCTCCGCCGACGGCCGCTTCAGCGCCGTCATGCAGAACGACGGCAACTTCGTCGGCTACGGCCCCCAGGGCGCCGTCTGGGGCACCGGCACCGGCGGCTCCGGCAACCGCATCACCATGCAGAAGGACGGCAACGCCGTCGTCTACGGCTCCGACGGCTCCGTCAAGTGGTTCTCGGGCACGCGCGGCAAGGACCTCCGCCTGGGCATCAACAACGCCGGCTCGCTGATCATCGTGAACCCGTCCGACGACGTGATCTGGACCAGCCAGGCCGCCTTCCCCTCGACCACGCTCTACGCGGCGAACTCGCTCGAGGCGGGCAGCTTCCTCCGCTCGGCGAACGGCGTCTACCGAGCGGTGATGCAGGCGGACGGCAACTTCGTCGTCTACGGCAAGAACGGCCCGATCTGGGCGTCGAAGACCACCCGCGCAGGCGGCTTCTTCGCCCTCGACACCAGCGGGCAGATCGCTGTGGGCACCGAGACGACGAGCGGATGGTCGGTCGTCCCGCCCGCCGCGTCGGTCGGCCCCTACAAGCTCGTCATGCAGGACGACGGCAACCTCGTCGAGTACGACAGCCGCCGCGCGGTCTGGGCCAGCCGCGGCTGACGCCCCTCCGCCACGACGCCCCCTGGTCCCCGGACCGGGGGGCGTCGTCGTCTCCCCCGCCGTGGGACGATTCCCCGACCCAGCCGCCCTCCCCGACAGGACCCCTGCGATGACGCACCTCCCCTCCGGCCGCTCCCTGACCGCCTCCCTCGCGGCGCTCGCCGCCACGGGCGCGCTCCTGCTGGGCTCGCTGCCCGCCGCCGCGGTCGAGGCCCCGCCCTCGGCGTCCTCCGCCGTCGCCTCCGCCGCGGTCCTCCGTGCCGGCGAGCAGCTCGCGCGCGGCGAGCGCCTGGTGTCCCCCGACGGCGCCTCCTCCCTCGTGATGCAGACCGACGGCAACGCCGTGGTCTACGCCGCCGGCGGCCGTCCCACCTGGGCCTCGGGCACGCAGGGGCGCGGCGACAGCCTGCGGATGCAGGACGACGGCAACCTCGTCGTGTACGCCGCGGACGGGCGCCCGGTCTGGGCGAGCGGCACGGTGGCCGACCCCGGCGGCGAGCTGCGGATGCAGGACGACGGCAATCTCGTCATCTACCGCCGCAGCGGCTCGGCCGCCTGGGCCAGCAGCATCGGCGGCCGGATCGACGAGCCGCGCACCGACACCCTCCGCCGCGGCAGCACCCTCTACGCGGGGAACCGGCTCGCCACCCCGGGAGGCACCACGGCGGTGATGCAGGCGAACGGCAACCTCGTCGTCTACGGGCAGGGCGGGGCTCTCTGGGCGAGCGGCACCCGCGGCCGGGGCAACGTCCTCCGGATGCAGGACGACGGGAACGCCGTGGTCTACACCGCGGACGGCGCGCCCGTCTGGGCCTCGGACACGTCCGGCGAGCCGGGCGCCACGATGGTCCTCCGCGAGGGCGATCTCCGGATCGCGGACGACTCCGGCGTCCTCTGGAGCAGTGCTGCGCTCGTCGTGCGCGACTCGCTCTCCCCGAGCGGCCTCGTCGTCGCGGGCACGCGGCTGACCTCGGCGAGCGGGCAGTGGCGGGCCGAGATGCAGCGCGACGGCAACTTCGTCGTCTACGGGCCGAACGGCGCGGACTGGGCGACGAACACCTCCTCCGCCTCCGGCGCCGCCTTCTCGATGAGCTCCGAGGGCCGGCTCGACGTGGCCGACTCCCGGATCCTCTGGCTGCGGTTCCCGAGGATCTCCTTCGGCATCGGCCAGAGCGGCGTCGTCGCGCCCTACCGCCTCGTGCTGCAGGACGACGGCCGCCTCGTCGAGTACGACGGCATCGGACGGGCCGTCTGGGCCAGCAGGGGCTGACGCGCGACGCATGATGGAGGGGTGAGCGACCCCGGCGACTTCATCCGCTCGGCCCTGGAGTACGAGGGCGACGTCTGGCGCGCGCAGGACGTGCGCGAGCGCCTGGGATCAGGGCTCGACTCGACGGGCGCCTCGGTCGGGGCGGTCCGCGGCACCGTCCGCGACGCGCTGAGGAAGTTCCGCTCGCTCGAGCACGACGACGTGACCGCCCTCTCCTCCGAGCTGTGGGAGCAGGCGGTGTTCGAGCCGCGGCTGGCGGCCGTCGTGCTGCTGCAGTCCCGAGCCGAGTGGCTGCGCGGCTCCGACCTCACCCGGCTCGAGGGCTTCGTCCGCGACTCCCGCGTGGACGAGCTGAGCGACCCGCTGGCCCGCGACGTCGTCGCTCCGCTCCTGGCCGGGCTGCGCGGTGCGGCGCGGACCCGGGCGGACGCGGTCCTCGACCGCTGGGAGGCGGAGGGCGGGCGCCTGGCGCGCGCGGCCTCCCTGGCGCGGGCCTCGGTCCGGACGGAGCACGGCTGAACGGCCGCTCGGACCGACCGCCCCGCGGAGCCGGACGCCTGCTCAGGCGGCCCGGTACTCCTGAGCCGCCGTGCCGTCCGCCACCCGGATCCGCGTGTCGAACTCCAGGCCCGGATCGACCCGGTGCGCGATCAGGACCACCGTCCGCCCCTCGGCGGCGCGGAGCAGATCCCCGAGCAGGGCGTCGGCCACGGGAGCGTCCACCGACGCCGTCGGCTCGTCCAGCACCAGGACGCGGAAATCGGCCAGGAGTGCGCGTGCGAGGGCGATCCGCTGAGCCTGGCCGCCCGAGACGAGCGAGCCCCGTTCCCCCACCCGCGCGTCGAGCCCGCCGCGTGCAGCGACCCAGGACCCGAGCCCGACCCGCTCGAGCACCGCCTCGAGCACGGCGCCATCGGCCTCGGGCCGCGCGAAGAGGAGGTTCTGCCGGATCGTGTCGTCGAAGAGGTACGGCTGCTGCTCCACGAGTCCGACCCGCTTCCGCACCTCCGCCTGCGGCAGCGTCCGCGCCTCGACCCCGCCCAGGAGGTAGCTGCCGGAGTGGTCGAGGAAGCGCACCAGAGCGTGCGCGAGCGTCGTCTTCCCGGAGCCGCTGCCGCCGGTGACGAGGACGCGCGCACCCTCCGGCAGGTCGAGCGAGACGCCCCGCAGCGCGGGCGTGTGCGCGCCGGGCCAGCTCACCGACAGGTCGCGCAGGACGATGCCGGCGCCCCGGGGAGCCGGGGCGTCCGGGTCCACGTCCGCGTCGGTCGCGAGCGCCGGCGACGCCGCCTCGGCGTCCAGATCAGCCAGGCGCTGAGCGCTCGAGAGCGCGGTGCGCGCCGCCTGCACGGCGAGCGGCGCGGCGGCGGCGACCTCGAACACCGCGAGCGGCACGAGCGCGACGACTCCCAGCGCCGGACCGCCGAGGTCGCCGATCACCGGGATCCCGAGCGCGAGGCCCGCCCAGACCGCACCACCCGAGCAGAGGGCGAGGACGGCCGCGGCCAGTCCGGCGGAGGCCGCCCGTCGACGCGCCGCCCGGGCGAGCGACTCCTCCGCGCGTGCCACGTCCGCCAGAGCGTCACCCGCGGCATCGAAGGCGATGAGCACGTCGAGGCGGGTGACCAGCAGGTTGAGGCGCTCGGCCAGCTCCCCGCGCAACGGCGCCAGCTCGCGGTCCGCCTGCGCGGAGAGCCGGCCGGCGCCCAGAGCCCCGCCGGCGAAGGCGAGGACGAGCAGCGCCAGCAGCACGGCGCCCATCGCCGGCAGCAGCAGCCAGACGCCGACCACGGAGACCGCAGCGACCAGCGCCGCGACGACCAGCGGCTGCACGACGCGCAGCGGCACGTCCTGCTGGGCGTCGACGTCCGCCACCACCCGGGAGACCAGGTCGCCACGGCGCACGCGGCCCAGCCCGTCCGGCGCGACCGGCACCAGGCGCTCGTAGACGCCCGCCCGGAGCTCCGCGAGCGCGCGGAAGGCGGCGTCGTGGCCGGTCAGTCGCTCGAGGTAGCGGAAGAAGGCCCGCGCCAGCGCGAAGGCCCGCACGCCCACGACGGCCATGGAGAGGAACAGGATCGGCGGCTGCTCGGCCGCGCGGACGATCAGCCAGGCCGAGCAGGCCAGCAGCGCCACGACGGCGGAGGAGGAGAGCAGCCCGAAGGACAGACCCGGCAGGAAGCGGCGCGGCCCGGGCATCGCGGCGCGGAGGACGTCGGAGCGGTTCACCTCACGACCGCCCCCGCCGGCGCCAGGGCGATCACGGCGTCGGCCGCCGCGACGGTCGCGGGCCGGTGGCTCGCGACGACGACGATCGTCCCGCTCTCCGCCAGCGTCCTGAGTCCGGCGAGCAGCGCCCGCTCGGACTCGTCGTCGAGGGCGGCGGTCGGCTCGTCCAGGGCCAGCACCGCGCACCCGCGCTCGAGCAGGCGGTGCACAGCGCGGGCGACGGCGACACGGGCGCTCTGCCCGCCCGAGAGGCCCGTCCCCTCGGCGTCGAGCCGGCGCTCGGGGTCCACGTCGACGGCGGCGATCGCCAGGGCCCGCCGCACGCGCTCGGGGTCCGGCGAGAGTGCTCCGAGCCCGACGGCGGAGGCGACGCTCCCCGGGAGAAGGTCGGGCCGCTGGCCCGCCCAGGCGAGCGTCGACCGCAGATCCGCGACCGGCGACCCGCCGAGCAGCAGCGTGCCCGAGAAGGGCACGAAGCCCGCGAGCGCGGCGATCAGCGTCGACTTCCCCGACCCGCTGGGCCCGGTCACCACGGTGATCGACCCGACGGGGAGCACCGCGTCGACAGGAGCGAGCGTCCGCCCGCGTCCGTCGTCGACCGCGAGACCCCGCAGCTCGAGCGCCCCCGTCGCCGCCGGGGCCTTCCCGCGAGCGGGCAGGGCCGCCGCGCGCTCGAGGACGGCGAAGGCGCGGTCCGCCGCCTGCACCCCGTCCGCCGCCGCATGGAACTCGGCACCGACCTGGCGCACCGGCAGGAACACGTCCGGCGCCAGCACCAGGACGAACAGCCCGACGGCCAGCCCCAGCGAGCCGTCGACGAGCCGCAGCCCGATCGAGACGGCGACCAGTGCGACCGAGAGCGAGCCGGCGAGCTCCAGCACGAAGCCGCTGACGAAGGTCACCCGCAGCACCTTCATCGTGTGCACGCGGTAGTCCTCGGTCAGCGCGCGGATCCGCGTCGCCTGCCGCTCGGCCCGCCCGAAGATCTTGAGCGTCGCGAGGCCGCCGACGGTGTCGACGAAGCCGGACGCGAGCGCCTGCAGCCGCTCCCACTGCCGCGCCTGCACGACCTGAGTCGCCCAGCCGATCAGCACCATGAACACCGGGATGAGCGGCAGGGTCACCACCAGGAACACCGCGCTGAGCGGATCGGCGAGGAAGACCACGAGCGTCAGGAGCGGCGTCGCCACCGCGGTGGCGATCAGCTGCGGGAGGTAGCGGGCGAAGTAGCCGTCGAGGGAGTCCAGTCCGCCGCCCAGCAGCGCGACGACCCCGCCCGAGCCCCCTTCGGAGCGGCCCGCCGGGCCGAGCTCGACCAGTGCGGCGAGGACCGCCTGCCGCAGCTGCGCCTTCGCTCCTGCTCCTCCGCGCACCGCGTTCACCTCGGTCGCCCAGGCGAGAGCCGCCCGCGCCGCGACGACCGCGAGCAGGGCGGCCAGCAGCGGCGCGAGATCGTCGGCGCTCCTCCCGTCGACCGCACCGGCCACCAGCTGCGCCACGAGCCACGCGAAGGCGACGATCGCCAGGGTCCTCGCCAGCGCGAGCACCCCGCCGAGCAGGAGGAACACGCGGGCCGCCCGGGCGTAGCGGAGCAGGCGCGGATCGAGGGGCTTCACGTCAGTGGGCGTCGACCGGGATGTGCGCGCGGCTGATGCGCTTGCGGAAGATCCAGTAGGTCCAGGCCTGGTAGCCGACGATGAGCGGCACGAACACCAGGGCGGTCCAACTCATGACCGTCAGCGTATAGGGCGTGCTGGAGGCGTTCTCGATCGTCAGCCCGTAGGCGGGGACGTTCGAGGCCGGCATCACCGCGGGGAACAGCGTCGCGAAGAGGGCGAGCACGGCGAGCGCGATGGTGCCGGCCAGCAGCGCGAAGGCGCGTCCCTCCCGGCCCCGCGTGATCGCGAGCCAGCCGCCGACGAGGGTCGCGGCCGCGCCCGCCGAGAGCGCCCAGGAGGCGGTGCTCCCCTGGCCGAGGTTGGTCCAGGCCAGGAAGACCGCGGCGACGACCACGGTGAGCAGCCCCGCGCGGGTCGCCAGGCGGCGCGCACGCTCGCGGATCTCCCCCTCCGTCTTCAGGGCGACGAAGACGACTCCGTGCGTGAAGAACAGCAGGAGGGTCGTCGCTCCACCCAGCAGGGCGTAGGGGTTCAGCAGGTCCAGGACGGTGCCGGTGAAGTTGTGGTCGGCGTCCATCGGGACGCCCTGCACGATGTTCGCGAAGGCCACGCCCCAGAGGAAGGCGGGCACCGCGGAGCCGACGACGATCATCGTGTCGAAGCGCCGCTTCCACTGCGCCTCCGGACGCTGGTGCCGGTACTCGAACGAGACGCCGCGGGCGATCAGCGCGAGCAGGATGAGCAGAAGCGGCAGGTAGAACCCGCTGAAGAGCGTGGCGTACCACTCCGGGAACGCGGCGAACAGGGCGGCGCCGGCGACGATCACCCACGTCTCGTTGAGGTCCCACACCGGGCCGATCGTGTTGATCAGCACGCGGCGGTCGGTGTCGTCGCGCCCGAGGAACGGGAGCGACATGCCGACGCCGAAGTCGAACCCGTCGAGGACGAAGTAGCCGATGAAGAAGAACGCGACGATCCAGAACCAGAGAACGGCGAGATCCATGAGGGGTGCCTCCTAGTAGACGGTGCCGACGAGCTGCGGGCGACCGCTCTCCTCGTCGACCTCGGGAGCGTCGTCGGGGCCGGCCTGCGCGGCCCGCTTGATCAGGCGGAACTCGACCACGGCGAGCGTGCCGTAGATCGCGGTGAAGGCGAGCAGCGAGATCAGGACCTCGAGGCCGCTCACTCCGGGCGAGACTCCGTCGGCGGTCTTCAGCAGTCCGAACACGAGCCACGGCTGGCGGCCCATCTCGGTGAAGACCCAGCCCACGATCATCGCCATCAGCGGCAGCGGGGCGGCCCAGATCGCGACCTTCCACATCCACTGCTTAGGCTCGCGGCCCTTCCGGGTGAACCAGAGGCCGGCCGCGGCCACGCCGATGGCCAGGACGCCGAGCGCCATCATCCAGCGGAACGACCAGTAGGTGACCCAGATGATCGGCGTGTAGTCGCCGGGTCCGTAGACCTGGGTGTACTGCGCCTGGAGGTCGTTGATGCCCTCGACCGTGCCGGTGAAGGTGTGCGTCGAGAGGAAGGAGAGCAGGTAGGGGATGCGGATCGAGAACAGCTCGCTCGAGCCGTCCGGCGTGCCCCAGGTGAAGACGGAGAAGGAGGCGTCGACGCCCGTGGAGGTCCTGTAGAGCGCCTCCGCGGCCGCCATCTTCATCGGCTGCGTGTCGACCATCGCGAGGCCGAGTGAGTCGCCGGTGAACAGGGTCAGGCCGCCGCTGACGAGCATCATCCAGGCGCCGAACCTCAGCGCCGGGCGCATGGTCTCGAGGTGCTGGTTCCGCGAGAGGTGGTAGGCCGCGACGCTGATGATGACGGCGGCCGAGACCATGAAGCAGGCGAAGATCGTGTGCGGGAACGCGGCGAGCGCGACCTTGTTGGTGAGGAGCGCCCAGATGTCGGTGAGCTCCGCGCGGCCCTTGGTCTCGTTGATGCGGAAGCCGACCGGGTTCTGCATGAACGCGTTCGCGGCGATGATGAAGTAGGCCGAGAGCGTGGTGCCCAGCGTGGTCAGCCAGATGGTGGCCAGGTGCAGCTTCTCGGGCAGCTTGTCCCAGCCGAAGATCCAGAGGCCGATGAAGGTGGCCTCGAGGAAGAAGGCGAGCAGGCCCTCGAACGCCAGCGGGGCCCCGAAGACGTCGCCGACGAAGCGGGAGTAGTCGCTCCAGTTCATCCCGAACTGGAACTCCTGGACGATCCCGGTCACGACGCCCATCGCGAAGTTGATCAGGAAGAGCTTCCCGAAGAACTTCGTCAGCTGCAGGTAGTGCACCTTCCCGGTGCGCACCCAGCAGGTCTGGAAGATCGCGACGGTGAGCGCCATGCCGATCGTGAGCGGCACGAACAGGAAGTGGTAGATCGTCGTCAGACCGAACTGCCATCTCGACAGCAGGAGCGGATCCAGGAGTTCGTTCACAGCTCCGAGAGTAGGTCGGGGGAAGGGGTCCGACGGCCTTCGATCCCAGTACTGGGGCGGATGTGCGGCCTTCCGCGAGCTCCTGGCGGCACCCTTTCCGGGGTGGCCCCGGACGCCCCTCCGAGCGCTCCCGCCGACCGGTCGCTCGACGTCGAGACAGTCCCTCTCGACGTCGAGGGAGTCCACCGCGCGGCGACTGCCGAGCGGGGCTCGCCTCCGTCGGACGCGCCGCCGCCGGCCTCTCGACGCCGAGCGATCAGGCGGGCGACGGAGCGCTGAGACTTCCTCTCACGGGCCTTCAGCGGATTCCCAGGCGCACATCCGCGAGATCGGCTCTGGGAATCCGTTCACCGCGCGACGCATCGACGGATTCGCCCGGTGAAGAGAATCCCGGGGCCGATGCCGAGGCGCCGTCGGCGGGCGCCCCGCAGTCAGCCGGCGTCGACGCGCGAGCGGGAGCCGGAGAACCAGGCGGGCGCCTGGAAGCCGTACTTCAGCACGGGCAGGTCGCGGGTGAGGCGCCAGTAGCCCAGTGCCGCCGCGACGCCGATCCCGCAGACCAGGAGCGGCACGACCGGCCCGATGACGTCGAGCCAGCGCTCTCCGTCGAAGAGCAGCAGGGCGCTCGTGGCAAGCGAGACGAAGAGGACGTGCACCACGTACACCGGGAGCGTGTTGCGGCCGATGAAGGTGATCCAGCCCGCGCCGCGCCGGTTCGAGAGGAAGCGGGCGACCACGAGCCCGGCGAGGACCGCCAGCACGCTCACCAGGACCAGCCCGATCGTCAGCAGCGGGAAGCGGGCGCGGACGGCGAGGATCACGCCGGCGAGCACGAGGAACAGCACGCCGAAGCCGACTCCGCTGAGGATCCCGCGGCGCTCCACGAACGCGATCACCGCGTTCCGCAGGTAGAGGCCGAGCAGGAAGAACATCAGGTAGCGGGCCATGCCGTCCCAGGCGATGTTCCCGGTGCCCTCGGAGGTGCTGGAGCGGACGGCGTACCAGACCACGGCGATCGCGGTCGCGATGCCGATCTGCACCCGCCAGTCGATCCGGCCCTGC
Organism: Rathayibacter sp. AY1A7; assembly: GCF_002930845.1. NCBI lineage: Bacteria > Bacillati > Actinomycetota > Actinomycetes > Micrococcales > Microbacteriaceae > Rathayibacter > Rathayibacter sp. AY1A7. The sequence goes on along the minus strand of NZ_PSTL01000001.1, from coordinate 355,105 downwards.
GCGAGCTTGGCGGCCACGAAGAAGATCGTGAGCGCGTAGAGGAACCAGAGCCCGTTGTGCGGCATCACCGGCTGGAGGAGCAGCGCGAGCGGGTCGGACTCGTCGGTGCCGCCCGGGTTGGGCACCACCAGGAAGAAGAGGAACCGCACCACGGACCAGAGCAGGAAGGCCCAGACCAGCAGGCTCAGCCGCGAACGCCAGAGCTCCGGCCACGACCGGGTGAGCACGGAGCCGGCGAACAGCCCCGAGGCGAGGAAGAACAGCGGCATCCGGAAGGTGATGAGGAGGAGGTTGATCTCGTTCCACGAGTCGGGGGCGATCCCGGCCGTCGTGGTCCACTGCACGGAGTGGGCCAGGGCGACCAGGATGATCGCGATGCCCTTCGCCGTGTCCACCCAGGTGATGCGTGCGCGTGCCATGAGTCCTCATCGTGATCGTCCATCGGAAGTCGGCCGGCGGCGACGATGACGATGGCGATGTGCAAGTGTTGCACGGCTGTGCATCCTCTGTGATGTTCTGCGCGGATCCGATCACGGCGATCCGGTGACGGAGAGACGGCCACCGGGTGCGCGGGTCCTCGGACGGCCTCCTCGTGGAGGACGCGCCCCCGCCGATGCCCGAGGATCGAGCCATGACTCGAGCGACGCCCTCCGGCTCCGCCCCCGGCCCCCGCCGCATCCGCCTCCGCCTCCTGGTCGCGCTGCTGGTGCTCGCGCTGGTCCTCGCCGGCGCGGGCATCGCCCTCTCGCTCGCCTCGCGGAGCGGAGGCGCGGGCGCTCCGGCCGCGAGCTCCCCCGACCCCGGCCCGACCTCCTCCGTCGACATGGCCGAGCGCGTCGCCGGTCTCGAGAAGCGCTTCGCCGCCGGGTTCCCGCAGCACAGCATCGTCCTCACGGGCAGCTCCACGATCGGCCGCTGGACGACCTCCAAGGAGGACCTGCGTCCGCTCGAGACCTACAACATCGGGATCGGCGGCACGACCGTCGCCGATCACCTCGCGTGGCTGGACCGCATGGTCGCCCCCTTCGATCCCCGCGCCGTGATCGTGTACGTGGGAGCGAACGACATCAGCGGCGAGGAGGGCTCGCGCACCGGCGCCCAGACCGCCGGCGCCGTCGTCGAGTACCTCCAGCGCGTGGAGGAGGTCGCCCCCGACGCCGAGCTGTTCTACGTCGAGATCGCGGAGACGCCCGCCCGCGCCTCCGTCGGCGCCGAGGTCCGCGCCGCCAACACCGCGGTCAGCGCCTACGCCGAGACGGACGACCGCGTCACCTTCGTCCCCACCGCCGACGCGCTCGTCACCTCCGACGGCTCTGTCGACCCCTCCCTCTTCGTCGACGACGGCCTGCACTTCGACGAGGCCGGCTACGCCCGGTTCTCGGAGGCGGTCCGCGCGGTGGTCCTGCCCGCTCTGGAGTGAACCGGCGGGCCGACGCACTGCAGCCCCGCTCGACGTGAGCGGCCCGGGGACACCGCGCCCGGAGCCCCCAGTGTTGACCCTGAAGGGGGACACGGCCCCTCCGCCGCGCGCGCCTATCCTGGCCCCGCGTCATCGCCGACAGCGCCCTCTGCACCGCCGCAGACCGCCGCTCGCTCAGCAGCGCCGACCGTCTCGGAGTCACCGATGCCCCGCTCGAGGATCCGCCCCCGTGGTCTCGCCCTGCTCACCGTCCTGGCGATCACGGCCGCCGCGCTCGTCGCCGGGCCCGCGGGTCCGGCGTCCGCCGCTCCCGTCGTGCCCGCCGGCTTCACCGACTCGCGGGTGGCGGCCGTCCCCGCGCCGACCGCCCTCGCCTTCACGACCGACGGGCGCACCCTCGTCTCCTCGCAGACCGGCGCGATCCGGGTGATCCGCGCCGGCGGCCTGGTCGCCACCCCGGCCCTCGACCTGCGCTCGAAGGTCTGCGCCAACGGCGAGCGCGGCGTGCTCGGCCTCGCGGTCGACCCGGCACCGGGCTCGCGCACCGTCGTCGTCTACTACACCGCGAAGGGCTCCGACTCCTCCTGCCCGACCAACGCCGGCGGCACGGTGAACCCCGCGGGAGCCCCGCGCAACCGCGTCTCCTCGTTCCAGCTCGGCACCGACGACCGCATCGACCCGGCCTCCGAGCGCGTCCTCCTCGACGGCATCTACTCCCCCGCGAGCAACCACAACGGCGGCGACCTCGCCATCGGCAAGGACGGCCTGCTCTACGTCAGCGTCGGCGACGGCGGCTGCGACTACCGCGGCGGAGTCGGCTCGCCGGGCGGCAGCGGCTGCGGCGGCCGGAACGACGCCGCCCGCGACCCGAACATCCTGAACGGCAAGATCCTCCGGATCACCCTCACCGGGGGCGTCCCGGCCGGCAACCCCTACCTGGGCACCGGGACCGCCTCCTGCCGGCTCGCCCCGGCCGCCGCGGGCGTGCGCTGCCGCGAGACGTTCGCGAGCGGCCTGCGCAATCCGTTCCGGATGGCCTTCGACCCGAACGCGACCGGCACCGTCTTCCGCATCAACGACGTGGGCCAGGACGCCTGGGAGGAGATCGACCAGGGCGTCGCCGGCGCCGACTACGGCTGGAACACCCGTGAGGGCCACTGCGCGAAGACCGGCTCGGCCTCGAACTGCGGAGCCGCGGCGCCCGCCGGGCTCACCGACCCGGTCCACGACTACGCGCACAGCAGCGGCTGCGCCTCGATCACGGGCGGCGCCTACGTCCCCCGCGGCGTCTGGCCGGCCGCCTACGACGGCGCGTACCTCTTCGGCGACTACGTGTGCGGGAAGATCCGGACCCTCGGCCGCACCGGCGCGGCCGGCGACCTCGTGACCGGCCTCGGCGGCAGCAGCGCCGTCGCCATGGCCTTCGGTCCCTCGCGCGGGACCCAGGACCTCTTCTACACCAGCTACGCGAACGGCGGCGAGGTCCGGCGCCTCGCCTACACCGCCGCGGCGAACCGCGCTCCGACCGCGGCCCTCACCGCCGCCCCCTCCTCCGGCGCGGCTCCTCTCGCCGCGCGGCTGAACGGCTCGGGCAGCAGCGACCCGGAGGGCGGTGCCCTGACCTACCTGTGGTCGTTCGGCGACGGCACCCCCGACCGCATCACGACCGGCCCGACCTTCACCCACAGCTACGCCGCCGGCAGCTGGACCGCGTCCCTCCGCGTCCGCGATCCGAAGGGAGCCGTCTCCGCCCCCGCGACGACGAGGATCACCTCGGGCGACAGTGCCCCGACGGTGAGCATCACCGCACCCGCCGACGGAGGGATGTTCGTCACGGGCCGGAGCTACGGCCTCCGCGCCACGGCGACCGACGCCGAGGACGGCGTCCTGCCCGCCTCGGCGCTCACCTGGACCGTCCAGCGCCGCCACGCTCAGCACACGCATCCCTTCCTCGGGCCGCTGACGGGGAACGACCTCTCCTTCGTCGCCCCCGGCCCGGAGGACCTCGCCGCCGCCGCGGACAGCGACCTCCTGATCAGCGTCACCGCGACTGACTCGAGCGGAGTGTCGACGACGGCGACGCGGACGTTCTCCCCGCAGAAGGTCTTCGTCACCCTGGCCACCGCTCCCGCAGGCCGGACGGTCGTCGTCAACGGCACCGAGGTCGCCGGAGGCACGACCGTCGTCTCGTGGGCGGGCTCGGCCCTCCAGCTGGAGGTCCCGGACCAGACCGACGCGTCGGGCACGGCCTACCGGTTCTCGTCCTGGTCGGACGGCGGCGCCGCCTCGCACAGCGTCGTCACTCCCGGGAGCAGCACCACGCTGACGGCGACCCTCGTCGCCGCCGGGCTCCCCGGCGCGCCGACCGCGGTCACCGCCACGGCGGGCTCGGACGGCACGGCGACGCTCGCGTGGTCGCCCCCCGCGGGGACCGGTGGCTCGGCGGTCACCGGCTACCGGGTGTCGCGCGACGGGTCCGACACGAGCGGAGCCGGAGCCTGGAGCGCCGTGGTCGCCGCGATCAAGCGCTCGCAGACCTTCACGAAGCTGGTCCCGGGCCGCAGCTACACCCTCTCGGTGCAGGCGGTCACGGCGAACGGCACCGGCCCGGCGGCCTCCGCGCTCGTCGCCGTCCCCTGACCGCTCGGCGTCCACCGGCCTCCCGGGCGCAGCCCTGCCGCCGCCCAGCCGTGCGCCCCTACGATCGAGCCATGCCGAGCATCCGGAGCCGCCGTCGGCCCCAGCCCTTGATCGAGTCCGCGGCGGGCGGGGGCGCCCGGTGAACGACACCCTCACCGGGATCCTGGACTTCGTCGTCAGCGTCCCCCCGGTCTGGCGGACGCTCCTCGCCGGACTCGCGATCTTCTTCGAGACCACGATCCTGGCGGGCCTCGTCGTCCCCGGCGACACGATCGTGATCGTCAGCGCGACCGGCGTGACCAGCCCGCTGCAGTTCGCGGCGCTGGCCGTCACGGTCGTCATCGGCGCCCTCTGCGGCGAGTCCGTCGGCTTCTACCTCGGCCGCTGGTTCGGGCCGCGGATCCGCGCGTCGCGCCTGGGACGCCGGCTCGGCGAGAAGAACTGGCTGAAGGCCGAGCGCTACCTCGCGCGGCGCGGCGGGTTCGCCGTGTTCCTCTCGCGATTCCTGCCGGTGCTGCACTCGCTGATCCCGCTGACGGTGGGGATGAGCGGGATGCGCTACCGGACCTTCATGGCCTGGACGATCCCGGCGTGCGTGCTCTGGTCGTCCGCCTACGTCGGCGTCGGCGCGGCCGCGGCCGGCAGCTACCGGGAGCTCTCGGAGAGCCTGCACGGCGCCGGCTACGTCTTCGTGGGCGTCATCGTCGTCTTCGCCCTGCTCGTGCTCCTCGGGAAGAAGCTCCTGAACAGAGCGGAGGCGCGTCACCTCGACGAGTGACGCGCCTCCGGGCGTGGATCCGGGGAGGATCAGTCGACGAGACCCGCCGACTTCAGCCACTCGCCCGCGATCGCGGACGCGGACTTCTGCTCGTTGACGCTCTCGGAGTTGAGGGCGACGAGGTCGTCCGCCGTGAGCTTCGCGCTGACCGCGTTCAGCACCTCGGCCGCGTCGTCCGTGATCTTGCTCGAGACGATCGGCACGACGTTGTCGGCCACGAACAGTCCGTCCGGGTCCTCGAGAGCGACGAGGTCGTTCTTCTGGATGTTCGGGTCGGCCGTGTAGACGTTCGCCAGCTGGATCTGGTCGCTGGTGAGCGCGTCGACGGTGGTCGATCCGCCGCTGTCCTCGATCGCCTGGAAGGTGGTCGTGATGCCGTACTTCGACTGCAGGGTGTCGGGCCCGTAGGGGCGCGTCTGCAGCTCGGAGTTGCCGCCGACCACGATCGGGTCGGTGACGTTCTTGAGCGACGCGATGTCGGTCAGGTCCCACTTGTCGGCGAAGGCCTGGGTGACGGTGTACGAGTTCTGGTCGCTGGCCTCGGCGGCGTCGAGGGCGCGGAGGCCGTCGGGCAGCGCGTCGCCGAGCGCGGAGTACACGTCGTCGGCGGTGGTGGCCGTCGCGTCGGGCTCGAGCGCCTGCAGGAGGCTGCCGTCGTACTCCGGGAAGACGTCGATGGATCCGCTCTCGATCTCGGGCAGGTAGATCTCGCGCTGGCCGATGCGCAGCTGGCGGTCGACGGTGAAGCCGTCGTTCTCCAGCGCCTGCGCGTAGATCTCGGCGAGGATCTCGTTCGAGTAGTAGTCCTGCGAGCCGACCACGATGGTCTCGCTGCCCGCAGTCGCACCCGATCCCTCATCGAGCGGATCGCTCGAGGAACACCCTGCCAGTGCCACGACGGCACCGACCGCGAGTGCGCTGAGCGCGACACGGCCCTTCGTGAAATGTGCTGTGAACATTGCTATTTCCCTTCTTCGATGGGGATTCCCATCACCGCGCGTCGTCGGGGCGACGAAGCGCGGGAACCTGTGCGGCCGGCGGTGCCGGCCAGGCCGAGCACGACTCCGCGCGGCACGGCGAGCCGCTGGAGGAGGGCGAAGAGGACCTCGCTGAGGAGCGTCAGCACGATCACCAGGATCGAGCCGGCGAGCATCTGCGGGTAGTCCCCCGACTTCACTCCGCGGAAGATGTACTGCCCGAGGCCGCCGGCGCCGATGTAGTCGGCGAGCGTGGCGGTCGCGATGATCTGCAGCGCCGCCGAGCGGAGCCCGCCGATCAGCAGCGGCAGCCCCAGCGGGATCTCGACCTTCGTCAGGATCTGCCACTCGGTCATGCCCATCGAGCGCGCCGCGTCGATCGTGCGGCGGTCGACCGCCTCGAGCCCGGAGTACGCGCCGGCGAGCACCGACGGGATCGCGAGCACGACGAGGGCGATCCCCGGAGCGCCGAGGCCGAGCCCCAGGCTCATCGCCGCGAGGACGAGCACGCCCAGCGTCGGCAGGGCGCGCAGGCCGCCTGCGACCGGCACGGCGATGCCCTTGCCGCGCCCGGTGTGCCCGATCAGGTAGCCGATCGGGATCGCGATCGCGGCCGCGATCACGAGCACCAGCAGGCTGATGCCGACGTGCTGGGCGACACGGGTCGGGATCGCGTAGACCCCGGTCCAGTGCGCGGGGTCGGCGATCCAGGCGAAGGCCTCGGCGATGAGGTTCACGACGTCACCGCCCTCTCGACCGCGACCGGTCTGCGCGAGCGGCGCGTGCGGTCCAGAGCCGTCCAGGGCATGAGGAGACGGCCGATCAGCACCAGCAGTCCGTCGAGCACCAGCGCGAGGACGATCGTGAGGACGATGCCCGTGACGATCTCACCGGTGATGCCGCGCTGGAAGCCGTCGGTGAAGAGCAGGCCGAGGCTCTGGATCCCGAGCACCGCGCCGACCGTCACCAGGCTGACCGTGCTGACCGTGACCACGCGCAGGCCCGAGAGCAGGACCGGACCGGCCAGCGGGAACTCGACCCGCCAGAAGCGCGCCCAGCCGGAGTAGCCCATCGCGGTCGCCGACTGGCGGACGTCGTCCGACACCGCGCCCAGTGCGTCCGAGGTGGTGCGGACCATCAGCGCGACGCCGTAGAGGGTGAGGCCCGTGATCACGTTGGCGGTCGAGCGGAGCGGGATGCCCAGCAGCACCGGCAGCAGGATGAACATGGCCAGCGAGGGGATGGCGTAGAGCACGCCGAGCCCTGTCAGCAGGGTGCCGCGGCTCCAGCGGTAGCGGTTCGCGAACCAGCCGAACGGCAGCGAGACGAGGAAGCTGAGCAGGATCGGCGGGACCGACAGGGCCAGGTGCGCCAGCAGGTTCGCGACGATCGCGTCCGTGTTGTTGACGACCCAGTTCACGCGGCGGGGCCGTCCTGCGCGCGCAGCACTCCGGTCGGGCGCCCGTCGCCGTCGACCACGATGCGGGCGCCGTCGCGCTCCTCGATCCGGAGCGAGCGCTTGCCGCGGTCGGCGCCGACGAAGCCGGCGACGAACTCGCTCGCGGGGTTCGCCAGGATCTCGGCGGGCGAGCCCTTCTGCGCGATCCGGCCGCCCTTCTCGAGGATGACGACCTGGTCGCCGAGGAGGAACGCCTCGTCGATGTCGTGGGTGACGAAGACCACGGTCTTGTCGAGCTCGTCCTGGAGTCGCAGGGTCTCGCGCTGCAGGTCGGCGCGCACGAGAGGGTCGACCGCGCCGAACGGCTCGTCCATCAGCAGGATGTTCGGGTCGACCGCCAGGCCGCGCGCCACACCGACGCGCTGCTGCTGGCCGCCGGAGAGCTGGCTGGGGTACCGGGCGGCGAGCGCACGGTCCAGTCCGACCGTGTCCATCAGCTCGAGCGCGCGGGCGTGCGCCTGCTTCTTGGCGACCCCGTTCAGCCGCGGCACGGTCGCGATGTTGTCGATGACCTTGCGGTGCGGCAGGAGGCCGGAGTTCTGCATCACGTAGCCGATGCGGCGGCGGAGCGCGACGGCGGGCAGGGACGAGATGTCCTCGCCGTCGATCTCGATGGTGCCGGAGGTCGGCTCGATCATCCGGTTGATCATGCGGAGGATCGTGGTCTTCCCGCAGCCCGAGGAGCCGACGAAGACGGTCGTCTGCCGGGAGGGCAGCACGAGCGAGAAGTCGTCGACCGCCCGCGTGCCGTCCGGGTACTGCTTGCTGACGTTGCGGAACTCGATCACGAGGCCGCCCGCCGTCCGGCGGTGTGCGCGCCGATCTGTCCCTGGTCCACGACTGTGCCCGCTCTCGCTCCGCGCGTCCGGCCGTTGCACGGCCCGCGGCCCCGAACGGGGCCAGGCGGCAAGGAAAACACCATTAGCAGCCGCCTGCAAACCCGGACCGCGAAGTGTTGCGGGATGTTCCGGGAGCGACTAGGGCCTTGACAGTCCTAGCCGGTCAGGACTCCTCGACGGCTCCGTAGTGCGAGGTCATGTAGTGGCGCAGCAGCGAGCGGCTCTCGTCGATGAAGCGCTGGTCGCCGTTGGGGTCGATGAGGAACGCGCGCGTGAGCAGCGCGTCCGCGACCTCGATGGTCACCTCGAGGCGGAAGGACAGCTGCGCGCCGCCCGGGAGGCCGTACTCGGACGCGAGGATCTCGGCGAAGCGGCGGGCGAAGAAGCCGGCCTCGAACGCCTCGCCCGCGACCTCGGGGGCGTGGATCGTGTCGACGAAGCGGATGGAGCGGAAGCCCGGCTCGTTGCGGTGCATCTCGCAGAAGGCGTCGATGGCGCAGTCGACCGCGCCCCACCAGTTGCCCGGGTGGGTGTCGCGGATCTCGGTGATGACGCGGCGGCGGAAGCGCTCGAGGGCCCGCTCGCGCAGCGCCTGGAGGACGGCGATGCGGTCCGGGAAGTAGCGGTAGACCGTGCCGATCGCGGCTCCCGCGCGCTCGGCGACCATCGCCGTGGTCAGGCGGTCGAAGCCGACCTCGTCGACGACGGCGGCCGCCGCGTCGAGCAGCGAGGCGAGACGGGCGGCGCTGCGCACCTGCACCGGCTCGTTGCGGACCTGGGACGATTCACCGAACGGTCGATCGACGAGGTTTCCAAGAGGCACGGCGGGCTCCTTCGGTCGTGGTTCCTACAATCGTACGCACGGCGACCGCCGGTCGGGGTCGTCTCATCGAAAGTCCCTCGTGTTTCGCGCCCCCGGAAGGGCGACGGCTCCGCGGGTCCGATCCACCCGGGAGAAACCATGTGCGGACGCTTCGTCCTCTCGCAGACCACCGCCGACCTGGTGGCGCTCTTCGACATCGACGAGCCGGGCGCCGACCTGCCGGAGCCGTCCTGGAACATCGCGCCGACCCAGCGGATCGCCGTCGTCGCGGAGTCGATGAAGGGGGTCGAGGAGGGCAGCCCGCCGCGGCGTCGGCTCGCCGGAGCCCGCTGGGGCCTGGTGCCCCGCTCCGCCGCCGACCCGTCCGCGGGGCCGCCGCTGTTCAACGCGCGGATCGAGTCCGTCGCCGAGAAGCCCTCGTTCCGCGAGTCCTACGCCTCCCGGCGCGCGATCGTGCCCGCCTCGGGCTGGTACGAGTGGCGGGTCGGCGCGGACGGGGCGAAGGCACCCGTCTACGTCTCGCCGGGCGAGGGCTCGCTCCTCCTGTTCGCCGGTCTCTACGAGTGGTGGCGCTCGGCCCAGCCGGGCTCTCCGTGGCTGCTCTCGGCGACGGTCCTCACCCGCCCCTCCGCCGGGCCGCTCGCCGAGGTGCACGAGCGGATGCCCGTGCTGCTGCAGCCGGAGCTGATCGAGGACTGGCTGGACCCGGCGTCCCCCGGGGACGGCGAGCTGCTGCGCGCGGCCGCCGAGGGCGCGGCCGAGCTGTCCGAGGAGCTCGAGGTGCACGGCGTCGGTGCAGCCGTGGGCTCCGTCTCGGCGAACGGCCCCGAGCTGATCGAGCCCACCGGAGCCTGACGATCGCGTGAGAGCGCGATCCGCGGTCCGGCATCCGGTCTGACAGACTGGGCGGATGCCGCTGACGCCCGAGAGCAAGCCCCTGAGCGCAGGCAAGGCGGAGGTCATGCACCGCGCCGCCCGCCTCGAGGACCGACTCCACTCCTTCCGGATGAGGCGCGTGAAGCGCAAGGGCTACGTCCCGAGGGTCATCCCCTACACCGGCTACGGCTCGACGACGCAGCTGCGCGTCCTGGCCCGCGTCCTCTACACGCGGCCGACCCCTCCCGGGGTCGAGGAGGTCCGCCCCGTCGAGGGCGTGCGCGGCTGGCGGAGCTTCACCAGCGTCTTCGTGAGCGGGGCCGTCGTGACCGTCGAAGCAGACGGGCAGACCCACCAAGTGACGGCCGACCGCGGCGGAGTCGTCGACGCGGACCTCCCGATCACGCTCGAGCCCGGCTGGCACACCATCACCTTCTCGACCGCGGGCTCGAAGCCCGTCGAGGCGCCCGTCTTCATCGTGCGTCCGGAGTCGCGGCTCGGAGTCGTGTCGGACGTGGACGACACGGTGATGGTCACCGCGCTCCCCCGCCCCTTTGTCGCCGCCTGGAACACCTTCGTGCTCGACGAGCACGCCCGGATGCCCACGCCCGGCATGGCGGTCTTCCTCGACCGCTTCGCCCGGCAGTACGAGGGCTCCCCGGTCATCTACCTCTCCACCGGCGCGTGGAACGTCGCCCCGGCGCTCACCCGCTTCCTGTCGCGGCACCTGTACCCGGCCGGAGCGCTCCTCCTTACCGACTGGGGCCCGACGCACGACCGCTGGTTCCGCAGCGGCAAGCAGCACAAGGAGATGAACCTCCGCCGACTCGCGGCCGAGTTCCCGGACGTGCGCTGGCTGCTGGTCGGCGACGACGGGCAGCACGACGAGGAGATCTACTCCGACTTCGCGGACGAGCACCCCGACAAGGTCGCGGCGATCGCGATCCGCCAGCTCTCCACCGGCGAGGCGGTGCTCGCGGGAGGCCGCTCCAAGGCCGAGGACCGCTCCCTGACCAGCGGCACGACCTGGGTCTTCGCGCCCGACGGCGCGGGCATCTCCGAGCAGCTGACGGAGCTCGGCATCCTCTGATCCCGGACCGGCTCCGGGAACGACGGAGCCGTCCGCTCCCCGGGGGGAGGGACGGCTCCGGTCGATCGGCTCGGACTACGCCTGGTGGGCGGCCTGCAGGTCGAGGGTGATGGTGACCTTCTCGCCGATGAGCACGCCACCGGTCTCGAGGGCCGCGTTGTAGGTCAGACCGAAGTCGGTGCGGTCGATGGTGGCCTTGGCGGTGAGGCCGGCCTTGTAGTTGCCGTAGGGGTCGGTGCCGAAGCCGCCGAACTCCACCTCGAAGGTGACGGGCTTGGTGGTGCCCTTGATGGTGAGCTCGCCGTCGACGAGGAAGTCGTCGCCGTTCGGGCGGACGGCGGTCGAGACGAAGTGGATCTCCGGGTACTTCTCGGCCTCGAAGAAGTCGCCGGTGCGGAGGTGGCCGTCGCGGTTGGGCTCGTTGGTGTTGACGGAGGCGACCTCGGCGGTGGCCTCGACCTTGGAGTCGAGCGGGTTCTCGCCGGTGGTGAACGTGGCGGTGAAGCGCTCGAACTTGCCCTTGACCTTGCTGATCATCAGGTGGCGGACGCTGAACGCGACCTCGCTGTGGGTGGGGTCGATGACCCAGGTGCCGGCCTTGTAGCCGGGGATGGTGACGGTGTCGGTCATGGTTTCTCCTCGAGTGTGACGGTCGTCGCGGGGAGAGCGTCCCCGTCCGATGTATGCAAGCGCATCGACGTCGATCAGTATTCCATGTAGCGACAACTATTTCATCCACGTTCCGTCGAAGGATCGGCGGACACCGCGTGAACACGGAGCGCCGCACCCCGGACGGGGGTCGGAGACGCTCCCCGAGCAGTCGTCAGCGGTCGGCGGGAGCCGGGTTGCGGATGCCGAGGAGGGAGACGACGCCCCCGGCCACCAGGAGGGCGGAGGTCGCGACGGCGGCACGGGAGAAGCCCTCGACGTCGAGCGAGTCGCCGACCACGAGCGAGGTCGCGGCGATGGCGACCAGCCCCGCGATGCGCGAGACGGCGTTGTTCACAGCGGAGCCGACTCCGCTGTGCCCGTCCTCCACCGCGCCGAGGATCGTCGAGGTCAGCGGAGCGACCGTCACCGCGAGGCCGAAGCCGAACAGGAGGATGCCCGGCAGCAGCTGCGTGGCGTAGTCGGCGCCCTCGTCGACGAAGGAGAGCAGGAGGAACCCGGCCGCGGCGATCAGCGGTCCGACGCCCATGAAGAGCCGCGGACCGAACCGCGCCGACAGCGACCCGGAGACCTGCGAGAGCAGGAGCAGCAGGATCGTCGGCGGGAGCGTCGCGAGCCCGGCCAGGGTCGCCGAGAAGCCCAGGGTCTGCTGCAGGAACAGGCCCAGCGCGAAGAAGCCGAAGGAGAGCGCTCCGTAGACGAACGCCGTCGAGACGTTGCCGACGGTGAAGTTCCGCGACGCGAAGAGCGACAGCGGCAGCATCGGATGCGCCGCTCGCCGCTCCCACACGACGAACGCGACGAGGGCGGCGACTCCCCCGATCAGGGCGGTCAGCACGAGCGGATGCTGGATCCCGAGTCGCTCCTGCTCGATCAGCGCGAACACCGGCCCTCCCAGGCCGATCACCCCGAGCACCGCGCCGACGCCGTCGATCGGCACCCGGGTCCCCGAGTCGACCGCGCCGAGCCTGCGCAGCAGGACCAGCGTCACCGCGATCGGCAGCAGGTTGAGCGCGAAGACGTACCGCCACGAGCCCGCGTCCACCAGCAGGCCGCCGAGCACGGGCCCGGCGATCGTCGCCGTGCCGGTCCAGGCCGTCCACGCACCGATGGTCCGAGCCTGCGCGGCGCCGTGGACGGTCGCGATGATGAGGGCGAGCGAGCTGGGCACGAGGATCGCGCCGGCGGCACCCTGGAGCATCCGCGCCACGATGAGGACCTCGGCGGTGGGGGCCAGCGCGCACAGCAGCGAGGTGACGCCGAAGCCGATCAGGCCGATGGTCATGCTGCGGGCCCGGCCGATGCGGTCGGCGAGCGAGCCGGCCACGAGGATCAGCGCGCCGAGCGTGATCAGGTACCCGTCGACCACCCACTGCTGCACCGCGAGCCCGCCGCCGAGCTCGCGGGTGATGGCGGGCAGGGCGACGTTGACGACGGTGCCGTCGAGGAAGGCGACGAAGGAGGCGAGGACGGCCACCACGAGCACCGCGCGGCGGCGCGTCTCGGCGGGGTCGGCGGAGGCGGTCATGCTCGGGCTCTGGTCACCCGCTCACCGTACCGGCGGCCGCCGCTCCCGGAGCCGGGAGGGCGGGCATCAGGGCCCCCGAGCGCGGCCGCACGACTGATCCAGACTCGTCGCCTACTCTCGTAGCCATGTCTGCGCAAGGAACCGCCCGCGGCGGCGTGCTCGCCCGGGTCCTCGGGATCGTCGGAGCCAGCCTCGCCGGGGGCCTGCTGATCACGGTCGGGGTCACTCCCGCCCTCGCCGTCACCGGTCTCGCCGAGAACAACCCGATCGGGCTGTTCGAGACGGTGCCCGAGTACCTCGAGCTCGGCCAGCTGGCCCAGAAGACCGAGATCTACGCCAAGCGCACCGACGGCTCGGACGAGCTGCTCGCCTCCTTCTACGCGCAGAACCGCGAGGAGGTGGCCTTCGACCAGGTCAGCCAGTCCGTGAAGGACGCGGCGGTCTCGACCGAGGACCCGCGCTTCTACGACCACGGCGGCGTCGACCTGCAGGGCACGATCCGCGCGGTGCTCAGCAACATCGTCGGCGGGGACCTCCAGGGCGGATCCTCCATCACTCAGCAGTACGTCAAGAACGTCCTCGTGCAGAAGGCGGAGTCGCTGAGCGCGACCGACGAGGCGGCCTCCGAGGCCGCCTACGAGGAGGCGACCGCGACCACTCCGAGCCGCAAGCTCAAGGAGATGAAGCTCGCCGTCGACCTCGAGAAGAAGTACAGCAAGGACGACATCCTCCTCGGCTACCTCAACATCGCGGGCTTCGGCGGCCAGGTCTACGGCATCCAGGCGGCGGCCGAGTACTACTTCTCGACCACCGCGGCCGACCTGAGCCTGGCGCAGGCCGCGAGCCTGATCGCCACGGTCAACAACCCCAACGGCCTCAGGATCGACCAGCCCGAGAACATCCCGGACAACAAGATCCGCCGCGACTACGTCCTCGACCAGATGCTGCAGGAGGGGAAGATCTCGCAGGCCGACCACGACGCCGCCGTCGCCGAGGAGGTCGTCCCCGCGATCACTCAGACGCCCACGGGCTGCCAGACCGCCGGCAACGCGGCCTTCTTCTGCGACTACATCACCCGCGTCGTCCAGAACGACCCGGCGTTCGGCGACGACGCGGACACCCGCCTCGCGAACTTCCAGCGCGGCGGCTACAAGATCTACACGACGCTCGACCGCGACCTGCAGGACACCGCGGCCAACGCGACGAACAACGCCGTCCCCAAGGTCCCCACCCTCGACACCAACATCGGCAGCGCGACCGTCTCGATGGAGGTCGGCACCGGCCGGATCCTGGCGATGGTGCAGAACAAGGACTACGACGCGGCCGGCGCCGTGAACGGCGCGAACTTCTCCGCCGTCAACTTCAATACCGACACGGCCTACGGCGGCTCCGCCGGGTTCCAGGTCGGATCGACCTACAAGGTGTTCACGCTCGCGCAGTGGCTCGCGAGCGGACGCACCCTGAACGAGACGATCAACGGCCGCGAGCGCACCTTCTCGGGCTTCCCCGCCAGCTGCGCGCCGGGCGGCGAGCTCGACACCTCCTACGAGGTCAACAACGACGACAGCGAGAACGGCAGCTACAGCGTGCTGACCGGCACGATGCAGTCGATCAACACCGTCTACGTCTCGATGGCGCAGCAGCTCGACCTCTGCGCGATCCGCGACCGCGCGGTCGGCTTCGGCGTGAAGGCGGCCGACGGCGGCGAGGTCGACTACAAGCCGTCCGCCGTCCTCGGCTCGGACACGCTCATCTCCCCCCTCTCGATGGTCACCGCCTTCGCCGGCTTCGCCAACAACGGCACCGCCTGCTCCGCGATCGCCATCGACGCGATCACCGACGCGACCGGCGCCGCCGTCCAGCCGCCGACCTCCACCTGCAACCAGGCCCTCAGCCCCGAGCTGACGGCGGTCGCGAACTACGCCCTGCAGCGCGTCGTCACCGGCGGCACGGCCGCCCAGTCCGACCCGGACGACGGCATCGAGCACATCGGCAAGACGGGCACCACCGACAACGCGGAGTCGACCTGGATGGACGGCGCGAGCTCGCGCGTCGCGACCGTGGTCTGGGTGGGCAACATCGACGGCCACACCTCGATGCGCGAGGTCCGCTTCCCGAACTCGGAGCTCGAGAGCCGCCCGTACGCCTCCAACATCCGCCACTACATCTGGAACTCGGTGATGACCCGCGCCGACCAGAAGTACGGCGGAGACGACTTCGAGGAGCCCAGCAGCGCCCTGCTGAACGGCCGCCAGATCGCCGTGCCGACCGTCTCCGGCCGCTCGGTCGACGACGCCACGGAGGCGCTGGAGGACCTCGGCTTCGACGTCGAGGAGGGGGCGACCATCGACTCGTCGCTCCCGGCCGGCGTGGTGGCGGGCACCGACCCGGCCGCGGGCACGACCGTCGCGCGCTACTCCGACATCGCCCTGCTGATCAGCAACGGCTCGCAGGTCCCGGCTCCCGCCACCCAGGCACCGGCTCCGGCTCCGACCGGCACGGGAGTCCCCGCGACCGAGGCTCCCCCGGCGACGCCCACGGCGACCCCGACAGCGACAGCCACGGCGACTCCGACGGCGGAGGTCGAGGAGTGAGCTTCGACGCGGACTTCCTCGGCGTCCCCGCGGGTGCGCCGCGCCTGAGGGTCGAGCGCCCGGTGCGGCTCCTGCCGTACACGCACTTCGAGGTGCTGCTGGATCCGGAGCGGCGCCTGGCCGTCTCGACGGCCGTGAACATCGACGGCGCGCGCCTGGTCGAGCTCGGCCGCGGCGACGACTGGCACCTCGACGACCGCATCCCCGCCTCCGAGCAGACCGGGCCGGAGGTGTACGCCCGCAACGACCTCGACCGGGGCCACCTCGTCCGCCGCCGCGACCCCGTCTGGGGCGACCGGGACGAGGCCGCCGCGGCCAACCGCGACAGCTTCTGCTACACGAACGCCGCGCCCCAGGCGAGCGGCTTCAACCAGTCGCAGGAGCTGTGGCTCGGGCTCGAGACCCTGGTGCTCGAGTACGCGCAGACCTGGCGCACGCGCCTGAGCGTCTTCACCGGGCCCGTGCTCGCGGACGACGACCCGGTCTACCGCGGTACGGGCATCCCCCGCCGCTTCTGGAAGATCGCGGCGTGGAGCCCGGACGGATCGACGCTCGCGACGAGCGCGTACCTGCTCGACCAGAGCGAGCTCGTGGAGCGCGTGCGCGAGGGCCTGGTGCCGCTCGGCGGCTTCAGGACGTTCCAGCTGCCGGTCGCCGCGATCGGCGAGCTGACAGGTCTCGACGTGGACCTCCTCGCCGGGGCCGACGTGCTCGGCTCGGCAGGACTCCGGCCGGAGCCGTGGCGCGAGATCGTCGAGCCGTCCGACGTGGCGAGCGGCCTCCTCCCCCGCTGAGGCTCCGCCGGGGGCAGGATGGGCGGATGAGCACCCCCGTCCTGGTCGAGATCACCTCCGGCGCCGTCCTCCTCCGCGACCCGGAGGGTCCGCTCGTCCGCGTCGACGAGGCGGGCTACCTCCGCGGCGACGGGGTCTTCGAGACCGTCGCGGTCCTCGACGGACGTCCCCGCGCGCTCGGCGAGCACCTCGAGAGGCTGGCCGGATCGGCCCGGGCCGTCGGGCTGACGATCCCGGAGGCGCCCCTCTGGTCCCGAGCGGTCGACCTCGCCGTGGCGGAGCACGATCGGGTCGACGACCTGACGGTCCGCTTCATCGCCGCCCACGGCTCGGGCGACTCCGCCCGGTGCACCGTGCGCGCGGCTCCGACTCCCGACTCGAGCGCTCTCCGGGAGAAGGGCGCGGCCGTCGTCGTGCTGGACCGCGGGTACGCGAGCGGTCCGCTCGCGCCGTGGCTGCTCCCGGGCGTCAAGACCACGTCGGGCGCCGTCACCCGGGCGGCACTGCGCGAGGCGGCGTCCCGGTGCGCCGACGACGTGGTCTGGCGCACGAGCGACGGGCTGCTCCTCGAGGGGGCGACGTCGAGCCTGGTGCTCCTCGGCGACGGGGTGCTCGCGACGCCGCTCTCGGGCAGCGTGCTCGCCGGCACGACGGTCGAGCGGGTCCTCGCGCTGGGCGAGCGCCGCGGGCTCGCGTCGTCGCGCCGCGAGCTTCCGGTCTCGGCGCTCACCGGTGCCGATGCGGCGTGGCTGGTGTCGAGCACCCGGCGGGCGATCCCCGTCCGCTCGGTCGACGGCGCACCGCTCGCGATCGACGCGGGCCTGACGGCGGCGTTCGAGGCGGGGCTGCTCGCCGGCTGATCGCGTCCGCGGCTCGGACTCCCTGCGCGTCAGGCCGCTGCGGCCAGCGCGCGGGAGGTGTGCGGGCCGACGCCGGCCTCCTCCGCGTCTCCGAGATCGGCGAGCGTGTCGACGTCCAGCCTCAGCGTCGACGAGCCTGGCAGCACGACGACGGCGCAGCCCGCGTCGCGGTGCCGGGCCAGAGAGCCCGGGCCGAACGCCGGAGCGACGAGGGCTCCGGCCGCCAGCAGGAGCGCCGTGGTGCCGCTCCCCTCGCGGTCCGGGACGACGGCCGGGAGCGACCGCGTCGCGAGCGCCTCGGAGAGGTCCGACGGCAGCAGGGCGGGCAGGTCCCCGGTCAGCACGATAACCGGGGCGCCCGGCCGGCGGTGGAGGGCGGCCTCGGCTCCCCCGGACACGGCGGCGTCGAGGGTCCCCGGGTCGGGCACCACCACCAGCTGCGGGTGCTCCGCCCGTGCGCGGTCGGCCGCACCGGCGTCGGAGGTGACCAGGAGAAGGCTCGCCACCGGCTCCGCGGCGGCCACGGCGGCGAGCGTGTCCAGGAGGAACGCCTCGGCCAGCGCCGCGCGGCCCGGCACGTCGAGGCGCGTCTTCGAGCCGCCGCGGCCCTTGAACACGACGACCGCGCTCCAGCCGGTCACGCGCGCTCCTCGCGCGAGGCGGCTCCGGCCGCGAAGCCCTCGGCGAAGGCCTCGTCGGCGCCGAGGCGGAACATGTCGTCGGGGCCCGTGCGGGTCAGCGTGCGGGCGCCCGGGCTCTCGACTCCCGTCACCAGGCGGGCGAGCCCGCGGACGACGGCGACGGGGCGACCGCTCGCCTTGCCCTTCACCAGGTCGCCGAGCGCGGCGATCTCGTCCGCCACGGCCGGCATGGTCACTCCGAGCGTGCGCCCCAGGGCGTCGACCCCGCCGCGGAGGTCGTCGATCACGAGGACGCCCGCGGCTCCGATGGCCGCGTCGGTCTGTCCGACGCGCCAGGCGCGGCCCAGGGTGTCGCTGACGAGCACACCCACCTCCACGCCGAGCCGCTCCCGGAGGCCCGCGCAGAGGGCCCGCGCCGAGGCGTCCGGGTCGAGGGGGAGGAGGAGGACCGTCCCCTCCGCGACGTTGCTGGCGTCGACTCCGGCCGCCGCCTGGACGATCCCGAGGCGGTTCTCGACGATGCGGGTGACGCCGGAGCCGTGCGCCCGGGTGGCGACGACGCGGACGGTCTCGGCCGTGATCGCGTCCTCGCGGTCGGTCGCGGCGACGATGCGCCCCTCCGCCTTCGAGACGATCTTGCTCGTGACCACGAGGATGTCACCGTCCGCGGGCCGGTCCTCCTCGGCGGCGGCGGCGACGGCCGCGAGGATCAGCTCGAGCAGGTCGTCACCGGGAGTCACCTCCGGGATGCCGTCGAGGGCCCAGGCCTGCACGCGCGTCTCGCTCACCGGTCCATTCTCCCGGCTGCCGCGGGCGCCCGGGTCCACGGCCCGGGATCGCCCGGGTGGACGATCGGCGGCGCCTCAGCCGGCGGCGAGGTACGCGGCGACCGCGGGCGGCACGTAGGGAGCGACGTCGCCGCCGAGGGAGGAGACCTGCCTCACCAGCGAGCTCGACACGTGGGCGTGCGCGGGATCGGGCAGGAGGAACACCGTCTCGACGTGCGCGAGGTTGCGGTTCACGATCGCCATGGGGGTCTCGTACGCCACGTCGACCTGCGAGCGGATGCCCTTCACCAGGATGCTCGCGCCGACGTCGGTGCAGTAGTCGACGAGCAGGCCCATGCTCCACGAGGCGACGACGATCCGCCCCTCGACCCCCGCCTCCGCGATCGACTGCTCGATGAGCGAGACGCGCTGGGCGATCGGCAGCAGCGCGGTCTTGGCGGGGTTGTGCACCACCACGACGTGCAGCTCGTCGACCAGGCGCGCAGCCCGCTCGATCACGTCGAGATGACCGAGGGTCACGGGGTCGAAGGAGCCGGGGACGACGGCGATGCGGGCCATGCCGACAGAGTAGCGGGCGGGCACCGCCTAGCTCTTGGCGAGGAACTCCCGGTCGCGGTCCTGCACGCGGCGCTCGAGCGCGGCACGGAGCCGGTCGTGCGCGGCGAGCGACGGGTCCTCCGCGAGGAGCCGCTCGGCCAGCGCCCGCGCCTCCACGATCACGTCGGCGTCCTGCACCACCCGCAGCAGGCGGAGCGACGAGCGCCCGCCGGACTGCGAGTCGCCCAGCACGTCGCCCTCGCGGCGCAGCTCGAGGTCGACCTCGGCGAGCGCGAAGCCGTCGAGCGTCGCGGCGACCGCCTCCACCCGCTCGCGCGCGACCGTCCCCGCCTCCGCCGCCGTCACGAACAGGCACACCCCCGCGACGCCGCCGCGCCCGATGCGCCCGCGGAGCTGGTGCAGCTGCGAGACCCCGAACCGCTCCGCGTCGAGCACGACCATCATCGAGGCGTTCGGCACGTCCACGCCGACCTCGATGACCGTCGTCGACACCAGGACGTCGATCTCCCCCGCGGCGAAGGAGCGCATCACGGCGTCCTTCTCCTCCGTCGTCATCCGCCCGTGCAGCGCGGCCGACCGCCGCTTCCCGAGCAGCGGATGCGCGCGCACGCCCTCCAGCGTGGCCGCGACGGTCGTGAGCGGCGCGGCGGCGTCCTCCTCGGGCGGCTGCGCGCCCTCGGCGGGCTCCCCCGGCTCGATCGCCGGGCAGACGAGGTAGACCTGGTGCCCCGAGCGGATCTCCTCCTCGGCGCGCTCCCAGGCCCGCGCGATCCACGCGGGGTGGTCGGCGAGCGGGACCACGTGGCTCGTGATGCCGGGGCGCCCGGCGGGCAGCTCGCGGATGGTCGAGGTGTCGAGATCGCCGAAGACCGTCATGGCGACGGTCCGCGGGATGGGCGTGGCCGTCAGCACCAGCACGTGCGGCGGGGTGGCGCCCTTCCGGCGCAGGGCGTCCCGCTGGTCCACGCCGAAGCGGTGCTGCTCGTCGATCACGACGAGGCCCAGGTCGTAGAAGGACACCGCGTCGCCGAGGAGGGCGTGCGTGCCGACGACGATCTTCGCCGTGCCCGAGACGATCCGGAGGAGGGCCGCGCGGCGCTGCGCCGCCCCCAGCCCGCCGGTGAGGAGGGTCGGCACCAGCTCGGCCGCGAGCTCCGGGCCGAGGGTCCTCGCGATCGAGCGGAGGTGCTGCCCCGCGAGCACCTCGGTGGGAGCGAGCAGCGCCGCCTGCCCGCCGCTCTCGGCCGTGGCGAGCATCGCCCGGAGCGCGACGAGGGTCTTGCCGGAGCCGACCTCGCCCTGCACCAGCCGGGTCATCGGGCTCTCGGCAGCCAGATCGGCGGCGATCTCGTGCCCCACCGCGGTCTGGTCGCCGGTGAGGGCGAAGGGCAGCGCGGCGTCGAAGCGCTCGAGCAGCCCGCCGGGGCCGGGCACGCGGGCGGTCGCGGGGCTGCTGCGCGCCGAGGCCCGGCGCTCGAGCAGGGCGAGCTGCAGGAGGAACGCCTCGTGGAAGCGGAGCGTCTCGCGCGCCTGCGCCTCCTCGCCCTCCCGCTGCGGGCGGTGGATCAGCTCCAGCGCCTCGCCGAGGCCCAGCAGCGAGCGGCCGGCGCGCACCTGCTCGGGCATCGGGTCGGGCACGTCGCGCAGGCCGTCCAGCAGCACGCCGATCGCGGCCTGGAGCTGCCAGCTCGAGATCGCGCTGGTCGCCGGGTAGATCGGGATCGGCCGCTCGGCCCAGTCCTTCGCGAGCTCACCGCCTCCCGTCTCCGTCGCGGCGGCCTCCTCGTCGTCGAACAGGCGGTAGTCGGGATGCGTGAGCTGCGGGGTGTCGCGGAACATCGAGACCGTGCCCGCGAAGATCCCGCGCACGCCGCGGTGGAGCTTCGCCGCGCGCCAGGGCTGTCCGAAGAACGTCAGCGAGAGCGTGCCCGAGCCGTCCGAGATGACGACCTCGAGCAGGGTGCCGCGCCGGTTGCGCATCGGCCGCTCGCGCACCTCGCGCACCTCCGCCACGATCGTCACGCTCTCTCCCACGGGGAGACGCGAGAGCGCCGTCAGCTCGCCCCGCTTCGCGTAGCGGCGCGGGTAGTGGCCCAGGAGCTCGCCGACCGTGCGGTACCCGAAGGCCTTCTCGACCGCGGTCGCCGTGCGCGGCCCGATCAGCGGCGCGAGCGAGGCGTCGAGGGGGTCCGGGATCACCTAGCGATCATAGGTCGGACCTCGGACGCGCGAGCCGGGCGACCGGGTCCAGCGCCGAGCGCGGCACGACCGACGCGAGCACCCGACGACCGGCACCCGCGGAGCCGCGGAGCGCGGCGGCCACGGCGGTCGCGTCGTCCCACGCCTCCGACTCGCTCGCGGACGGCGAGTAGCGCCGGCGCTCGACGCGCTCCCGGAGCCCCTGCAGACGTGCCGCCGCTCCGGGGTCGAGGGCGGGAGCCATGCGGGCCTCCTGCGCGCGCGGAGACTCCGTGTCCTCCACGGGGACGCCCAGGTCGCGGGCGGTCGCCAGCAGCTCGGCCCACGCGGCCTCGACGGAGCCGGAGCGCGCGGACCGGCGCCGCAGCGCGCGCTGGACGGCGCGCATCAGCCAGGGGACGAGCACGAGCAGCAGGAGCAGCACCCAGAGCGTGGCCGCGGGAGCCGCCGTGGTGCTCGAGGCGCCGACGGCACCGGGGGTCGGCGTCGCCGACGCGGCCGTCGGAGTGGGTGTCGCGGCGGGAGCGCTGGTCGCACCGGGCGCGGTGGTCGCGGTCGAGCCCGGGGCGGTGGGGCCCGAGGACGCCGTCGCGCTCGGCAGGGTGTAGGAGGCCGGAGCGCCGCGGCTGGGCGTCGGCTCGAAGGGCAGCCAGCCGACTCCCTCGAAGTACAGCTCGGGCCAGGCGTGCAGGTCGGAGGAGAGGACGCGGTAGGTGGTCAGGTCGCTGCCGCCGGAGGGCACGACGGAGCCGGGCTGGTAGCCGATGGCGAGCCGCGACGGGATCCCGAGCTCGCGCGCCATCACCGCCATCGCCGAGGCGAAGTGGACGCAGTAGCCCTCCTTCGTCGTCAGGAACGCCGAGAGCACGCCGACTCCGTCGCCGTCGTAGCCCTCCTCCGCGGGGGTGTCCTCGGAGTAGCGGAACTCGGACGAGCGGAAGTACGTCTGCAGCGCGCGCGCCCGGTCGTAGGCGGTCGGAGCCTCCGCCGTGACCTCCTCGGCGGTGGTGCGGACGATCTCGGGCACGTCGTCGGGGAGCGAGAGGTACCGGTCGACGCCGGACGGCGCGGGCGCGGCGAGCAGCTGCTGCGGGTCGGGCTCGAGCCGCAGCGCCTGCACCTGGTAGTCGTCTCCGGAGCGGGTCGTCGCGTCGCCGCGGATCGAGCCGTCCTGCACGTCCTGGAGCCAGCCGTCGCCGACGCCCGTCAGCGACGAGACCGGATACGGCACGGGGAGCCACTGGCTCCGCAGCGTCTCCACCGAGACGTCGACCTCCTCCGCCTCGCGCGGCACGCTCTCGGAGAGCCCCTCGGGCGCGATCGGCGCCTCGATCGGAGCGGTCTGCTCCGTCTCGCTCGGCGCCCAGTCGTCACCGTCGAAGTCCGAGACGGTCAGCACGCGGAGGTAGACGGGCAGGTCGGAGTCGGTGGCGTAGCGCAGCACGGTCACGGGGTTCGGGCGGCGCAGGTCCGCGCCGAGAGCGACCACCGGGTCGATCGCGCCGTTGAAGAGGCTGCCGGAGACGCCCGAGGGGGCGGTGGTGCGCGCGTAGCCTGCCGCCGACCCGGCGACGACTCCCGCGCCCAGGACGACGACGGTCACGGCCGCGAAGGCGGGCAGCACGGCCGCGGCCGCGCTCGGGCCGCTCGGGCGGCGAGGGGCGGCCGTGGCGGCGAGCACGCCCGCGTAGGCGAGCGCAGTGACGACGAGGCTCGCCCAGGACACCTCGGAGGGGTCCACGATCGCCGGCACCGCGAGCAGCGCCGCAGGGAACAGACCGGCCAGGGCGGGGAGGCGGACGGAGAAGGCGAACAGGTCGGCCGCCCAGGCGAGCACGACCACCCCGCCGATCAGGAGGAACGAGATGCCGTCGTCGGCGATGGCCGGGAGCCCCTGCTGGGCGATGGACTGGAAGCCGCCCTGCGCGAGCGCCTCCGCCTGCGCGACGGCGCCGGGCGTGGGGATCACGAACAGCAGGGCCCGACCGGGCACGAACATCGCGGTCAGCACGCCGACCATCGTCAGCGTGCCGAGGATCGGCGGGACGACGGGGTGCACGCGCAGAGCCCGGGCGGCGGCCGGGACGCCGAGCACCACGGCGACCGCGCTCGCGAGGAGCACCAGCCAGTCGACGCCGACGAGGAGCCGCCCGATCCCGGCGGCGGCGGCCGTGATCGCGAGGAAGAGCAGACCGCTCAGAGGAGCCAACCCGGCGCGCGGATCGCTCTCGACGCGGCGGCTCACGCCACCACCCGCAGAGCGAGAGCCTGCGCCCACGCCTCCTCGACGGAGGCACTCGGGTCGACGGACACCGCGTACCAGCCGAGCGAGGCGAGAGCCGCCTCCTCCTCAGCGGTGCCGGCGACGACGAAGGCGATCGCGGGGCGCGACTGCGCGGCCAGGGAGCCGAGGGCGTCGAGGTCCGACTCGAGGAGTCGGGTGAGCACGGCGAAGACCGGGCGTACTCCCCCCGTGTCGCGCATGTCGGCCGAGATCCGGGTCACCGCGTCGACCGACTCGCGCGAGGGCGCCAGCTCGGCCAGGCGCAGCAGCACGTCGTGCGCCACCTCGCGCTCGTCCTCCGAGTGCTCCGGCTCGCCGTCCGCACCCGTCTCGACGAGGTGGGTCTCGAAGCCGCGGTCGAGCAGGTGCACGGCGAGGGAGGCCGTCATCGACACCGCCCACTCGAGCCGGTCGTCGCCGCGCCGCTCGAGCACGCGCTCGGCCCGGGTCTCGAGGAGGATCCACGCGTGCGGATCGGTGTTCTGCTCGTCCTGGCGGACCATGAGCTCACCGGAGCGGGCGCTCGCCCGCCAGTGCACCCGGCGCATGGCGTCCCCCGGGCGGTAGTCGCGCGGGATCACGTCGTCCGTGCCGGCGCCGGCTGTCGCGTGCGCGACCGGGCTCGATCCGCCTGCTCCGTGCGCGTCCAGGACGTCGCTCTGGAGCGGCACGACCCGCGGAGTCACGACGAACGGCTGCGCAGCCCCCACGACGCTCTCGCGGAGCGCGAGCCCGAGGCCGTCGCCGCGCACCAGGCGCAGCGGGCCGATGCGGTGGATCCCGCGCCGCTCGGCGGGCAGACGGTAGCGGGCGCGCACGCGGCCGCCCGACGGGACGCCCGGCAGCCCGAAGACGCCCTCGGCGACCGGCCGGCCGACGACGACCCCGCGCTCCACGCGCTCGAGCCGGTCGTGGGCGCGGGCCCCGCTGCGGACGGCGCGGCCGCGGTTCTCGAGCAGCACGTCGACCTCCACCACGTCGCCGGCCGCGACGGTCTGGGGAGCGAAGCGGCGCTGCACCCGGAACGACGCCGGCGCCAGGAGCAGGGAGACGAGCGCGCCCAGGGGCAGGCCCAGCAGCACCAGGCCGACGAACAGCAGCTCGCGGAACTCTGTCAGCGGCGCGATCACCACTCCCGCGACGCCCAGCAGAACGAGCGCCCAGCCGCGCAGCGTCAGCGCGACCCCGCGGAGCGCGGGCAGACCGCCGAGACGGGACGACGGCGTCTCGGCGGGGCGGGCCTCAGTCGCCACGGTTGCCGAAGGGGACGGGGGTGGCCGCGACGATGCGCTGCACGATCTCCGTGACCGAGTGCGAGGATCCGGCGCCGGAGCGGCCGGGGAGGCGGGTGGCGGGCAGGAGGCGGTGGCCGAGCACGGGGACGGCGAGCGCGTCCACGTCGTCCGGCACCACGAAGTCGCGGTCGCTGAGAGCGGCGAGCGCCTTCGCGGCGGCGATCAGCTGGAGCGTGGCGCGCGGGCTCCCCCCGAGCCTCAGCTCGGGGTCCACCCGCGTGGCCTGCATGATCGCCACCACGTACTCCTGCACAGGCGGTGCCACGTACACGGAGCGCACGTAGGCCATCATCCGCTCGAGCTCGGCGAGGCCCACGACGGGCCGCAGCTCCTCGAGCGGGCTGGCCGAGTCGCGGGTGCGGATCATCTCGAGCTCGGCGCGCTCATCGGGGTAGCCGAGCGAGAGGCGGGCCATGAAGCGGTCGCGCTGGGCCTCGGGCAGCGAGTAGGTGCCCTCCATCTCGACCGGGTTCTGCGTCGCGATCACGGCGAAGGGGCGCGGGAGGAGGTGGGTGGTGCCGTCGACCGAGACCTGGCGCTCCTCCATGCACTCCAGCAGCGCCGACTGCGTCTTGGGCGAGGCCCGGTTGATCTCGTCGCCGATCAGGATGTTCGCGAAGACCGGGCCCGGCTTGAACTCGAAGTCGCGGGTCGCCTGGTTGTAGACCGAGACCCCCGTGACGTCGGAGGGGAGCAGGTCGGGCGTGAACTGGATGCGCGCGACGCTGCCGCCGACCGAGGCCGCCAGCGACTTCGCCAGGACCGTCTTGCCGGTGCCGGGGACGTCCTCCATCAGGAGGTGCCCACCGGCGAGGAACACCGTCAGCGCCATCGAGACCTCGGCCGACTTGCCGTCGATCACGCGGGTGAGGTTCCCGAGGACGGCGCCGCAGTGCGCCGTGAACTCCTCGCGGGTCAGGGGCGTCTCGGGAGCCGCTCGGCGGCCGACAGCGGAGCGGGTGTCTTCGAGCGACGTCATAGCTACGGATTCTCGCAGTCCTGACGGGAAAAGGGTCCAGGTTCCGCGAGTTCGCAGTGTGCCGCCAGGCGGGAGCCGCGCGGCGGCCGCCGGACGCCGCAGGCAGGGGTGCCGCCCTATGCTCGGTCCGGTGACCAGGATCATCGCCGGATTCGCCGGCTCGCTCACCCTCCGGGTCCCGCGCGCGGGCACCCGCCCCACCAGCGACCGCGTGCGCGAAGCCGTCTTCTCGGCCCTCGAGGCCCGGGACGCCCTCGACGGCGCGACGGTGGTCGACCTCTACGCGGGCTCCGGCGCCCTCGGGCTCGAGTCGGCCAGCCGCGGAGCGAGCGCGGTCGTCCTGGTCGAGCGCGACCCGAAGGCTGCGAGGACCGCGGGCGAGAACGCACGGGCGATCGCGACCGCGGCGGCCAAGAACAAGCGGCCCGCCCCGAGGATCGAGGTGGTGACCGGCTCGGTCCGCTCCTTCCTCGACGGCTCCCCGGCCCTCAATACGGACACGGTGTTCCTCGACCCGCCCTACGACCTCGGCGAGGACGACCTGGCCGCCGATCTCGCCGGTGTGCTGCCGCTGCTGCGCGAGGACGCGGTGGTCGTCGTGGAGCGGAGCTCCCGCAGCCCGGAGCCGCGCTGGCCCGCGGGTCTGGAGCGGGAGCGGAGGAAGGACTACGGCGAGACCACGATCTGGTGGGCTTCACCGGCGTCGCCCGTCTCGCCCGCTTCCTCCGCGGCCGGCTGACCGGCCTCAGCCCGCCGCGCCGTCCCAGCCGAGGTACGGGTCCCAGCCCCCGCGCCCCTCGAGCGCGACCCCGCCCAGGCGCACCTCCGGGTCCCCCTCGCGGACGACCCCGAGCGGGACGAAGCCCTCCGGCAGCGCCGCGGCGGGCGGGAAGCACGCGAGCATCGCGTGGTCCTCGCCGCCTCCCAGCACCAACGCCCTCGCCAGGTCGAGGTCCACGCCCTCCACGCCCGTGAGCCCGCGCGCGTGCACGTCGACCGCCGCGGCATCGAGGTCGATCGCCACTCCGCTCGCACGCGCCATCCGACGGGCGTCGAGCACCACGCCGTCCGAGACGTCCATCATCGCGGTGGCGGTCCCGCCCGCGGCCTCGCCCGCGGAGATCGGCGCGGTCGGGCGCAGCTGCGCCTCGAGGAGGGACGGATGCCGCTCGCGGAGCCGGTCGGCGAGGTCGGCCGACGGCTCCCCGTCCCGCCGCGCCTGCTCGAACAGCAGGCGCAGCCCGAGCCCCGCTCGTCCCAGCGGGCCGGCCACGGCGAGCACGTCCCCCGGCCTCGCACCGCTGCGGAGCACCGGCGGTCGTCCGTCGAGCGAGCCGAACGCCGTGATCGAGAGCGTCAGTGTCGCGGAGGCGGACAGGTCTCCCCCGACGACTCCGCATCCCGGCGCCATCGCGGCGCAGCCGGCGGCGAGGCCGCCCGCGATCCCCTCCAGCACGTCGACGCCCAGCGACTGGGGTGCCGCGAGCGCGACGACGAGCCCGGTGGGACGGGCCCCCATCGCCGCGACGTCGGCGAGGTTCGAGGCCGCCGCCTTCCAGCCCAGGTCCGCCGGGCGCGACCAGGCCAGCCGGAAGTCGGGGCCGTGCACCATCATGTCCGTGGTCACCACGAAGCGGCCGTCGGGAGCGCGCAGCACCGCGCAGTCGTCGCCGGGCCCGACCAGGGTCTCCGCGCCCGGGCCGCCGAGCCGGGCCAGCACCCTCGCGAGCACCTCGCCCTCGCTGAGCTCGGCCAGGGTGGGACTCCGATCCTCTGCCATGGTTCACACGCTAGCGTTGACGGCGATGTCCCCCCGCCGACTCCGCTCCCCCCTTCTCGCCGCCGCCGCCGTCCTGCTGCTCTCGGGCTGCTCGGCCAGCGTCGCCCTCGAGCCCGCCGCCGATGCGACGAGCACCGGCTGCGCGGAGGTCTCGGTGCGCCTGCCCGACGTGGTCGCGGAGCAGCCCGAGCGCGAGACGAACGCTCAGGGCACCGCCGCCTGGGGCACCCCGGCCGCCGTCATCCTCCACTGCGGAGTCGAGGTGCCCGGCCCGACGACGGACCTCTGCGTGAACGTCAGCGGAGTCGACTGGATCATCGACGAGACGCAGAAGGACGAGGACATCTACACGCTGACCACCTACGGGCGCGATCCCGCGGTGGAGATCACCGTCGACCAGAGCCGCGCGTCCGGATCCTCCGCGGCGCTCGACCTGGCGAACGCCGTCTCCTACGTCCCGCAGACGCGCGAGTGCACCGACGTCTCGGACGCCGACACCCTCGATCCGACGGACACGCCCACCGGCTGAGTCTCAGCGGTCAGACGCCGAGGGCTCGACTCGCTGCGGTGAGCGCACCATCGGAGGTCGCCCCCAGCTCGCGCGCGCGGGACGCGAACACGGCGGCCGCGGCCTGCAGCTCGCGCTCCAGCGCGTCCACGCCTCCCGCGACGACCGTGCCCGCCCGGCCGCGCGTCTCGACCAGGCCCGCCGACTCCAGCTCCCGGTAGGAGCGGGCGACCGTCCCCGCGGCGACGCCCAGCGTCTCGGCCAGCGCGCGCACCGGCGGCAGCCGCGTGCCGACCGGCAGCTCGCCCGCGGCGATCAGAGCGGTGATCTGCTCACGGATCTGCTCGAAGGGCGCCGCGGCCGCGCCCGCCTCGACGCGGAGCGCGAGCGCCGACGTCATCGGGCGGCGACCGGGACGCGGTCGAGCGCCGAGTCGAGCAGCTCGCTGATCAGGTCCGGGTAGTCCACGCCGCTCGCGCCCCACATGCGCGGGAACATCGAGACCGGCGTGAAGCCGGGCATGGTGTTGATCTCGTTGACGACGAAGCCGTCGGCGGTGAGGAAGAAGTCGACCCGGGCGAGGCCCTCGGCTCCGATCGCGTCGAAGGCGCGGATCGCGAGGGACCGCATCTCGAAGAGCTCGCCGTCCGTGAGGTCGGCAGGGCAGACCAGCTCGATGCCGGACGCCCCGAGGTACTTCGCCTCGAAGTCGTAGAAGCCGCGGCCGGAGACGACCACCTCGCCGGCGACGGAGGCGCGGGCCGGAGCACCGCGGCGGCCGCCGAGCACGCCGATCTCGACCTCGCGGCCGACGATGCCCGACTCGATCAGCACCCGCGAGTCGTGCGCGAACGCCTCCTCCAGCGCGGCCTCGAGCTGCTCGCGCTCGTCGATCCGGCTGACGCCCACGCTCGAGCCGGCCCGCGCCGGCTTCACGAACGCGGGCAGGCCCAGCTCGTCGAGGGCCGAGGAGGCGTCGCCCGGGTCGGCGCGCCACTCCGCCTCGGTCACGAGGTACCAGGGCGCCACCGCGAGGCCCGCGGCCTGCAGCACCGTCTTGGTGAAGTGCTTGTCCATGCCGAGCGCCGACGCGAGCACGCCCGAGCCGACGTAGGGCAGGCCGACGAGCTCGAGCATCCCCTGGACGGTGCCGTCCTCGCCCCACGGGCCGTGCAGGATCGGCAGCACCACGTCGACCTCGCCGAGCGAGCGCGTCGCGCCGTCCTCGGTCGTCACGGTGAGCTCTCGCGAGAGGGCCGACTCCGGCCAGCGCACACGGGAGCCGTCGTCCTCGACGCGGGGCAGCGACGCGGCGTCGAGAGCGAACTTCTCAGGACGGTCCTCCTCGAGCACGAAGGCGCCGTCGGAGGTGATCCCGACGGGGATCACCTCGAAGCGGTCACGGTCGATCGCCCGCAGCACCCCGGCCGCCGTTGCGCAGCTGATCGAGTGCTCGCTGGAGCGCCCCCCGAACAGAACGGCCACGCGGAGCTTGCTGGTCATCGAGGTTCCTCTCACCCTGTGGCTCGTCCGAATCCGTGGTCAGGTGCGGCGCGATGTCCTTCGGATCGAGCGTACCGGCGAGCACCTGCGACACCTGCTCGACGATGGGCATGTCGACTCCCCTGGCGCGCGCCAGCTCGAGGACCGGCGCGACGGAGGCGAGCCCCTCCGCCGTCTGCTGCATCGACTTCACCACGTCGGTGAAGCTGTAGCCCTGGCCGAGCAGGCGCCCGGCCGTGTTGTTGCGCGAGAGGGACGAGCTCGACGTCGCGATGAGGTCGCCGAGCCCAGCGAGTCCGGCCATCGTCTCGGCCCGTCCGCCGTACGCGACCGCGAAGTCGGTCATCTCGGCGAGACCGCGCGTGATGATCGATGCCTTCGTGTTCTCGCCGTAGCCGACGCCGTCGACGATGCCGATCGCCACGGCGATGAGGTTCTTCAGCACGCCGCCGAACTCGGTGCCGATCACGTCGGTGTTGACGTAGGAGCGGAAGTAGCGGTTGGTCGCCGCGAGAGCCACCTCCTGCGCGGTGACGAGGCTCTCGGAGGCGATGACCGCCGCGGTCGGCTGCTCCTTGGCGATCTCGAGGGCGAGGTTGGGCCCGGAGGCGACGGCGATCCGGTCGAGAGAAACCGGCAGCATCTGCGCGATCACCTCGCTCATCCGCTGGCCGGTGCCCTTCTCGACGCCCTTCATCAGGCTCACCAGCACCGTGCGCTCGGTGAGGAACGGCGTGATCGCCTCGAGGTTGCTCCGCAGCGACTGCGACGGGATGGAGAGGTAGACGTGGTCCGCGCCCTCCAGCGCCTCCTCGATGCGCGGCGTGGCCCGGATGTTGCGCGGGAGGTTGATGCCGGGGAGGTAGTCGCTGTTGCGCTTGGCCTCGGTGATCTCGCGGGCCAGCTCGGCGCGGCGCGCCCACATCACGACGTCGGAGCCGCCGTCGGCGAGGATCTTCGCGAACGTGGTGCCCCAGCTGCCGGCGCCGAGGACGGCGACGCGGCGGGGCACGGGGATGGGCGCCTTCCTACTGCTCGGACTCAAAGCGACCCGTGCCCTTCTGGTTGTGCTCGGAGGGGTTCCAGCGCTTCTCGGGCGCCGCCTCGCCGCGCAGCTCCTCGAGCAGGGCGGTGATCGCCGCCATCACGACCGCGGAGGCCTCGTTGAGTGTGGCGGAGTCGAGGCTGCGTCCGCGGAAGGCGGACAGGTCGACGGGGTCGCCGACGATCACGTCGACGCGCTTGCGGCGGAAGAGGGTGATCCGCTTGGAGTAGCGGCCCATCAGCTGCTGCGCGCCCCAGTGCGCGACCGGAACGACAGGCAGGCCGTACTGCAGCGCCATCCGCACCGCTCCCGTCTTGCCGCGCATCGGCCAGAGCTCGGGGTCGCGGGTGAGGGTGCCCTCGGGGTAGATGATGACCGAGCGGCCCCCGTCCACGAGAGCCTTGGCGGTCTTCAGCGGCTCGCTGCCGCGGACCGAGCCCGAGCGCTCGACGGGGATCTGCCCGGAGCCGCGCAGGATCGAGCCGAGCACGGGCACCGAGAACAGCGAGGCCTTGGCGAGGAAGCGCGGTGCGCGGCCGGCGCGCCACAGGGTCCAGCCCGTGATGATCGGGTCGATCTCGCTGTAGTGGTTCGGCGCGAACACGAAGGCTCCGGTGCTCGGGATCTTGTCGCCGTTCCGGATCCGCAGGTCGACCGAGGCGGTCATCACGGGGATCACCGCCGCCGCGAGGAACCAGAAGATGGACGGACGGCTTCGCTCAGACACCCGCCCATCCTCGCATCCCGCATCGGAGGGGCCGCGTCCCCACGCCCGGGAGCAGCGGGGCCCCGCGGTGGGAGGAGCGGCCCGGCCGCCGGGTACGGTACCGGCACGCCCCGTCCGCGTCGCCGCCCGTCGCCGTGGGACGCCGTCGGCCGAACGCTCGGCCGCCTCGCCGACTCGCCGATCGCGCAGTCCGGCCTGGTGCTCCTGCTCGTGTGGGGAGTCGTGCTGCTCGCCACGCAGGCCGGACGCGACGCGGCCGCGCTCGGCGACGGCCTCCTGCTGACGCTCGCGGTCCTCGTCGGCGGCTCGGCGGCCGTCGCCCTCGTGATCGGCGGGGTCGACGCCCTCTGGCGCGTGGCGGTGGCACCGCTCGCCCACGTCGAGGCGGAGGCGACCGGCGGCGTCGCGGTCCTCGGACGCGGCCGGCTCGGAGCGGGCCTCCGTCGTGTCGAGCCGCGGTTCCCGCTGCCGACGCTGCGGCCCTACGCGGTGGTCGTGCCGCGCCGCCGGGGACTGACCGTCTCCTTCGGCGACTGGGGCGTCGTCGTGCCCTGGGCGCGGATCGCGCGGCTGGAGCGGCGGTGGGTGCTGGTGGGCCTGCGTCCGCGCGAGGCCCTCGAGGTCGTCCTGGCCGGCACGCGGCGCGGACGCCTCACGCTGGTCCTGGTCGAGTCGCCCGGACCGCTGGGCCTCCGGCCCGCGCCGGAGACGACGCTCGCGCTCCTCGAGAAGCGGATCCGGGGACGCCTGGAGGAGGACGCGGAACCGCCCGCGTGGGGCGCGCCCGGGCGCGACAGGACCCCGGGCCGCTGAGGACGGTCGTCCTCCGCGGCACCGGGGTCCCGGTGGGCGGCTACGCGTCGAGCGAGAAGTCGGCGCCCAGCAGCTCGAGCTTGGTGAGGAAGTTCTCGTAGCCGCGGCTGATGATGCCGACGTTCGAGACCGTCGAGGTGCCCTCGGCCGAGAGCGCCGCGATCAGGTGCGAGAAGCCGCCGCGCAGATCCGGCACGACGATGTCGGCGCCGTGCAGCTTCGAGGGTCCCGAGATCACGGCCGAGTGCATGAAGTTGCGCTGCCCGAAGCGGCAGGCCTGCCCGCCGAGGCACTCGCGGTGGATCTGGATGGTCGCGCCCATCTCGACGAGCGCGTCGACGAAGCCGAAGCGCTGCTCGTAGACGGTCTCGTGCACGATCGAGACGCCCTTGGCCTTCGTGAGCGCCACGACCAGCGGCTGCTGCCAGTCGGTCATGAAGCCGGGGTGCACGTCGGTCTCGATGATGACCGGCTTGAGCTCGCCGCCCGGGTGGTAGAAGCGGATGCCGTCCTCGGCGATCTCGAACGCGCCGCCGACCTTGCGGAAGACGTTGAGGAAGGTGGTCATCTCCTGCTGGCGGGCGCCGCCGACGAAGATGTCGCCGTCGGTCGCGAGGGCCGCAGCCGCCCAGGAGGCCGCCTCGTTGCGGTCGAAGAGCGCGCGGTGGGAGTAGCCGGTGAGCCGGTCCACGCCCTCGATGCGGATCACGCGGTCGGTGTCGACCGAGATGATGGCGCCCATCTTCTGCAGGATGTTGATCAGGTCCATGATCTCGGGCTCGATCGCCGCGCCCGAGAGCTCGGTGATGCCGGAGGCGCGCACCGCGGTCAGGAGGACCTGCTCGGTCGCTCCGACGCTCGGGTAGGGCAGCGACACCTTGGCGCCGTGCAGGCCCTCGGGTGCCGACATCCGGATGCCCGAGGGCAGCTTCTCGACGACGGCGCCGAAGTTGCGCAGCACCTCGAGGTGGTAGTCGATCGGGCGGTCGCCGATGCGGCAGCCGCCGAGGTCGGGGATGAACGCCTCGCCCAGGCGGTGCAGCAGCGGGCCGCAGAAGAGGATCGGGATGCGGCTGGAGCCGGCGTGCGCGTCGATGTCGGCGAAGTGCGCGGACTCGACGTTGGAGGGGTCGAGGATCAGCTCGCCCACCTCGGCGCCCTGCTTCACCTTGACGCCGTGGACTTCGAGCAGGCCCTTCACGACGCGGACGTCGCTGATGTCGGGCACGTCGCGGAGGGTGGAGGCGGTCTCGCCGAGCAGCGCCGCGACCATCGCCTTGGTGACCAGGTTCTTGGCCCCCTTGAGCTCGATCCGGCCCACCAGCGGTCGCCCGCCGTTGATGGTGATCCGCTCGGTCGTCATCCCCACGCGGGCTCCCGAGGCCTTGGCGTCCTGCAGGGCCTTGGCGTCCTGAAGAAGTGTGTTCACGCTATTTCACCGGCAATGTCTTGGGCCGCCAGCTCTCGCGGCGGGTCTCGAATTCGGAAATGAGCGCTTCGTCGCGCAGGGTCAGGCCGATGTCGTCCAGGCCCTCGATCAGGCGCCATCGAGTGTAGTCGTCGATCTCGAAGTCGAAGGTCTCGCCACCGGCGGTGACCGTACGCGCAACCAGATCCACCGTCGGTTCTATTCCCGGGGTGCCCTCGATGATCTCCCACAGCCGCTCGACGTCGGGCTCCGAGACGACGGCCGCGAGCAGTCCCTGCTTGCCGGCGTTGCCCCGGAAGATGTCGCCGAAGCGGGGGGAGATGACGACCCGGAAGCCGAAGTCGCGCAGCGCCCAGACGGCGTGCTCGCGGCTGGAGCCGATGGCGAAGTCGGGGCCGGCGACGAGGATGCCGGCGCCGCGGTAGCGCTCCTGGTTGAGGACGAAGTCCGCGTCCTGCCGCCAGCCGTGGAAGAGCGCGTCCTCGAAGCCGGTCTTCGTGATGCGGCGGAGGTAGATGCCGGGGAGGATCTGGTCGGTGTCGACGTTGGCGCGCTTCAGGGGCGCGGCGATCGCGGTGACGGTCTCGAACTTCTGCACGGTCAGACTCCTGCTCTCTCGCGGACCGGCTCCAGATCGGAGGGACTGGAGAGGGTGCCGCGCACGGCCGTGGCCGCGGCGACGAGGGGCGAGACGAGGTGGGTCTTCGCCCCCTTGCCCTGACGACCCTCGAAGTTGCGGTTGGACGTGGAGGCCACGCGCTCCCCCAGGACGAGCTGGTCGGTGTTCATCCCGAGGCACATCGAGCAGCCGGCGAAGCGCCACTCCGCGCCGAACGCGGTGACGATCCGGTCGATCCCCTCGGCCTCGGCCTCGAGCCGCACCCGGGCGGAGCCGGGGACGACCATCACGCGGACGCCGGGGGCCTTGGTGCGCCCCTCGACGACGGCAGCGAAGGCCCGCAGGTCCTCGATCCGCGAGTTGGTGCAGGAGCCCATGAAGACCACGTCGACCGGGATCTCCTTCATCGGCGTGCCGGGCTCCAGCGCCATGTACTCCAGCGCTCGCAGAGCGCTGGCGCGCTCGTTCGGATCGTCGAGGACGTCAGGGTCCGGTACCGCCTGCGAGAGCGAGACGCCCTGGCCGGGGTTCGTGCCCCAGGTGACGAACGGCTCGAGCGCGTCGGCGTCGATCACGACCTCGGCGTCGAACACGGCGCCCTCGTCGCTCGGCAGCGTCCGCCAGTAGGCGACCGCGGCGTCCCAGTCCTCGCCCGCCGGAGCGTGCGGGCGGCCGTGCAGGTAGGCGAAGGTCGTCTCGTCCGGCGCGACCATGCCGGCCCGCGCACCCGCCTCGATCGACATGTTGCAGATCGTCATCCGGCCCTCCATCGAGAGCGCGCGGATCGCGGAGCCGCGGTACTCGAGGATGTAGCCCTGGCCGCCGCCGGTGCCGATGCGGGCGATGACCGCGAGGATGATGTCCTTGGCCGTCACCCCCTCCTTCAGCGTGCCCTCGACCGTGATCGCCATCGTCTTGAAGGGTTGCAGCGGCAGCGTCTGCGTCGCCATCACGTGCTCGACCTCGCTCGTGCCGATGCCGAAGGCGATCGCGCCGAACGCGCCGTGCGTGGAGGTGTGCGAGTCGCCGCAGACCACCGTGACGCCGGGCATCGTCAGGCCCAACTGGGGGCCGACGACATGCACGATGCCCTGCTCGACGTCGCCCAGGGAGTGCAGGCGGACGCCGAACTCGCCGGCGTTGCGGCGCAGCGCGTCGATCTGGGTGCGGCTGATCGGATCCTCGATGGGGCGTCCGATCTCGAGGGTCGGCGTGTTGTGGTCCTCGGTGGCGATGGTGAGGTCCGGCCGGCGCAGCGGGCGCCCCGCGGCACGCAGGCCGTCGAACGGCTGCGGGCTGGTCACCTCGTGCAGCAGGTGCAGGTCGATGTAGAGCAGGTCGGGAGCGCCGTTCTCGCCCGCGACGACGACGTGGTCGTCCCAGACCTTCTCGGCGAGGGTGCGCGGCTTCTCGGCTCTCCTGCCGGTCCCTGCTCCACTCGACGCGGGCGCGGCTGTGCCGGGTGTGGTCTCGATCATGACGGTTCCTTCTCCTCCTGGAGTCGCTGCTCGGCCGGGCGAGGCACCGCGACGAGGGAGGCCGTCAGTTCGAGGTCTCGTCGCGGCACGGAAGGAGGTGCGGGCCACTCAGCATGGACCGAGAATAGCACCGCGCTCCCCCGCCTCCCGGGCGGGCGCGGCACGGAGTCGCCCGGCTCAGGCGCGGGCGTCGAGCACGGCGTCGACGACGACGACGGTGACGTTGTCCCGTCCGCCGGCCTCGACCGCCGCACGCACGAGCGCCTGAGCGAGGTCGGCAGGGTCGCCGGAGTCGCGGCGGGCGAACAGGGCGGCGATCCGCTGGTCGGAGAGCTCCTTCGTCAGCCCGTCGGAGCAGAGCAGGTAGCTGGCGCGCGGCACGACGGGCAGCGTCCAGACGTCCGTCTCGACCTCCTCGTCGGCGCCGAGGGCGCGGGTGACGATGTTGCGGTCGGGATGCGACTCCGCCGACTCGGGGGTGAGCAGGCCGGCCGAGACGAGCTCCTGCACGGCGGAGTGGTCCACCGTCAGCTGCTGGAGTTCGGCACCGTCCCAGCGGTAGACGCGGGAGTCCCCGACGTTGAACAGCGCCCAGCGGGCCGGGCCCGCGGGCTCGGGGAGCACGAGCATCAGCCCGGTCAGCGTCGTGCCGCAGAGCGCACCGCCCACGTCGAGCGC
The DNA here is from genome assembly GCF_002930845.1 of Rathayibacter sp. AY1A7. Classification (NCBI taxonomy): domain Bacteria; kingdom Bacillati; phylum Actinomycetota; class Actinomycetes; order Micrococcales; family Microbacteriaceae; genus Rathayibacter; species Rathayibacter sp. AY1A7. The sequence continues at coordinate 318,434 of NZ_PSTL01000001.1, read as the reverse complement.
GCGCACGGCCGTGTTGGCGCCCTCCACCAGGTCGAACACCGCGTCCACCGGACCCAGGCTCGTCGGCCGGTTCTCGCGCAGCGCCTCGACGGCGGCTGCGCTCGCGAGGTCCCCTCGTGCGTGCCCGCCCATCCCGTCCGCGACTGCCAGGAGCAGCTCGTCGGCGAGGAGGGCGTCCTCGTTGACACGGCGGACGGCGCCGACGTCGGTGCTGCTGCTGACGGCGAGCCGCAGCGCCCCCTGGGGCAGGTCGACCGTGGTCGTCGTCATCGCGGGATCACTTCTCCTCGGCGGAGGACCGGGCGTCGTCCGCGACGACCTCGGGGTGCCCGTCGTGCAGCTGGATGTGGCGGTGCTCGCGGCGCATCTTCGCCAGGCTCGCCAGCGTCGCCACGGTCATGCTCAGCACGATGACCACGAGCGAGGTGATCGTGTCGATGTCCCACACCGGCACCGGCTCGCCCCCGTTGAGGAAGGGCAGGTCGTTCTCGTGCAGGGCGTGCAGGACGAGCTTCACGCCGATGAAGGCGAGGATGAACGCGATCCCGTACTTGAGGTACTCGAGCTTGTCGATCAGCCCGCCGAGCAGGAAGTAGAGCTGGCGGAGCCCCATCAGCGCGAAGACGTTCGCGGTGAACACGATGAAGGGGCTCTCGGTGATGCCGAAGATCGCCGGGATCGAGTCGAGCGCGAAGAGCAGGTCGGTCGAGCCGATCGCGAGGAACACGATCAGCATCGGCGTGAAGTGGCGCGTGCCGTCGATCGTGGTGCGGATCCTGGAGCCGTCGAACGAGTCCGAGATCTTGACGCGGCGGCGCAGGAGCCGGATGAGCAGGTTGTCGGTGCCCTCGTCCTCGTCCTCCGCGCCGAACGCCTGGTTCCAGGCCGTGTAGACCAGGAACGCGCCGAAGAGGTAGAAGATCCAGCTGAAGCTCTCGATGAGCTGCGCGCCGAGCAGGATGAAGACGCCGCGGAAGACCAGCGCGATGATGATGCCCACCATCAGCACCTCCTGCTGGAGCTTCGCCGGCACCGCGAAGCGGCCCATGATGATGACGAAGACGAACAGGTTGTCGACCGAGAGGCTGTACTCGGTCAGCCAGCCTGCGACGAACTGGCCGGCCAGCTCGCCGCCGCCGAGGATCAGCATCAGCAGCGCGAACACGAGCGCCAGCGACACGTAGAAGCCGACCCACAGCCCCGACTCCTTCAGGCTCGGCACGTGCGGGCGCTTGTAGACCAGCAGCAGGTCGGCGGCGAGGATCAGGCTCAGGACGACGAACGAGCCGATAACGAACCAGACGGGCAGATCGAGCATGAGGGCCTTCCGAGTGGGTGGGGGCCGAAAGTCTCTCCCCGGGGAGCGGACGGCCGTGCCGGTCCGCGTCACCCGTTCCGCCCCCGGCGCCGCGCAGGGGCGGTGCGTACTGACGGGAGCGGAAAGGCGGGATACTCCCCTTCGCGGATGCGATCCTAGCGCCGATCCGGCGGGATGCGGCCCCGGGGAGGCGGAGCGGGAACGAGGCGATCGGCGCGATGCGTCGAGCGGGTGCCGCGTGGCGAGCACCCGGGTGTTAAACGAGAAGAACCCCCGGTCAGACCGGGGGTTCTTCTCGTGTTGCCGTGGTGACCCCAGCGGGATTTGAACCCGCGTTACCGCCGTGAGAGGGCGACGTCCTAGGCCGCTAAACGATGGGGCCGCGTTTTTGCAACTCGAAGAGTGTTGCACACGGATCCGCATCGACGCAAATCGAGCGCCCGGCCCGTCCGGTCTCCGCTCGGCCCCGGCCTTGCCCGCCGCCCGCCGAGGCGGTTGGCTCGGGGCATGAGACTGACGAAACTCGAGCACGCCGCCGTCCTGATCGAGGAGGACGGCGCCCGGCTGGTGATCGATCCGGGGTCCTTCACCCGGCCCGTCGAGGGGACGACCGACACCGTCGCCGTGGTGCTCACCCACGAGCACGCCGACCACTGGACCCCGGAGCAGCTGCAGCGCCTGCGCGACGCGGCCCCGTCGCTGCGGATCCTCGGCCCGGCCGGGGTCGCCGCCGCCGCCGAGGGCTTCGACGTCGAGACGGTCGCCGACGGCGATGTCGTGACGGTGGGCCCGTTCGAGCTGCGCTTCTTCGGCTCCCGTCACGCGGTGATCCACCGCAGCATCCCCGTGATCGACAACGTGGGCGTCCTGGTGAACGGCCGGGTCTACTACGCCGGCGACTCGTTCACAGTGCCGGAGGGCGTCGATGTCGAGATTCTCGCTGCTCCCTCGGGAGCACCGTGGATGAAGATCGCCGAGGCGATGGACTACGTGCTCGAGCTCGCCCCGCGGCACGCCTTCGCGACCCACGAGCAGGTGCTCTCGGAGGCGGGGCGCTCGCTCGGCCACGACCGGCTCGGCTGGGCGGTGCGCGAGGGCGGCGGCGAGTACCACGCCCTCGAGCCGGGCGACGTGCTGGAGCTCTGACGCCGGGGACGACGACGGCCGGGTCGGGGGTGAGCCCCGGCCCGGCCGTCGTCGCGATCCGCTAGCGGATCAGTAGTACTCGCCCTGGCGGTAGTCCCAGGAGTTGAACTGCTCGGCGAGGTTCAGCATGATGCGCTCGTAGTCGAGCCCGCGGCGGATGAGCACGGGACCCGGGGTGATTGAGCGCTCGCCGCCCTGCACCGGGATGAGGGCGCCCGAGGCGTCCACCATCGAGACCATGACGCCCTGCTCGTGGCGGGAGTCCTCGTCCTTGTCCGGCTGGATCGAGGAGACGTAGGAGTCGGCCGAGACGATGACGTCGGCCTCGTTCTCGATCCGCTCGCCGATGTTCGCGACGCGGCCGCGGTTGCCCACGCCCGAGGGGTTGGCCGAGCTGGCGAAGGTGAGGGTGCGGTCGCGCTCCCACATGGTGGCGACCAGCTGCTCGGCCGGGCGGCCGAAGCGGATGACGAAGCAGCTGGTGCCCCGTCCGTCGCGGACCAGCTCGCGGGCGTCCTCGTCGATCAGGTCGACGGCCTCGGCCTTCCACGGGAGGATGCAGCCGAGCAGGACGTCCTGGTCCCAGTGCTTCTGGTAGAAGGCGAGGACCTCCTCGTTGAGCTCGGCGAGCTCGGTGAGCTGCTCGATGCTGGAGCAGAGCACGACGCCCGGCTTGTTGCGGTTGCGCTGCTTGGCCGAGAACTTGCGCTCGAGGCCCGCTCCGTCGGTCGTCATCAGGATGTAGCCGACCTTGGTCGCGCAGACGACCAGTCCACCGGGGGCGTAGAGCGCGTCCACCGCTTCCGCAGGAGCCTGCTCACGCCATTCGATCACCGTCGTGCTGGTCATTCTTTCCCTTTCGTGGTGTCCAGAGACGCCATGGGCGGGGCCCTGGCCGAGCGGAAGCCTAGCGGATCGCCTCCCGTCGTCCGCGGCGGTGATGCCGCGAACGGACGCGCACCGGGCTCCGGATCGACTCCGGTGCCCGGTGCGCGCCCGTCCGCGCCGCGCGCGCCGACGGGACGGCTCAGGCGAGGGCCGTGAGCGAGCCTCGCGCGAGCGTGTTGACGGTCAGATGGAAGCCGACCAGCGAGGCCGGAGTCGACTCGTCGACCGGCAGCGTCGGCACTCCGAGCGCGTGCACCGTGAAGAGGTAGCGGTGCGGGCGGTCACCGGGCGGCGGGGCCGCACCGGCGTAGGCGAGCGACCCGAGGTCGTTGAGCGCCGGGCGCCCCACTTCCGTCGAGCCGGCGGCCAGCTCGGTGACCTCCTTCGGGATGTCGACCAGGACCCAGTGGTGGATGCCGCCGAGGGTCGGCGCATCGGGGTCGAACACGGTCACGGCGTACGACTGCGTGCCCTCGGGGCCGGCGCTCCAGCGCAGGGACGGGCTGGTGTCGCCGCTCCCCTGGGCCTCGGCGAGCCGCTCGCCGTCGGTCACGTCGTCGCTGGACACCTCCAGGGGCGCCGTCGCGGGCAGGAAGTCGAGCGGGTGCGGGGGCGTGCTCCTGGTCAGATCGGTCATGTCGTTCTCCTTCTCTCTCAGTCGGTGACTCGGCCGCGGACGCCGTCGAGCCAGTAGTCGGAGTGGCGGTCCGCGGTCGCCGCGTCGCGGAACGAGTACGTCTTCAGCAGCCAGCGGAAGCGGGTCTTGTCGCGGTCCTGGACGTCGACGAGCTGACGGCTGTGCAGGCCGTCCTGGTTCGCGATGATCAGCAGGTCCGCGTCGCGGATCCGGTGGTACTGCTCGCTGACCTTCGAGAGCGCATCGCGGAACTGCCAGAGCGCCCACAGGTGCGGCAGGTCGTCCGGGTCGGCCGGCACCGTCCGGGTGTCGTAGTAGCGGAAGCTGTGCTCGTTCTCGAGCAGAGCGTGCTGGTCCGACACGATCTGGTTCTTGTTCTGGGCGCGCGAGAGCTCGTCGAACGGGGTGATGTAGACCGCCTCGCGCAGGAGCGCCTGGTTCTCGGGTGAGATGAAGCGCAGGATCTCGCGGCCGTCGACGTACTTCGTGTAGACGAGGTCGGTCTCGGGCGTGCGCAGTCCCAGGAGCGAGATGAAGTCGGCGCGCACCGGGTGCGCGGTCCGCTCGTTGTGCCAGTACAGCTCGCCGTCGGTCTTCTGCGTCTGGGTGTTCGAGAAGCGGTTGTCGGCGTAGACGTCCTGGAAGAAGTCGCCGTTGTTGCGGGTGGCGTACGCGAGCAGCGGCGAGCCGAGGTACTGCGACTGCAGCTCGAGCAGGCCCTCGCCGACGAACGTCAGCTTCTTGCGGTACTTGTCCTCGAGCGCGTCGTCCTGGTCGAGCCAGGGGATCTCGTCGTCGACCGGGTTGTTCGAGATCAGGTGCGCGTAGGTGATCTTCTCGTCGCGCTCGCGCCGGATGCGGGCGAGCGCGTCGACGAAGCCCTGCGGGACGTCGCCGCTGTCGATCAGCGCGGCGATCGCGTCGCGGAAGCGGTCGTAGTCCTTGTAGGGGTCGATGGCGACCGCCAGCAGCGACTGCTGGAGGGTCGATCTGTCGGAATCGGAGAACGTGTAGATGGGCTGCATTGCTTCACTCCTTGCACGTGGATGAGGGACGCCGCCGGCGGGCTCGTCCCGGACTTCCTCTGTCACTCCGCTTCCGCGGTGACGGCCCTTCTCTCCTGTCGTCGCATCGAGACGGCCCCGATCGTCTGCGCGAGGACCGCGAGGACGACGAGGACGATGAGGGTCGGCGCGGTCCCTCCCGTGAGGGGGACGAGTATCCCGGCGCCGACGAGCAGGACGGCCTGGAGGATCCCCTGGTTGCGCTCCAGTCCGCGCATCACCGCGACCCGGGCGCCGTCCTCGAGCCCGTTCATCGCCGGCGCCAGGGCGATCATCGTCGCGGGCCGCACGAAGCCGCCCGCGATCCCGAGCAGGGCCAGGCCGGCGATCGCGGCGCCGAGCACCCCGAGGGTGGTCAGGGCGAGGCCCAGCACCTGGGTGAGCGCCGTCAGCCGGAAGACCAGGGGCGTGCCGGCGATGAGCGGCGAGAGCCGGGCGGCGGCCAGGCCGGCGAGCGTGTAGAGGCCGAGCACCAGGCCGAACGCGGGCAGCGTCAGACGCAGCTCCTGGAACAGCAGCAGCGGGATCACGAAGGTGTAAGCGGCGAGCAGGACGGCGCGGTTCACGGAGTAGTAGAGGGACCAGAAGCGCACCGCGGCGGGCAGGACGGCCGGCCGCACGGCGCGCGCCGCCACTCCCGAGGCGGCGCTCGCGCCGAGCGGCAGGCGGGCAAGGAGCACCACGGCCAGCGCGGCGCACGACACGAGCGCGCTGAGGAGGAACGGCAGCCGGTCCCAGAGCGCGAGCGAGGCGGCCCCGAGCACTCCCGCGCCGAAGGAGGCGAGGAACATTCCGCTCTGCACCCGCGTCTCCTGGCGGCGAGCATCGGCTCCGGCGCGCAGCGAGGAGGCCAGCGCGGCGTCCCGCCCGGCCGTCAGCGAGAAGCCGCAGCCGGCGAGCAGCTGGCTGATCACGACGGCGACCGGATCCGCGTCCAGCACGATCACGACGAGGCCCAGTGCCTTCACGCCCTCGCCGACGACGAGCGCGCCCGCCGAGGACAGGCGGCGTGTGAGCGGCGAGAGCGGGCCGTCGGCGAGCGCCGCCACCACTCCGTAGAGCGCCAGCAGCAGCGCCACGGCCAGGATCGGGTAGCCCCGCGCCAGCAGGAACACCGCGACCACGGGCAGGTGGAAGTAGGCGCGCGAGACGATCCGGTAGACCGTGATCAGCCCGGCGGCGCTGCGGCCGCGCGGGGCGTCCCCGCGCCCGAGGTCAGACAAGGGAGGGCACGACGACGCGCAGTGCGTCGGCGCCCACGTCGCCCTGACGGACGATCGACGCGCCGCCCACGAGGGAGACGATCGTGCTGCTCATCGTGGAGTCGGGGGCGGTGGTGCTGCGGATCAGGTAGTCGCTGTCGCCGCCGAGGTGCTCCGCGGCGAGGTCGAAGTCGACGAGTCCGGTCGACACCGTGCCGCTGATGTTGGCGGAGGTGGCCGCGAGCGGCAGGCCCGCGAATATCGAGAGCAGGTTGATCGGGGCGCTGAGGTTGTGCACGACCGACACCGTGTCCTGGCCCGAGGTGACCCAGTCCGGGACGACGGGCTTGCGGCGCAGGATGACGTTCAGCGGCCCCGGCCAGAACGCTGCGACGAGCGCGTCCATGTCGGCCGTCTCCGGGGCGAAGGCCCAGGTCGCCCAGTCGCGGGGCGCGGAGACGAAGAGGGTGAGCGGCTTCGCGCCGTCCCGCTTCTTCATGTCGTAGAGGCGGAAGCAGGCGCTGCGCGAGAAGGGGCTGGCGAACACGCCGTAGTTCGTGTCGGTCTGCGCGATGACGGTCGCGCCCTCGCGGAGCTCCTGCCCGACGCGCCGGAGCTCGTCGAGATCGGTCGCGTCGATGATCTGTGCCGTCATGGGTCGTGCTCCTGCTGCGCTCGGGCGCGTCCGGGCGGGGCCGGATCGCGTCGCTGTCGTGTGGCCCGCTGACGGCGGCGCCCCACGGAGGGCGCCTGGCGGGTCGGACGGCGGAGGCCGTCCGGATGCGGGTGACCACGGAGGAGAGATGCGGCTGCGTCCTCCCCCCGAGGACGTCTGCCCGGTGAAAGTAGCACGGTGCGCATCCGGCCCGCGTGTTCGCGACGCTGCATGACGAGAGAAGTCGTCGACGTCGGGGAGCAGGGTCGGGGATCGGTATGTTCCGCTGACGCGCCGCATCTCCGCGGCGTTCTCCCGGCTCCGCGGATCCGCGCGATCGTCCGTCTGGCGGCGCACCACGGCCGGGGCTGGACGGCTCGCGGCGACCCGGTCTCCGGGCCCTCCCGCTCCTCGACAGAAGGACCGCCCATGACCGACTACTGGCCCGTGCTCCTCATCCTGCTCACGATCGTGGCCGTCGTGGTCCTGATCGTCGTGCTGAAGGTCGAGCCGGTGATCGCCCTCCTCGTCTCGGCCCTCGGGCTCGGCCTCGTCTCGGGGCAGGGCGGCGAGGGGACGGTGACCGCGATGACGTCCGGATTCGGCGCGGTCCTCGGCGACATCGGCCTGCTGATCGCGCTCGGCCTGCTGCTCGGATCGCTCCTGGAGGCGCTGGGCGTGGCCCCGCTGCTCGCCCGCTGGCTCGTGAAGCGCTTCGGTCGGCGCGCGCTCCCGGTCGCCTACGCGCTGACCCTGGGCGTCGCCTTCCCCTCGATCTACTCCGACGTGCTGGTCGTGATGAGCGCACCGCTGACTCGTCTGGCCTCGCGGGGGCTCGGTGCCGGTGGCTACGGGCTGCTGGCCGGCTCCTCCATCGTCGGGATGATCGTGGGCGTGGTCTTCGTCGTCCCCGGAGCCGCCGCGCTGGCCACGGCAGGCATCGCGGGCGCTCCCCTGCCGTCGATGGTCGCCATCGGCGCCCCGCTGGGCATCATCACCATCGTGCTGACCGTGCTGGTGTACAGCGCCCTGGTGAAGCGCGGCGGCTGGCGGGACGAGCGCGACCTCGAGGGCGGGGCGGTCCCGGGGCCCGCTCTCGAGCCCGAGGCGGGCGCGGCCACGGGAGGCACGGCGCTCGCGACGCGGCGGGTGCCGCTCGCGCTGGCCGTCGCTCCGATCGCCCTCACCATCGTGCTGATCGCCGCGAACTCGCTCACCCAGCTGGCCGAGCTCGACGTCCCCCTCCTGCGGTTCCTCGGCGACGCGCACATCGCGCTGCTGGCCGGCTTGGTGCTGGCCTACGCGACGGCACTGCGGACGCTCCCGAAGGGCGCCGTGGCCACGGCACTGGGCGGAGCACTGACCCGCAGCGGCCCGATCGTCGTCCTGACCGGGGTCAGCGGCAGCCTCGCCGCCGTGGTCGGAGGAACCGGGGTCGGCGACGCGCTCGCCGGCGCCTTCGACGGGCGGGCCCTCTCGCCGATCCTGCTCACCTGGGTCGTCGCGGCCGTGCTCCACGCGGCGATCGGCTCGGTCTCGACGGCCGCGATCACCGCGGTCGGCATCGTCGCCCCGCTGATCCCCGTGCTCGACGTGAACCCGGCGCTGATCGCCCTGGCCGCCGGCTCCGGCGCGCTCTTCCTCGGGATGGTCAACGCCAACGCGTTCTGGCTCTTCAAGTCCGTGCTCGGCCTCACCGTGCGGGGCACGTTCACCGCCTACTCGCTGACGCTCTCGATCGCCTCGGTGATCTCGCTGCTGGCGCTGCTGGTGGCGGGAACGTTCGTCTGAGCGTCGGCCGGCCCCCACGAGGCCACGCTCGCGAGGTCGGCGCCGAACTCGACCCGGAGGCGCACGGGCGCGCCCCCGCGCAGCACGCCCGGCAGCCAGAGGCGGGCGTCATCCCACATCCGCTCGAACGGCACCTCCTCGACCGGGACGAAGGCGGCGGCGAGCTCGCTCGACTCGGTGACCTCGCCGGCGACCCGGCGGCAGAGGAAGACGTGCGAGCGCTGGCTCCACGCCGGCCGGTGGGGGAAGGAGTAGTCGAGCACGCCGCGCGGCTCCAGGTCGGCCGGGAGGGCGACCAGCCCCGCCTCCTCCTCCAGCTCGCGGACGGCCGCGTCGACGGGCGACTCCCCGGGCTCGAGCTTGCCGCCGGGGGCGACCACGCGGCCCTCGCCGAGGCCCCTGCGCTTGCGGCCGAGGAGCACCTCCGCGCCCCGCGGGCCGTCGCGGAGGACGTAGACGACGCAGACCTCGGGCAGCCCCACCGCACACCTCCGCTCCGACGGGCCGGGGGCCCGGCACCGCCGTCGTAGGCTAGCCCGGTGACGACGACCGCGCTCGAGCGCTTCCAGGCCCTGCTGCGCGTCGACACCGTGTCCCACTCGGACGAGTCGGCGACCGACTGGAGCCGCTTCCACGCCTTCCGGGAGCTCGTCGCCGAGCTCTACCCGGCGCTGCACGCGGCGCTGGAGTCCGAGACCGTCGCCGGCCACTCCCTCCTCTGGCGCTGGCGCGGTGAGGAGCCGGGCGAGCCGGCCGTGCTGATGGCCCACTACGACGTGGTCAGCGTGACGGCGGCGGAGTGGTCGCACGACCCGTTCGCGGCCGAGACGATCGTCGCCGCGGACGGCCGCACCTCCGTCGTGGCGCGCGGCGCCCTCGACGACAAGGGCTCCCTCGTCGCCCTCCTCGAGGCGGTCGAGGCGGCCGTCCTGCGGGGCGAGCGGCCCCGGCACGACGTGTACCTCCTCTCCACGCACAACGAGGAGACGGCGGGCGACGGCGCCCCCTCGGTCGTCGCCCTGCTCGGCGCGCGCGGGGTCCGCCCGCGCCTCGTGCTCGACGAGGGCGGGAACGTGCGGCGCGGCATCCTGCCCGGCGTCACCACCCCGATCGCCGTGATCGGCGTCACCGAGCGCGGGATCATGAACCTCGAGCTGACCTGCCGCGACGTCGGCGGCCACGCCTCCGCTCCGCCGCCCCCGCCCGGGCTGCTCGCCACCCAGCGGCTCGCGAGGGCGATCCACCGCCTGACCGAGAACCCGTTCCCCTCGACCCTCCCGGAGCCGATCGCCCAGCTGGTGCGCGCGGCGGCCGACCACGCGGACGCGGCCCACGCCGTCTGGTACGCCCGCCCGCACGAGCACCCGGACGCCGTCGTCGGCGCGCTCGCCGCCCACTCCAACCGCTCGGCCGCGATGCTGCGGACGACGGTCGCGATCACCGAGCTGCGCGGCAGCACCGGAGCGAACGTCCTCGCCTCCAGCGCCAGCGCCACCGCGAACGTGCGGATCAACCCGGGCGGCACCGTGGCGGGCGTGGTCGAGCGCATCCGCGCCGTCATCGACGACCCGGAGGTCGAGGTCGAGGTGAAGGTCGCCCACGAGCCCTCCGCCGTCTCCCCCACCGGCGAACCCGGCGACGGCGGGCCGTACGACCTGCTCCGCGCGGTCGTCCAGGAGTCGTTCCCGGACGCGATCGTCGCCCCCTACGTGCAGACCGGCGGCAGCGACGCCCGGCACTTCCACGCCATCAGCGACCACGTCTACCGCTTCATCCCGTTCGAGATCAGCCCGCGGCAGCAGCTCGGGATCCACGGGGTCGACGAGTCGGTCGAGGCCGACCAGTTCGAGCGCGCCATCGAGTTCTACGCGCGGCTGCTCGCCCGGCTCTGATCGCGGCGGTCCTCCGGGGTCCGGGAGGACCGCGCAGCGACCGGCAACCTGGGAGAACCGTTCGATGACGCGCCGACCGGTGTTGGCCCGGAGTTCACCCCGCGATGATGGACTGATCGCAGCGGGGTCGCCTCCGCTGGAGCAGTGCGCAAGTGCCGACGCCGGGTCGCGTGATCCGGCTCCCGCCGATCGTGGAACCCGAGGATCATGTCCCTCCGCCAGGCCGAGTACCCCCGGCCCAACCACTTCATCCTTCACCTGAGCGACACCCACTTCATCGCCGGAGACGGCGGCCTGTACGGCTCCGACGTCGACAGCGAGGCCCAGCTGCGGCTCCTGTTCGACGAGCTGGAGGCGTCCGGCGGACGTCCGGAAGCCATCGTCATCACGGGTGATCTCGCCGACAAGGGCGAGCCGGAGGCGTACGCGAAGCTGCGCGCCGTCGTCGAGCCCGCGGCCGCACGCCTCGGCGCCGAGGTGATCTGGGTGATGGGCAACCACGACGACCGCGGCGCGTTCCGCTCGGGGCTGCTCGACCAGCTCCCGACCACGCAGCCGGTCGACCGCGTGCACGACGTGAACGGGCTGCGGATCATCGCGCTGGACTCCACCGTGCCCGGCGCCCACTACGGGGAGATCTCGGACGCGCAGCTCGACTGGCTGGCGGAGGAGCTCTCCAGCCCGGCCCCGCACGGCACGATCCTCGCGCTGCACCACCCGCCGGTGCCGAGCGTGCTCGACCTGTCGGTCCTCGTGGAGCTGCGCGACCAGCCCGCCCTCGCGGAGGTGCTCGAGGGCTCCGACGTCCGCAGCATCATCGCGGGCCACCTGCACTACTCGTCGACGGCGATGTTCGCCGGCATCCCGGTCTCGGTCGCGTCGGCCACCTGCTACACCCAGGACCTCAACGTGCCGGTGGGAGCGACCCGCGCCCGCAACGGCGCCCAGGCGTTCAACCTGATCCACGTCTACGACGGCACGGTGCTGCACTCGGTGGTGCCGATCGGCGCCTCGACCGAGGTGTCCTACGTCTCGGCGAACGAGACGCAGCGGATCCTCGCGGACCACGGCGTCGAGATCGCCGCGGCGACGGCGGCCCCCGTCGCCCGGGACGAGGAGCTCTACCCGCCGCTCGTGGAGCGGGTGGGCGTCAGCGCGTAGCGACGCGACGGGGCGTCGGGGTCGCCCCGACGCCTCCGGGCGCCGCGTCGACCGCGTCCTCGGACACGGCCGACGGTGTCAGCGCCCGCCGGCGCGGTCCCGCGCGAACAGCCATCCGGCGAGCGCCAGCGCCGCGGCCAGCGCGACGCCCACGCCGACGGCCGCTCCCACTCCGATGCCCGGGAACACGAGCGAGCTCGCCAGGCCGAGAAGCAGCCCGGCAACCGCTCCCCCGACGGCCCAGCCCACGGTCAGACCTCGCGCTCCCACGGAGCCGGGATCGGGTAGTACTCCTCGAGGAACCCGATGACGGCCTTGGTGCGCGCCTCCGCCGAGATCTCGGGGAAGCTGCCGTCGTTGAGGCAGAAGAAGTCGACTCCGCGGTTCTTGAGGAGCTTGCGCATGTCCTTCAGCCCCTGGTGCATCGTCGTGTCGACGTACTTCACCGAGGCGTTCTCCTGCACGACCGCGCGCCCGGTCATCAGCGCGTAGTAGTGGTAGAGCGAGTTGGTGACGGAGACGTCGCTCGCGGAGCGGAAGCGGCTCGCGGCGGTCGCGGTGAACTCCGGCTCGAACTCGGCCTCGAGCTCGGCCATCACGGTCTTGCGGAGCGGCGTGGCGGCGTGCTCGAGGTGACGGGTCGTCATCGCGCCGAAGCGCTCGCGGAGCAGGCGCCGGTTGACGCGGGCCGCGTTCTCGAAGCCGCTGCGGGAGGCGTTGGAGTCGCCCATGCCGATGCGCGTCGTCGCCTCGATGAACTTCGTGATGCCCCCGGGCGAGAAGAAGATCGACGGGTCGACCGGGCGCCCGAAGAACATGTCGTCGTTGGAGTAGAGGAAGTGCTCCGCCAGCCCCGGGATGCGGTGCAGCTGGCTCTCGACCGCGTGGGAGTTGTGCGTCGGCAGCACCGAGAGGTCGCGGAAGTGGTCCTCGCTGCGCACGAGGGTGACGTCCGGGTGCTCGTCCAGCCAGCGCGGGCGCGGGGAGTCGGTGACGATGTAGATGTGCCGGATCCACGGCGCGTACATGTAGACGCTGCGCAGGGCGTACTTGAGCTCGTCGATCTGGCGGAAGCGCGCCGGAGCGTCGTCGCCCTCGCCCACCACGTAGCTCGCCATGCGGGCCGCACGGGCGCGCTGGAACTCCAGGTCGGTGCCGTCGACCCACGAGAAGACGATGTCCACCTCGAAGCGGATGTCGCTGACGAGCGGCTCGAACATGCCCTCGAACGTCGGCCAGGTGCGGCCGTACGCCTCGACGTGGGCGTCGATGGCTTCGGCGACGGGGAGGCTGTTGCGCATGAGCGCGTTCTCGGCGGGAGTGATGATCTCCTCCTCGCCCACCTTCCACAGCTCGAGGCGGACGCCGCTGCGGGCGCCGTAGCGCAGCGATCCCGTCGAGGAGACGCGCGGGCGGAAGAGCTTGAAGACGGAGGCGCGCGGGTACGGCGCGAGCACGCCCTCGGCCAGGAGCTGGGGCGGGGTGCCCCGCTTGTCGACCGTCTTGGCGTAGAAGGGCTCGGTCGCGAAGGCGCGCGCCAGCAGCGTGGCCAGCTCGGCGCCGAGCACGCGGTCCACCGCGAGGAAGGGCGAGCCGTCGGTGCCGCGGATGAGGCGGTAGGGGAATTCGGCGGCGTCGAGGACCTCGCCGATGGCGATCAGGTCCTCGGTCCAGGCCGCGCGGGGCGTCGTACTCGAGTTCACCAGCGAGAACAGGCCGGCATGGACCACGACGTCGTCGCGGTCGAAGTGGCGCGGGCGCAGGAGCGGTGACGGAAGAGCACGGACGGAAGGCATGATTCACATTATCCGCCGTGGATTTCGTCCGTGTGACCGGGCCGTCGGCTTGACAGCGACCGCGGGGCCGCACGGTCAGCGCGAGAGCGACCCCAGACGGTCCCCCGCCTTCTCCGCGGCCTTCGCGGCCCGCCTGGCGCGGTGCCGCTCCTCGGCGGCGACGACCCCCAGCGCGAAGGCTCCCTCCCCGCTGCGATCGGCCTCCTCCAGGATCAGCGCACGGGCGGCGAGCGCGTCGCGCTCCTCCCCCAGGGCGTCGGCGAGGTCCTCTCCCGCCTCGGCGAGCGAGCGGCGCCGGGCGCCGACGGCCTCGGGGACGACCGCCCGCCACGCCTCCACGGTGTAGCGGAGCCGCTTCGCCGCCTTCCGCAGGTCGTGACGAGCCTCGAGCGAGCCGCCGGCCGCCGCGGAGCCCGCCGCGGAGATGCGCGCGAGGTCCTTCGCGACGGAGCGGCGCACCAGCGCCGTCGCGCTCGAGCTGGCCTGCGCGGTGCGGGGCGGATCCGCGAGCAGGGCGTCGAGCGAGGCGAGGAGCGCAAGGTAGCGGCCGCCGCGCAGAGTGCGGTCGACGCGGCGCAGCGCCGAGGCGTGCCGGTGCTCGATCTCCTCCAGCAGGGCGGTGGGGGTGCTCGGGGCGCCCTCGACGGCCGCCAGGGAGGTGCGGAACCGCTCGGCGAGCACCTCCTGGTCGCGGGCCGCGCCGAGGACCCCTCCCAGCCAGCGCAGCTCGTCCCGCACGGGGTCGGTCGCCGCACGGTCGAGCACGGAGCGGGAGGCGGCGAGGACGGACCGGAGCCGGCGCGCGAGCACGCGCATCCGGTGCAGGGCGTCGTCGGCCTCGAGGCGCACCCGCGGGTCGACGGCGCGCAGCTCTCGCAGGAGCGAGCGGACCGCGGCGAGCGCCGCCTCCCCGCCGTTCCGCGGATCCGGGACCGTCTCCTCGATCGGGCCGCCGGTGGCCCGGGCGAGCTTGGAGGCGCTGGCGGCCGGGCGGGCGCCCGCGGCGAGGAGGCGCTGCTCGATCGCGTCGAGGACCCGCTCGCCCTCGTCGCCCGGGACGTCGACGAGCTCGACCTCCCACTCCCTCCAGCGCCGCTCGCGGCCGGTGCGCTGGTCGCGCGCGGTCACCAGGTCGTCGGCGATCTCGGCGAGCTCCCGCCCGTGGGAGTCGAGGGCGCGGGTGATCGAGCGGACCGTCTCGAGCAGCGCCAGCGGCTCGAGCGGCGCGCGCCCCACCTGCCCGAGCACCGGCTCGCGGACGGCGGACGGGACCGTGCGCGAGGCCGTGAGCTCCGCGTGGATCTCGGTGCGGCCGGAGGAGCCGGGCAGCTTGACGTGCCAGCCCTGGTCGGATCCGCCCTCGCGGCGGCGCAGCGTGATGCGCCCCCGGGACAGAGCGCGCTCGGCGGTGTCGAAGTACTCGGCGCGGAGGGTCACCGGCTCCTCGGTGCGGACGCTCGCGACGCTCCCGGTGCCGGTCAGGTCGGGCAGCCGGGTGCCCGCGTCGACGTCGTACTTGCGCTCGACCTCGGTCTGCACTCTCCGCGCACCGCCCGCCCGGGACGTCGCCGACTCGTTCTCCGCACCGCTGGCCATGCTCCATTGTGATCACGCCCGGCGCCGCTGCGGCACCCCGGGCGGCCAGGGGCGCCCTCGCCCTAGGCTGGAGCGATGACCGCGCCCGTTCCGCCCGTCGCCCGCCGCGTCCCCCTCGAGCGCCGCCACCACGGCGACGTGGTGGTCGACCGCTACGAGTGGCTGCGCGAGAAGGAGAGCCCCGAGGTGATCGCGCACCTCGAGGCCGAGAACGCGTACACCGAGGCGGTGCTGGCTCCTCTCGCTCCGCTGCGCGAGCGCCTGTTCGAGGAGATCCGCTCGCGGACGAAGGAGACCGACCTCTCGGTCCCCGTCCGGGAGGGCTCCTGGTGGTACTTCTCGCGCTCCTACGAGGGCCGCCAGTACGCCGTGCACTGCCGAGCGCCGATCAGCGGGCCGGACGACTGGACGCCGCCGTCGATCGCCGAGGGCGGTCCGCTCGAGGGCGAGCAGGTCGTCCTGGACGGCAACGCGGAGGCGGAGGGGCACGACTTCTTCTCGCTCGGCAGCTTCGACGTCTCGGCCGACGGCCGACGGCTGCTCTTCGGCACCGACGTCGAGGGCGACGAGCGCTACACCCTCCGCATCCGCGACCTCGAGACCGGCGAGGACCTGCCGGACGTCATCGAGGGCACCGGCGGCGGAGCGACCTTCGGCGCCGACGCGCGCTTCGTCTTCTACCCGACCGTCGACGAGTCCTGGCGCCCCGACACGATCTGGCGGCACGAGGTCGGCGCCGGGACCCCGGACGAGGTCGTCTTCGCCGAGCCCGACGAGCGCTACTGGATCGGCGTGGGCCTCACCCGCAGCCGCCGCTTCCTCGTCATCGAGATCGGCAGCAAGATCACGAGCGAGTGCCTGCTGCTGGACGCGTCCGACCCGACCGGCTCCTTCCGCTCGGTGTGGCCGCGCCGAGAGGGCGTGGAGTACGAGGTCGAGCACGCCGTCGTCGACGGGCACGACCGCCTGCTGATCGTGCACAACGACGGCGCCCTCGACTTCGAGATCGTCGAGGAGCCGGCCGACCTGTCGCTCGACGCCGACGCCCGGGCCCGCGAGCGCCGCGTGGTGGTGCCGCACCGCGAGGGTCGCCGGATCGAGGGCGTCGACGCCTTCGCCGGGCACGTCGTCGTCTCGTACCGCGCCGACGGAGCCACCCGGCTCGGGCTGCTCCGCGAGGACGGCGCCGGAGCGCGGCTCGAGGAGATCGTCTTCGACGAGCCGCTCTACGACGCGGGCCTGGCGGGGAACCCGGAGTGGGAGCAGTCCTCCCTCCGCCTCGCCTACACCTCGTTCGTCACCCCCTCGACCGTGCTCGCGCTCGACGTCGCGACGGGCGAGCGCACGGTGCTCAAGCAGCAGCCGGTGCTCGGCGACTACGACCCCGCGCTGTACGTGCAGAGGAGGGAGTGGGCCGTGGCGGAGGACGGCACGCGGGTGCCGCTCTCGCTCGTCTGGCGCCGCGACGCCGCCGATCCGGACTCGGCCCCCGCGCCGCTCCTCCTCTACGGCTACGGCTCGTACGAGGCGAGCATCGACCCGGGCTTCTCGATCGCGCGCCTCTCGCTGCTCGACCGCGGCGTCGTCTTCGCCGTCGCGCACGTCCGCGGCGGCGGGGAGATGGGCCGCTCCTGGTACGAGAACGGGAAGACGCTGGCGAAGCGGACGACCTTCACCGACTTCGTCTCCGCGGCGCGGCACCTGGTCGACGCGGGCTTCACCACTCCGGACCGCCTGGTCGCGCAGGGAGGGTCGGCCGGCGGCCTGCTGATGGGCGCGGTCGCGAACCTCGCCCCGGAGGCGTTCGCCGGCGTCCTCGCGCAGGTCCCGTTCGTCGACGCGCTCACCTCGATCCTCGACCCGTCGCTGCCGCTCACGGTGATCGAGTGGGACGAGTGGGGCGACCCGCTGCACGACGCCGAGGTGTACGCCTACATGAAGTCGTACTCGCCCTACGAGAACGTCCGCGAGGGCGTGCAGTACCCCCGGATCCTCGCGACGACGAGCCTCAACGACACCCGGGTGCTGTACGTGGAGCCGGCGAAGTGGGTGGCCAGGCTCCGCGAGGTCGGCGCTCCCGCGCTGCTGCGCACCGAGATGACCGCGGGACACGGCGGAGTGAGCGGACGCTACGAGCGCTGGCGCGAGATCGCGTTCGAGTACGCCTGGACGCTGGACGTGCTCGAGCTGGCCTGAGCGCCCCGCCGCAAGCCCCTCCGCCCGTCGTCCGCGGCCAGTAGGGTTCGGGGTGCCGACGGAGGGAAGAGCATGAGCGCAGGCCTGTCGATCGACCGCATCGCCGCATGGGTGGCGGACCAGAGGTGGTACGCGAGCAAGGGGCGGCGCCCCGAGCTGGAGGTCCGCGGCGCCTGGTCGCTGCAGCCCGGCGAGGCGGAGGTGGTGGACCACCTCTTCATCGACCGGGCAGGCACGAGCCCGGTGCTGTACCAGGTGCCGGTGACCGTCCACGCGGCTCCGGTGCCCGGGCTCGAGGACGCCCTCGTCTACTCCGACGACTCGCACTACGTGTACGACGCTCCGCGCGACCCGGTGTTCGCCCGCGCCCTGCTCGGGATGATCGCCGACGGCGGCCGCTCCGACGAGGACGGCGCCCAGGGCGGCGCCCGCGCCGAGGGCCACCGGCAGCCGGGTGCCGCGATCGGGGCGTTCGCGTCCTCGAAGGTGCTCAGCGGCGAGCAGTCGAACACCTCGGTGATCGTCCGCACCACGGCCGACGACGGATCCGACGCGACGCCGGTGATCGTCAAGGTCTTCCGCGCCCTCCACCACGGCGACAACCCGGACGTGACGGTGCAGTCGGCGCTCAACGCCGCCGGGAGCGCCCTCGTCCCGCCCGTGATCGGCAACGTGACGGGCGAGTGGGACGACGAGGGCGAGGAGACGGGCCGCGCCTTCGGGCACCTCGCCTTCGCGCAGGAGTTCCTCCCCGGGGTCCAGGACGCGTGGCGCGTCGCCCTCGAGGCGGTCGCCGCCGACTCCGACTTCACCGGACCCGCCCGCGAGCTGGGCCGCGCCACCGCCGAGGTGCACGCGACGCTGGCGGAGGTCATGCCGACCGAGGACACCACGTCCGAGGTCGTCGAGCGGATGGTCGCGACCATGCGCCGTCGCCTGCGCATCGCCTCGGCCGAGGTCCCCGTGATCGCGGAGGACTCGGAGGCGATCGAGGCCGTGTTCCGCGCCGCCGAGACCGCGCCGTGGCCGAGGCTCCAGCGCATCCACGGCGACTACCACCTCGGGCAGGTCCTGTCCGTGCCCGACCGCGGCTGGGTGCTCCTCGACTTCGAGGGCGAGCCGCTGCGGCCCATGCACGAGCGCCGCCTTCCCGACGTGGCCCTGCGCGACGTGGCGGGGATGCTGCGGTCCTTCGACTACGCGGCGGGCGCGCACGAGCAGGCCGAGCCGGGCGCCTCGAGGGCGGCCTGGGCGGCGGCGAGCCGGGCCGCGTTCCTCGAGGGCTACACCGAGCGGGCGGGCGACGCGGTCACCGCGCACCGGGCGGTGCTCGACGCGTTCGAACTCGACAAGGCCGTCTACGAGGCGATCTACGAGGCGCGCAACCGGCCGGAGTGGCTGTCGATCCCGGTCGCCGCGGTGCAGCGCCTCGCCGGGCGCTCGTAGGGTGGCAGGCATGAGCGACGACACCGACGACAAGAAGCCCCTGGACCCGCTGAGCGACTTCAGCATCCCGGGCGACACCGATCTGCACACGACCGGCGACGCCTCGGGCGCGGACGGCGACGAGGTCGCGGAGCCTGGAGCGGACGAGGACTGAGCCGCCTGCTCCGCGGGGCCTGCCTCGGCCGTCGGCTCCGCTGAGCCGGCGGCCGTCCTAGCCCAGCGGGGCGAGCGGCTCGACCGCCGGCCCCTCCAGCACCGTCCCGTCGGCTGCGAAGCGGGAGCCGTGCAGCGGGCAGTCCCAGCTGCGCTCCGAGTCGTTCCAGGTGACGATCCCGCCCAGGTGCGGGCACACCGCCGACACCGCGCAGCGCCGCCCCTCCACGGTGGAGACCGCGACGGGCTGCAGGCCGTCGCGGGCGAGCGAGCCCTGGCCCTCCGCCGGCACCACCCCGGCCGAGCGGGGCGCGCGGAACGCTGCCGACCACCCGCGGGCGTACCAGGCGCCCACCGCCAGCCCGGCGCCGAGCCCCTCCGCCATCACCCGCGGCAGCGTGGGCCGGCGGTGCAGCGTCCTCGCCCAGGCCGGCGTCCCGCCCTCGAGGTCGGAGACGAGCGTCAGCGCGGCCTGCACCGCGTTGGTCATCCCCCACTTGTCGTAGCCGGTCGCCAGGAAGATCCGTCCGCGGCCCCGCGGCAGCCAGCCCACGAACGGCACACGGTGGAACGGCTCGTAGTCCTGGGCGCTCCACTGCGCGACCGGCTCCGCCCCCGGGAAGGACCGCCGCGTCCAGGCGACCAGGTCGTCCACCGCCTCCGAGGTGACGGGCCTGCGCCCCACGGGGTGGCCGTTGCCGCCGATCAGGAGGAGCCGCTCGCCGTCGCGCTCGGCGTCGCGCACCGAGCGGGACGGCTCGTCGACCGAGAGGTACATGCCGTCGGGGATCGGCGCGTCGGTGCGGAACGCGACCGCGTACGAGCGCAGCGCTGCGATCTTGGCGAAGTACAGGCCGCGGTCGAGGATCGGCGCCCCCGTGAGCAGGTAGGCCCGGTCCCCGGTCACCGGGCCCGCGCTGGTGCGGACCCGGACGGGAGCGGTCGCTCGCATACCGAGGGCCCGGACGCCCTGCACCAGGGTGCCCCCGGCGGCGCGGAAGTCGGCGGCGAGCGCCGTGAGGACGTCCATCGGGTCGAACTGGGCCTGGTCGTCAAGGGCGACGGCCGCCGTGCTGGGGAACGGCACGTCGAGCTCGCCGACGAGGCGGGTCGCGAGGCCGAAGCGGCGCGCGGTCGTGTGCTCCTTCAGGACGGCGTCCACGCCCTCGGGCGTCTGCGCGTAGCTGTAGGCGGTGCGCCTCTGCACCGGCACGCCCGCGCCCTCGCAGTAGTCGAGCAGCCAGCGGAAGCCCGCGAGGTTCGCCGCGACGTAGGCCTCGGTCACCGCGGGGATGTTGCGCTCCGAGATCCGGGAGAGGTGCGCTCCCTGCAGGAGGCTGAGCTTCGCCGTCGTGTTCCCGGTCGTGACGGCGCCGACCTCCCGCGCCTCCAGCACCAGCACGCGCCGGCCGGTCCGCTGCAGGAGGAGCGCGGTGACCAGCCCGGTGAGCCCGGCGCCGACCACGACGTCGTCGTAGTGCGCGCCCGGCACGAACTCGTCGGAGGGGATCGGAGCCGCGCCCGCCCGCCAGAGGGAGCGGGGCCGCGGGGCCGTCGTGGTCGTGTCCTCCGGAGTCATCGGGAGTCCCTCCGTTCAGGGGCCGGACGGCCCGCGAGCGACGCTACGCGGAGCCTCCGGGACCGTCACGGTGTTGACACGTCGCGGGACGCGGGCTCAGAGCCAGCCCCACCGCTTGAAGAGCCGGTGCAGCACCACGCTCGAGGCGAGCATCGCCGCGAGCGCCGCCGGGTACCCCCACGCCACGTGCAGCTCGGGCATCACGTCGAAGTTCATGCCGTAGATGCTCGAGATCATGGTCGGCGCGAAGAAGATGGCCGCCCAGGCGGAGATCCGCTTGACCTCGTCGTTCTGCTGGTTGCCCACCTCCGCGAGCTTCTTCATGTCCTCGTTCTGGCGCTGGGCGACGAGGGTCGCGTTCACCGCCAGGATCTCCCGCAGCGTGGTGCGGAAGCCGTCGACCCGCTCGGTGACGAGCGCGACGTGGTCGGCGACGTCGCGGATGTAGCGGCGCAGCTCCACATCCGACTGGAACACCTCGAAGTCGGTGACGAGCCGCCCGAGCATGCCGGTCAGCGGAGCGACCGCACGCTGGAAGTCCAGCACCTCCTGGCTGAGCTCGTAGATGCGGCGGGACACCGCCGGGTCGCCCTCGAAGACCTGCGCCTCGATCTCGTCGATGTCGTTCTCGAGACCGGCGACGACGGGCGAGTACTGGTCCACGACGGCGTCGAGGATCGCGTACAGCACGGCGACCGGGCCGACGCGCAGCAGCTCCGGATCGGCCTCCATCCGCCGCCGCACCAGCGAGAGGTCGGGCTTCTCGGAGTGGCGGACCGTGACGACGAAGTTCGACCCCACGAACAGGTGGAGCTCGCCGAAATCGACCTCCTCGCGCTGGTCGGAGTAGCTGGCGGCGCGCAGCACCACGAACATGTCGCTGCCGTACCGCTCGAGCTTGGGCCTCTGGTGCGCGCTGATCGCGTCCTCGAGGGCGAGCGGGTGCATCGAGAACTCGTCCTCGAGCGCGGCGAGCTCGGCCGCGTTCGGCCGGTACAGCCCGATCCACGCCATCGCGTCGGGCAGCTTCTGCAGGGCGGCGAGCGCCTCCGGGATGCTGCCGGGAGAGACGACCCGGCGGCCGTCCTGGTAGATCGCGTTGTCGACCGTGCTGGTGCGGGCCGGCTCGTCGTCCGGGCGCAGACGCTGGATGGGAGCGGTGTCCTCGGCGGCGGCGCGGGTGCGCGAGCCCAGACCCAGGATCGTCGCGGGGACGCGGGGCAGCTTCACGACCATCTCCTCTGCTCGACCGACGCCCTATTGTGCACCTCCCGGTGAACGGGAGGTGTCCGTTGCGCCGCCGGTGTCGGAGGGCCTCACTAGCCTGGAGTCGCTCCCCCGGACGACGCAGAGGAAGGACGACCGTGAAGCTGCTGCACACCTCGGACTGGCACATCGGCCGCACCTTCCACGGGCACTCCACGACGGCGGCGCTCGCGACCGTGCTCGAGGCCCTGGTCGAGACGGTTCTGGCCGAGCGCGTGGACGCGGTGCTGATCGCCGGCGACGTCTTCGACTCCGCCGTGCCCGCCGCAGAGCACTACACCCTCCTCACCCGCACGCTCGAGGCGATCCGCGCGGCCGGCGCCGAGGTCGTCCTCACCAGCGGCAACCACGACTCCCCCGCCCGGCTCGGCTTCCAGGCCGGGCTCCTGCGCGGAGCGGGCGTCCACGTCCTCACCGACCCCGAGGCGTACGCCGAGCCGGTCGTGCTGCGCGACGCGTCCGGCCTCGAGGTCGGCGTCCACGGCATCCCCTTCCTCGAGCCCGCCCTCTACCGCCACCGGCACCCGGAGGAGCAGCTGCGCCGCCACGAGGACGTGCTCGCCTTCGCGATGGCGCGGGTGCGCGCCGCCGCCGAGGCGGCGGGCCGTCCCTGGGTCGTGCTCGCGCACTGCTTCGCGGTCGGAGCCCCGGCCGCGGTCCTCGAGCGCGACATCACGGCGGGCGGGCTCGACTACGTCTCGGTCGAGCACTTCGCCGCGGCCGACTACGCGGCGCTCGGGCACATCCACGGACGCGCCGAGCTGCTGCCGGGAGTGCGCTACTCCGGAGCGCCGCTGCACTACTCGTTCGGCGAGGCGTCGAAGCCGCGCGGCGCCTGGCTGGTGACGATCGGGCCCGAGGGGCTCGAGGGCGTCGAGTGGTCGCCGCTCCCCGTGCCGAGGAGGCTCAGCGTGATCGAGGGCGAGCTCCAGCAGCTGCTGCGCGATCCCTCCCTGGCCGAGGTGGAGGGCGACTGGGTCTCGGCGGTGCTCACCGATCCCGTGCGCCCGCTCGACGCGATGGCGCGCCTGCAGTCGCGCTTCCCCGGCTGCGCCACGCTCGAGCACCGGCCCCCGCACGCCGCGGCCGAGCCGCGCGCGTACGCCGAGCGGATCCGCGGGCGGAGCGACGTGGAGGTCGTCGACGACTTCCTCGCCCACGTCCGCGGCGGTCACGGCGCCACGGAGACCGAGCGCGCCCTCACCCTCGACGCGCTCGCGGCCATCGAGGCCGAGGCTCTGCGGTGAGGATCCGCCGACTCGCCTTCGCCGGATTCGGACCGTTCCGCGCCGAGCAGTGCGTCGACTTCGACCGGCTCGAGGACGTGGGCGTGTACCTCATCGCCGGGCGCACCGGAGCGGGCAAGTCGACGATCCTCGACGCGATCGCGTTCGCACTCTACGGCTCGGTCCCCCGCTTCGACGGCACCGCCTCGCGCCTCCGGAGCGACCACAGCGGCCCCGAGGACGAGACCTTCGCCGAGCTCGAGTTCGAGGCGGCGGGGCGCGTCTACCGCGTCCGGCGCTCGCCCGAGTACGAGCGGCCGAAGCGGCGCGGCACCGGCACCACGACCCAGCCGGCGAAGGTCGAGCTGCTGGAGCAGGTCGACGGCGCCTGGGTAGGGGTCTCGTCGAGCGCGAAGGAGGTGGGCGCCGACATCGGCCGGATCGTCGGCCTGACGAAGGACCAGTTCCTCCAGGTGATCCTGCTGGCGCAGAACCGCTTCCACGAGTTCCTGCTCGCGAAGAACGACGACCGGCAGCGGCTCCTGCGCACGCTCTTCGCGACCGAGCGCTTCGATCTGCTCCGCCGCCGCCTGCTCGAGCAGCGCGACGCGAGCGCCGTCGGGCTCGAGGAGGAGCGCGCGGCCGTGACGGCGCTCGCGGACGAGGCCGTCCGGCTCCTCGATGACGGAGCCGAGCCGCCTCTGCCGGACGCCGCCTGGTTCGCCGGGCTGTCGGCGCGGCTCGCCGCTCCGCTCGAGGCGGCCCGGGCCGGCTCCGCCGCGGCCGACGCGGCGCACGAGGCCGCGGGCACCGCTCTCGACGAGGCACGGCGCATCGCCCGGGGCCAGGAGCGGCGCCGGCGCGCCCTCATCGAGGCGGAGGAGCTCGTGGTCGCCGAGGCGCACGTCGAGCAGCAGCGGGCCGCGATCGAGCGCGCGCGCCGGGCCGACGGCGTGCTGCCGCTGCTCCGCTCCGCCCGGGCAGCCGCCGAGAAGGAGCGGGCCGCCCGGCAGCAGCGCGACCTCGCCGCCGACGCCTACGGGGACGCGTCCGGGGGCCCGGCCGCCGAGACGGCCGAACGGCTCGCCGCTGTCCTCGGCGCCCTCGCCGAGGCGCTGGCAGAGGAGCGCCGGCTCCCCGACGCGGAGCGCGTCACCGAGCGGTCCGCACGCGCCGAGCAGGCGGCGGCGACCGCGCTCGCGGGGATCGAGGCGGAGCTGCGCGAGCTGCCCGCCCGCGTCGACGCGCTCGCCGCCGAGGAGGAGTCCCTGGCCGGGGAGGCCGCCGCTGTCCCCACGCGCGTCGACGAGCTCGCCGCGCTCGAGCGGAGGATCGCCGCGGCCCTCGAGCGCGATCTCACTGCGGCGGGTCTGCAGCGGCTCGGCACGGCCTACGCCGACGCGGCGCGCGTCCACGGCGAGCGCGCCGCGGAGCAGGCCGCCCTGATCGCGCGCCGGTTCGCCGGGTTCGCCGGGGAGCTCGCCGAGCGGCTGGAGCCGGGCGAGCCCTGCCCCGTCTGCGGCTCGTGCGAGCACCCCCGCCCGGCCGAGCACGACGGCCCGACGACGGTCGGCACCGACGACCTCGACCGGGCCCGCGTCGCGGTGGAGCGCGCCGCCGCCGCCCTCGACGGCGCCCGCGAGCGCGAGGGAGCCGCGGCTCGGGCTCTCGCGGCGCTCGAGGAGCGTGTGGGCGAGGACGCGGATCCGGAGTCGCTCCGCCCGGCGCACGAGGAGCGGCTCGCCTCGGCGCGCCGCGCCGCCGCCCGCATGGAGGAGCTGCGGCGCGAGCGCACCCGGCTGCGCACCCGGATCGACGCTCTCACGACCGGACGGGACGCCGCTCGCGAGGAGCACCGCGCCCGCGCCGACGAGTCCGCCCTCGCCGCTGAAGCGCTGCGGCTGCTGCGGGAGCGCGTCGAGGCCTTCCGCGACGGCGCGACGAGCGTCGCCTCGCGGGTCGAGCAGCTGAGTGCCCAGCGCCGCCGTGCCGTCGCCCTGGTCGAGGCCGAGGAGGCGGCCGTCTCGCGGTCCGAGGCCGCCGCCGCCGCCCGGGAGGAGCTCGCCGAGGTCCTCGCCGAGCGCGGCTTCACGACCGCCGAGGAGGCCGAGTCGGCCGCGCTGGCCAGCGGGGACCGGGCACGGGCCGAGGCCGTCGTCGCCGAGCACGAGCGACGGCGGAGCGCGACGGAGGCGGTGCTCGCCGACCCGGAGCTCCGCGGACTGCCGGGCACGGCCGTCGACCTCGCCGCCGCCGAGGAGCGCTCGCGCGAGGCCTCCGCCCGTCGCGACGAGGCGCGAGCCGGCCTCTCCGTGCTCGAGCACCGCTCGGAGCGCCTGGCCGAGCTCGCCGCGACGGCCGCGGGCCGCCTCGCCGTGCTGGGTGAGCGTCTCCACCGCCACGAGGAGCTGCGCGCGCTGGCCGAGACCGTCTCCGGCCGGGGGCAGAACACGCGCCGGATGGACCTCGAGGCCTTCGCCCTCGCCGGACGCCTGGAGGAGATCGTGACCGCGGCGAACCTCCGCCTCGACGCGATGACCAGCGGCCGCTACGCCCTCGCCCACGACGACTCGCTCGCCTACCGCGGTGCCGCCTCCGGCCTCGGGATCGACGTGCTCGACGCCTTCACCGGCGTCCGCCGGCAGCCCGCCTCGCTCTCCGGCGGCGAGACGTTCCTCGCCTCGCTCGCCCTCGCCCTCGGCCTCGCCGACGTGGTGACGGCGCAGTCCGGCGGCATTTCGCTCGAGACCATGTTCATCGACGAGGGCTTCGGCTCGCTCGACGCCGAGACGCTCGAGACGGCGCTCAGCACGCTCGACGAGCTGCGGTCGGGCGGTCGGACGATCGGCCTGATCAGCCACGTCGACGCGATGCGCGAGCGGCTGCCGATCGGCCTCCGCGTCGCGGTGGGGCCGCGCGGCGACTCGACGATCCTCACCGGCTGAGCGGCCGCTCCCGGGCGAAGGGGCGACGACGGCCCGCTCCCTCCTCTCGCACTGCAGCAGCGAGCGCGCCCGCGCCCGCTGCTAGGGTCGTGCGCAGTGACACGGGGTGCCCGCCAGGGCTGAGAGAAGACCCGTTGAACCTGATCTAGTTCGTACTAGCGAAGGGATGTCGCGAATGAGCATTCGCACGCCTGTCCACCCGACCCTCCCCGCCGACACGGCGCCCGACCCGGCGTCCGTGGGTCGCGATCTCGCCGAGCTCCGCGCCGCCGGGCCCCTGGTGCAGTGCATCACGAACGCGGTCGTCACCGGCTTCACCGCCAACAGCCTTCTGGCCCTCGGCGCCAGCCCGGCGATGTGCGACCTGCCCGGCGAGGCGGGCGTCTTCGCGGGCCTCGCCTCCGCGGTGCTCGTCAACCTCGGCACGCCCGGAGCGGAGCAGCGCGAGGGTGCTCGCGAGGCGGTCGCCGCGGCCGGACGCGCCGGCACCCCGTGGGTGCTCGATCCGGTCGCCGTGGGCCCGCTGCCCGTCCGCACCGCTCTGGCGGTGGAGCTGCTCGAGGCGCGGCCCGCGATCATCCGCGGCAACGCCTCCGAGATCCTCGCCCTCGCGGGAGCCGGTGCGGGCGGCCGCGGCGTGGACGCCGTCGACACCGCCGAGCAGGCGCTCGACTCCGCCCGCGTCCTCGCCCGCCGCACCGGAGGCGTGGTCGCCGTCTCGGGAGCGGTCGACCTCGTCACCGACGGCGAGCGGATCGTCCGGGTCACGGGGGGCCACCCGCTGCTGACCCGCGTGACCGGCGGCGGCTGCGCGCTCGGCGCCGTGATGGCGGCGTTCCTCGGCGCGGGCGCCCGCCCGCTCGACGCGGCCGTCAGCGCCTCCGCGGTCTGGGGCCTCGCCGCCGAGCGGGCCGCCGCTGCGAGCAGCGGTCCCGGGTCCTTCGCCGTCGGCCTCCTCGACGCCCTCGCTGCCCTCCAGCCGGCCGACGCCGAGGCCGGGGCGCGGATCGCATGAGCCTCGACCTCTCGCTCTACCTCGTCACGGACACCGCCCAGTGCGGCCCGCGCGGCGTGCCCGCCGTGGCCGCTGCCGCCGTCCGAGGCGGAGTCACGACCGTGCAGATCCGCGATCACGACGCCTCCGCCGCCGAGCTCGTCGCCCTGACCCGGGCCGTCGCCGCCGTCCTCGACGAGCGCACGACCCTGCTGGTCGACGACCGCGTCGACGTCGCCCTCGCCGCCCGCCTCGCGGGCGCCCGCGTCCACGGCGTCCACCTCGGGCAGTCCGACCTCCCCGTCACCGCCGCCCGCTCGCTGCTCGGTCCCGACGCGGTGATCGGGCTCACCGCGAACACCCCCGAGCACCTCGCCGCCGTCCGCGCCCTGCCCGCGGGGACGGTCGACTACCTCGGCGTCGGCGTCATCCGGCCCACCGCGACCAAGCCCGACCACCCCGCTCCCCTCGGTGTCGACGGGTTCGCCGCCCTCGCCGCGGCCACGGCGCTGCCCTGCGTCGCCATCGGCGGAGTCGGAGCCGCGGACGCGGGGCCACTCCGCCTCGCCGGTGCGGCCGGCCTCGCGGTCGTGTCGGCGCTCTGCACGGCCGCCGACCCCGCGGCGGCCGCCCGCCTGATCCGAGCGGAGTGGGACCGATGACCGCCGGCGCTCGCGTCCCCCGTGTCCTCAGCATCGCCGGCACCGATCCGACCGGCGGTGCCGGCGTCCAGGCCGACCTCAAGTCGATCGGCGCGCTCGGCGGCTACGGCATGGCGGTCGTCACCGCGCTCGTCGCGCAGAACACGCACGGGGTCCGCTCCGTGCACCTGCCGCCCGCCGCGTTCCTCCGCGAGCAGCTCGACGCGGTGAGCGACGACGTCACGATCGACGCGGTGAAGATCGGGATGCTCGCCACGGCCGAGTACGCCGGAGTCGTCGCCGAGTGGCTCGACGAGGTCCGCCCGCCCGTCGTGGTCGTGGATCCGGTGATGGTCGCGACCAGCGGTCACCGGCTGCTCGCTCCCGAAGCCGAGTACGCCGTGCGCGACCTGCTCCGCCGCGCCGACCTGGTGACGCCGAACCTCCCCGAGCTGGGCGTGCTGGCCGGAGAGCCGACCGCCTCCGACTGGCCGGCCGCGCTCGCGCAGGGAGCGGCACTCGCCCGCGCCCTCGACGCCGCCGTGCTCGTGAAGGGCGGCCACCTCGACGGCCCCGCCACCCCGGACGCGATCGTCACCCCCGACGGCCTCGTGCGCGAGGTCCCCGGCGAGCGCGTCGCCACCTCGAACACGCACGGCACCGGGTGCTCGCTCTCGTCCGCGATGGCGACGCTCCTGGCCGGGCGCGATGCCTCCTCCGACGCCCTGGTCGAGGCGCTGACGGAGGCCAAGGAGTGGCTGACCGGCGCCCTGCGCGCCGCCGACGCCCTGGAGGTCGGCACCGGCAACGGCCCGATCGACCACTTCCACCGGCAACGTCCTCCGGCGTTCTGCGCGGACGTCTGGGAGCGGACCCGGACCCTCCGCGACGAGATCGACGCGCTCCCGTTCGTGCGGGCCCTCGGCGACGGCTCCCTCGGGCGGGAGGACTTCGAGTGGTACCTCGAGCAGGACGCTCTCTACCTCACCGAGTACGCCCGCGTCCTGGCCGTGGCGGCGCAGCGCGCGCCGACCACCGCCGAGCAGGTCTTCTGGGCCGAGGGCTCGGCGTCCGCCCTCGCGGCGGAGGCGCAGCTGCACCGCGACCGGCTCGGGACCAGGGACGCGACGCCCGCGCCCGTGACCCGCGGCTACACCGACCACCTGCTCGCGGTCGCCGCGCGCGGCGGCTACGGCGAGATCGTCGCCGCCCTGCTCCCCTGCTTCTGGCTCTACGCCGACGTCGGGTCGCGCCTCGCCGCCTCCGGGCATCCCGAGCACCCCTACGCGGACTGGCTGCTCACGTACGGCGACCCGGTCTTCGCGACGGCCACCGAGCGGGCGATCGAGTTCACGGAGCAGGCCGCCCGCGACGCCTCACCGAGGGAGCGCGCCGCGATGAGGGACGCGTTCCTGCGGTCGAGTTCGTTCGAGAGGGACTTCTTCGCCGCACCGCTCGCCCGGACCGGCTGAGCTCTCAGCCGGCCCGGCCGGGTGCGCTCAGCCGGCCCGGCCGGGTGCACTCAGCCGATCGCCTCGCGCAGGACGTGCATGAGGGCGTCCAGCTGCACTGTGTCGGCCGAGGCCGTCTCGGCGTCCGCGCCGTCGAGCGCGCGGGCGGCGAGACCGGCCTTGGCGTCGATGAGCTCGGCGATCTTCGCGTCGATCGTGTGCGCCGCGATGATCCGCCACGCCGTCACCGGCTCCTCCTGGCCGATGCGGTGCACGCGGTCGATCGCCTGCGTCTGCTCGGCCGAGGTCCACGACAGCTCGGCGAGCACCACGTTGGACGACGCCTGCAGGTTCACGCCGACTCCCGCCGCGGTGAGCGAGCAGACGGCGACCGAGACGTCGGGGTCCTCATTGAAGGCGTCGATCTGCGTCTGGCGGAACGCCGCGGTCTGGTCCCCCCGGATCGAGACGGACGTGAGCTCGCGCTTCTCGAAGGTGTCCTCCGCCTGGTCCATCACGTCGATGTGCTTCGCGAAGAAGACGACCTTGCCCACCGAGCGGGCCAGCTGCGAGGCGTAGTCGGCGGCCAGCGCCGCCTTGGCCTGGCCGATCCGGCGCACCATGGTGAAGACGTTCTCGCCGGTCTTGGCCGACTTCGACTCCTCGAGCTCGCTCTGCGCCACGATGCGGATGAACCGCTCGCGCTCGTCGTCGTCGAGCTCGTGCGTGATCGAGGAGGTGACCGCCCTGAAGCGCTGCAGCATGCGGGCGCCGAGCTCGCGCTCGGCCTTCTGGATGGAGCGGCCGAGGTCGTCGTCCAGCTCGACGGGCAGGTCGACGATCCGCTTCGACGGCAGGTCGGCGGCGACGTCGATCTTCTTGCGCCGGACGATGCCGAGGTCGATCACGGCCTCGCGCGCCTCCGGGTAGAAGCCCGTGTCGGCGGGGGTGAGGCCCGTCTCCTCGAGGCGGCCCATCAGCTCCGGCCCCGGCTTGGTCTCGTCGATCCAGCCGAGGAAGCGCCAGATGGCGCGGAAGTCGTCGACGTCGTTGATCAGCGGGGTGCCGGTCAGCGCGATCATCAGCGGATCGTGCCCCGGAGTGGTCTCGCGGATCCTCGACGCCAGCGCGAGCACGCTCTGCGAGCGCTGCGAGCGGAGGTTCTTGATGAAGTGCGCCTCGTCGACGACCATGCCGCGGAAGCCCAGGCTCCCGAGCCAGCCGATGTGCCGGTCGAGGATGTCGTAGTTGACGATGACCACGTCGGCGAACGCGTCGAGCGTGCCGCCGTCTCCGTGGATGACCGTGGCGCGCCGCTGCGGGGTCCAGTGCTCGACCTCGCGCGCCCAGTTCATCTTGACCACGTTCGGCACCACCGCGAGCAGCGGGTACGCCCCGACCACCGAGGCGGCCAGGAGGCTCTGCGCGGTCTTGCCCAGACCCGGCTCGTCGGCGAGCAGGAAGCTGCGGTGCCCCTCGCGGGCGCTCTCGATGAAGCGCGCCTGGTGCGGCATCAGCTCGCGGCCGCGCGGCGAGACCCGGTCGAGCTTCGGCGGCTCCGGGAGCTCCATGCTCGCGGCCCGTCCGCCCGCTCCGTACTCGAACGCCTTGAAGAGCGGCCCGAGCAGCTCCCAGTCGTCGAGCCTGCGGCGCGGCGCCGGAGCCGAGGCCTCGGCGATCGAGAAGTCCGGCGGGAGGAAGGGGTTCGCCAGTTGGCGGGCGCGCACCGACTGCGGCACGACCTGGTTGACCGGCACCTCGGGCTTGGGCTCCGGCTCGGTCACGATGAGCAGCTCGTCGGGGCTGAGCTCCGCGCCCGCCTCGAGCAGCCAGTCGCGGCGGAGCTTCTGCGCGGCCGCCGTGACGCCGGCCTCCGATTCGAGCAGCGCGATCAGGCTGGTGTCGCGGGCGGCCGTCTTGGCCAGGATCGTGGCGATGCCGTCGAGGCGCTTCATCTCCTCGGCGCGCTGCGCGTCGCTGAGCGAGGGATCGACCTTGACCCGCTTGCGCTCCTCGCGCATCAGGAGGGCGATCACCAGGAACTTCGTCCGGTTGGTCGGTCCGACCTTGCCGGTCTGGGCCTTCGCCTCCACCTCGCGGACGCGGCGGGCGAGGATCGGGATGATCCCCGCGTTGTCCACACCGCGCGAGCGCGATCGGGGTCGGCTCCCGGCGGCGTTCGACGCTCGTCGCGTCTGACCGGACTGACGCTGGCCGCTGCGAGCCATGCTCCTCCTCGATGTGTGACGGGGGGCGGAGGAGGGGTTCCCGCGCGCTGCCGTCGCCGTGCATCCGCCGGATCGCCTCCGGGGAGGCGTCGGGCGTCGGTGCATCCGGTGGCCGTCGGGAGCTCCGAGCAACGGGTCTGGGACCCGGTCGCAGCATCCCCGGCGTGCGGGTGCGGCGCCAGTCTACTCCTCGGGACGGTCCGGTCGGCGCTCCGCCGCGCGGACGGTCGCGCTCGTCGTCATTCCGGGGTCGGGACGCGGATCACGAGACCCGCCGCCACGAAGACGCCGACCGCGGCGAGGCTCAGCGAGGACCAGATCGCGTCCGGGAACGCGAACGGCAGCACCGGGTTCCACAGCACGAGCACCGGGACGAGCCCGATCAGCCAGAGGAGTGCGCGCGCCTGGATCGCGAACCAGCCGATGACCGCCGCGAGGATCGCGACCGGGTAGCGGATGAAGTCGTAGGCGTCGGAGCCGACGAGGGCGAGCCCGGCCAGCAGCACGATCGCGCCGAGGATCCCGGGCGCGAGCGCCATGCGGGCGCGGTCGCGCGAGGGGTAGCGGGCGGCGGTCGCGCGGGACGGCTTGCGGGTGCTCACCCCTCGATCGTAGGCGCGCATACCCCGCCCGGGTACCGCCTGCGGCGCGTAGGCTGGAGGAGTGATCGAGGACCTCAAGAAGCGCTCGCTGCACCGTGCCCGGATCCTGGGCGGCCAGATGCGCGGCCTCGAGCGGATGATCGAGAACGAGGACTACTGCGTCGACATCGTCACGCAGTCCCTCGCGATCCAGAAGTCGCTCGGCTCGCTTAACAAGCTCATCGTCGAGAACCACCTCCGCACGCACATCACCGCGATGTTCGAGGAGGGCGGAGACGCCCGCGAGGCGGCGATCGCCGAGCTCGTGAAGATCTTCGAGCTCTCCAACAACCGCTCGTGACCGCCGGCCTCGTCGCTGCGGCGCGGGTGCGCCCGCTGCTGCTCGACGGGGGCCTGGGCACGGAGCTGGAGGAGCAGGGGGCCGCGGTGGACTCCTCGCTCTGGAGCGCCCGGGTCCTGCTGGAGGAGCCCGGCCGGGTCGTCGCCGCGCACCGCGCCTTCGCCGAGGCGGGCGCCCGGGTCGCGGTGACCGCGAGCTACCAGGTGTCCGCGAGCGGATTCGCAGCCGCGGGGCTGGCCCCGCGCCTCGCCGAGCGCGCCCTCCGGGAGAGCGTCGACCTGGCCCGGCGCGCGCAGAGCGGCTGGGTCGCCGCCTCCGTCGGCCCTTTCGGTGCGAGCCTCGGCGACGGCTCCGAGTACCGCGGCGACGACGGCCTCACCGTCGGCGAGCTCGCCGCCTGGCACCGGCCGCGCCTGGAGGCCCTGGCCGCGGCCGGGCCCGACCTGCTCGCCGTCGAGACCATCCCGTCGGTGCGGGAGGTGCGGGCCGTCGTGGAGGCCCTCGCGGGCTCCTCGGTCCCCGCCTGGATCTGCGTGAGCGGCCGTTCGGGCCGCACCGCGGCCGGCGAGCCCCTGGCCGAGGCGTTCGCCGTCGCCGCCGCCTCCGAGGAGGTGGTCGGCGTGGGAGTGAACTGCTGCCCGCCCGGCGACGTCGCCGAGGCGGTCCGCATCGCCCGCTCCGTCACCGGCAAGCTGGTCGTCGTGTACCCGAACAGCGGCGAGGAGTGGGACGCCGTCGAGCGTCGCTGGGCAGGCGACGCGGCCTTCGACCCCGCGCTGGTCGCCTCCTGGCGCGCGGCGGGAGCGGATCTGATCGGCGGCTGCTGCCGCGTGGGACCTGCGGCGATCGCTGCCCTCGGACGAAGCCTGGAGGAGGAGTCGTGACCACCCTGAGAGCCGTGCGCGGCGACCTCACCCGCGAGCACGTCGACGCGATCGTGAACGCGGCGAACTCGTCGCTCCTCGGCGGCGGCGGCGTCGACGGCGCGATCCACCGCGCGGGCGGACCGGAGATCCTCGCCGAGTGCCGCCGGCTCCGCGGGACCGAGCTGCCGGACGGCCTGCCCGCCGGCTCCGCGGTCGCCACGACCGCCGGCCGCCTCCCCGCCCGCTGGGTCGTGCACACCGTCGGTCCCGTCCACTCGCGGTCGGAGGACCGCAGCGCCGTCCTCGCCTCGGCCTACCGCGAGTCGGTGCGCACCGCCGTCGGTCTCGGTGCGCGGACGCTCGCCTTCCCGGCCGTCTCGGCGGGCGTCTACGGCTGGCCGATGGACGACGCGGCGCGCATCGCGGTGGAGACGGTCCGCGAGGCGACCGCGGACGGCGCACTGGACGAGGTCCGGTTCGTCCTCTTCTCCGCGGACGCCCTCGCGGCCTTCGAGGCCGCCCTGGCCGCGGAATGACGGAAGGGGAGCCGACCCTGCGGTCGACTCCCCCTCCACGGTGCTGCGCTAGGCCGTCTTCGGCCGCGCGAACTCGTCGTAGGGCAGCGTGATCGGGCGGGTCCGCGGAGGCATCCGCACGACCGCCTCGAGCGCCGGGCCCAGTGCCTCGCGCCAGGCGCGGTAGCCGTCCTCGTTGAGGTGCAGGCCGTCCGGCGAGTACTGCTCGAGCAGTCCGCCGTCCTCGCCCGCGAGCACCGGCCACAGGTCGAGGTAGCCCGCGTGCGCCGTGGGCGCGAACTGCCACAGGTGGCGGTTGATCTCGCGGATCTGCGGCGCGAACTCGTGTCCGCGCGGCAGGACCGAGGTCACCAGGATGCGCACGTCCGGGAGGTCGCGCCGGAACGTCGCGACGATCGTCTCGATGTTGCGCACGACGTGCTCCGTCGTGCGGTGCCAGGCGAGGTCGTTGGTGCCGATCAGCAGCACCACCGTATCCGGCTCCTGCGCGACCAGCTCGGCGAGCCGCGCGACGACGTCCGCCGTGGTGGCCCCTCCGACTCCCTCGTCGACGACCGTCGACTCCGTCAGCCACTCGCCCCAGGCTCCCGCCTGGATGATGCTGTCCCCGATGAAGAGGACCTTCCCCAGCTGGAGTCCGCGCCCCGCGTCCGTACTCGACCGTTCGCTCATCGTGCTCCTCTCGTCGGCGTCCCGGGCGGCCTCGCCGCCGCCGGACCCCTCCATTGTCACCGCTGCACCCGGCGCCCGCCAGGGGAGCGCTCGTCGCCGGAGTCCGGCAGGTCGGCCGCGGTGGCCGTGATGCGGTTGGCCATGCCGTTGAAGATGATGCCGTGGAAGGGCAGGATCGCGAACCAGTAGAGCCTGCCCGCGAGGCCCTGCGGGAAGAACACCGCGCGCTGCGTGTAGACCGAGCCGCCGTCTCCGGAGGGCTCGGCGCGCATCTCGAGCCAGGCCCCGCCGGGCACCTTCATCTCGGCGCGCAGGCGCAGGAGCTTCGGCCGCTCGATCTCCTCGACGCGCCAGAAGTCGAGGGCGTCGCCGGCGTGCAGGCGCGCGGAGTCGCGGCGCCCGCGCTGCAGGCCCACTCCCCCGACGAGGCGGTCCATCCAGCCGCGGATCACCCACGCGAGCGGGAAGGAGTACCAGCCGTTGGTGCCGCCGATGCCCTCGATGACGCGCCAGAGCTTGGCCGGGTCGGCCTGGGTGCGGCGCTCCTTGAGGTCCACGTAGACCGTGTGGCCGGCCCACTCCGGGTCGCTCGGCAGCGGATCGCTGGGAGCGCCGACGACCTCCGCGTTCTGCCAGCTCGTCTCGATCTCGCCCGCCTGCATCTTTCCCAGCGCGAGCCGGACGGCGCGGCGGTAGGAGGTCAGCCCGCCCTCGGGGTCGGGGATGAGCGCGCGGATGTCCTGCTCGTGCACGACGCAGTCGTACTGCAGCGAGGCGATGATGGGCACCGCGAGCGAGCGCGGGATCGGCGTGACCAGGTTGACCCACTGCGAGGCCAGCCACGGGGTGAACACCGGCAGGGACGCGATCGGCCGCTGCGGGAGCCCGGCCTCGACCGCGTAGCCGTTCATCATCTGGCCGTAGCGGAGCACGTCGGGCCCGCCGATGTCGAAGGTGCGGTTGAGCGTGGCGTCCTCGAGCGACGCGGAGCCGATCAGGTAGTGCAGCACGTCGCGCACGGCGATCGGCTGGATGAAGTTGCGCACCCACTGCGGCGCGGGCATGTACGGCAGCACGTCGGTGAGGTGGCGCACCATCTCGAACGAGGTCGACCCGGAGCCGATGATCACGCCCGCCTGCAGGGCGATCGTCGGCACTCCCGACTCCATCAGGATCCGGCCCACCTCCGCGCGCGAGCGGAGGTGCTTCGAGAGCTCCTGGCCCTCGGGGTGCAGGCCGCCGAGGTAGACGATGCGGCCGACGCCGGCCGACTCCGCGGCCGTGGCGACGTTCTGCGCGGCGCGGCTCTCGACCTCCTCGAAGTGGGCGTGGTCGTTGCCCGAGCCCATCGAGTGGACGAGGTAGTAGAGGACGTCGACGCCCTCGACCGCGGCCTCCAGCGACTCCGGATCGCCGAGATCGCCCTGGGCGACCTCGACCTCCTCCGCCCACGGCACGTCGACCAGCTTGCGCGGGTCGCGCACCAGGACGCGCACCCGGAAGCCCGCCTCGAGGAGGCGCGGCGTCAGCCGGCCGCCGATGTAGCCGGTCGCGCCGGTGACGAGCGCGAGGGGGCGCGCCGAGTCGGAGGGGGTTTCGCTCATGCGGCCACGGTACGCCGATGGCCCCGGGACCTCTCCCGCTGGTGCGGGCCCGCGGCCCCTGCTAGGCGGCGGCCGGCATCCCGCTCAGTCGATGCCGAGGACCTCGCGGACCTGCACCACGTCGTGGTTCATCTGGCGGATGAGGGGCTCGACGCCCTCGTAGGCGACCTGGCCGCGGATCCGGCCGACGAACGCCACGTCGACCACGCGGTCGTAGAGGTCGAGGGTGTCGAGCGTCTGGTCGAGCACGTACGCCTCGACCTGCTTGGGCGGCACTCCGACGAAGGTCGGGTTGCTGCCGACCGAGATCGCGGCGGGATGCGTGACGCCGTCGGTGGTGAGCCGGCCCGCGTAGACGCCGTCGGCCGGGATCAGGCCCTGCGACTGCGGCGAGAGGTTCGCGGTCGGGAAGCCCAGCTCGCGGCCGCGCTTCGCTCCGTGCACGACCACGCCGCGGACGACGGGCTCGTGCCCGAGCAGGCGCGTCGCGTGCTCCACGTCGCCCTCGGCCAGCAGCTCGCGGATCCAGGTGGAGGAGACGCGGCGGCCGTCCTCGGGCCGCACGTCGTCGATCAGCACCACCTCGAATCCGTGCTGCCCGCCGAGCACGCGCAGCAGGTCGACGTCGCCCGCTCCCCGGGCGCCGAAGCGGAAGTCGGAGCCGACGAGGACCACACGGGCCTCGAGCGCCTCCACCAGCACCTGCTCGACGAACTGCTCGGGTGAGAGCGCCCGGAACGCCTCGTCGAAGGTGAGCAGCAGCGTCGCGTCCACGCCGGTCCCGGCGAGGAGCTCGAGCTTCTGCTCGTTGCCGACCAGGACGGGCGGACACTTCTCCGGCGCGATCACGCTGAGCGGATTGCGGTCGAAGGTGACGACGACGGCGGCGAGCCCCTGCTCGCGGGCCCGCTCGTGCAGCCGGCCGATGACGGCCCGGTGCCCGGAGTGGACGCCGTCGAACTTGCCGATCGTGACGGCGGAGGGTCCGATCCCGGCCAGGTCGCCGGGGCGGGTCTCGACGCGCATCAGGCGGCCGCCCGGGGCGTGCGCCGCCCCTGCACGCGGAGCCACCAGAGGCCGAGCACGGGCAGGACGAGCGGGATGAGCAGGTAGCCGGCGCCGAAGGCCGCCCACACCGTCGACTGGCGCCCGAACGGGTCGGCGCTCGCGAGCCCGAGGAGCTGCGGAGCGAGGAGGCTGAGCGCGCCGACCACGAGCACGCCCACCAGCTCGAAGGTGATCGTCACCCACGCGACGCGCTGCCAGGCGCGGCCCGGGACGATCAGGGCGACCGTCGCGACGACGTACACGACGGCCGAGAGCGCGGAGAGCGAGAACGCCAGCGGCGCCTCGTCGAACCGATCGATGATCTGGAAGACGGAGCGCCCCGTCGCGGCGAGCGCGAGGATCCCGTAGACCACGACCAGGAGGCTGCCGATCCCGCGCGAGCGGGCGGAACGGGTCGGCTCGCCGCTCCCGGGGGCCGAGGGGACTGAGGGGTCGTGAGCGGCCCGTCCGGACGCATCGCTGGCTGGTTTCGACATCGCACGTCCATGCTAGGCGCTCGCCGGGCCGGGCCCGGTGGCGGGCCCGATCAGGCGCTCTGGAAGAACCAGATCTGGTGCATCCGGTAGACCATGACCGCGATCGAGAGGCAGGCGACGCCCAGGATCACGGTGCTCCAGCGGCTCCGCTCGATGAGCGCCCAGAACCCGGCAGCGAGCGGCAGGAGCAGCGCCGAGATCAGGTAGATGTAGTACTCCGGCAGGCTCCCCGACGGGCGGTTGCCGACCAGCGGCGACACGATCGCGACCGCCAGCTGGACGATCAGCAGCAGCTCGACGATCGCCGTCGCGCCGACCGAGACGTCCGAGGGACGGCGGGCGAGCAGCCCGAGCACGAGGCAGAGCAGGCCGGCCGCGACGGCGATCCCCACCTGGAGGATCGTGAACCACTCGATCACGAGGCGGCCGTCCGCAGGTCCTCGGTCGGGAAGTTGACGACGCTCTTGAGCTGGGTGCCGCGCCGCTCGGCGAGGCCGATCAGCCGCTCCCCCGGGCCGACCGCGGCGAGGAGGCCCTTCGCTCCCGCCACCGCCTCCGGGGCCGGGATGCGCTTGCCGTTCGCGAGATCGCCCGCCTCCTGGGCGTCGAGGCGCAGCAGGGGGAACAGCTCGCCCGCCACGAGCGTCGGCGGCAGGAGCGCGGCGGGGACGTCGAGCTCGTCGATCTCGCCGGCCTGCGCCACGGAGAAGGGGCCGACCACGGTGCGCCGCAGCGCTGTCAGGTGGCCGCCGACTCCGAGGGACGCGCCCAGGTCGCGGGCGAGCGCGCGGATGTAGGTGCCGGAGGAGCAGGTGACGCGCACGTCCAGGTCGAGGAACCCCTCGACCGGGCGGCTCGCCAGGACGGCGAACTCCGAGACGGTCACGGGGCGGGAGGCGAGCACGACCTCCTCGCCGTCGCGGGCGCGGGCGTAGGCGCGGCGGCCGTCCACCTTGATCGCGCTGACCGTGCTCGGGACCTGCTCGATCGCTCCGGTGAGGGCCGCGATCGCGTCGGACACCGACTCCGGGGCGAGGGCCGCGACGAGGGCGGGCTCCGCCGAGGCGAGCACCTCGCCCTCCTGGTCGTCGGTGGTGGTGGAGGAGCCCAGCCGGATCGTCGCCTCGTACTGCTTGTCGAGGCCGACGAGGTAGGTGAGCAGGCGCGTCGAGGGGCCGAGACCGAGGATCATCAGCCCGGTCGCCATCGGATCGAGCGTTCCCGCGTGGCCGACCTTGCGGGTCCCCGCGCGACGGCGGGTCCGCGAGACGAGGTCGTGGCTGGTGATGCCGCCGGGCTTGTCCAGCAGGAGGATCCCGTTCGGAGCCGGGGCGGGGGTCTCGAGCACGGGTGCGAGGATACACGGACGGATCGGGAGTACTCCCGGGGTGGAGCCGGAGCCCTCCCCCGCCCGTCCTAGGCTGTCCGGATGAGGATCGCAGTACTCGGAGCAGGCGCCGTCGGCGGCACCATCGCCGCCCTTCTCGACCGCGCCGGGCACGACGTCGAGGTCACCGCCCGAGGCGACCACCTCACCGCGATCCGCCGGTCGGGGATCCGGCTCGACGGGGCGTGGGGCGAGCACACCGCCTGGGTCCGCTGCGGCGAGTCCCTCGATCTGGCACCCGATCTCGCCTTCGTCTGCACGAAAGCGCAGGACGCCGAGGACGCGCTGCGAACCAACCGCCGCACGGTCGACGGCACCCTCGTCGTCGTCGTCCAGAACGGACTGGACGGACTCACCGCGGCGGCCCGGCAGGTGCGCGACGCCCGGCTCGTGGGTGCTCTCGCCCTCTTCGCCGCGAGCCACCTCGAACCCGGCCGCGTCACCGTCACGGCTCCTGCCACGACCACGCTCGGCGTCCCCGGCCGCCCGGCCGACGACGACGTGCGCCGGGCCGCCGCCGTGCTCGGCGAGGCGGTCCCCACCGCCGTCACCGACGACTTCACCGGAGCGCAGTGGACGAAGCTGCTGATCAACGAGGTCAACGCCCTGCCCGCGATCACCGGGCTCTCGGTCCAGGAGACGATCGTCGATCCGGGGCTGCGGCGCGTCCTCGCCCGGTCGATGCGCGAGGCCGCCCGGACGGGCCTCGCGTCGGGCGTCCGCTTCGGCTCGCTGCAGGGACTCTCGAACGCGTCCGTCCGCGCCCTGGCCGCCGCTCCCCTGCCCCTGGTCGAGCTGCTCCCCCGCCGGATGGCCGCGCGGATGGGCGAGGTGCCGAACCCCGGGTCGACGCTGCAGAGCGTCCGCCGCGGAGTGCCGAGCGAGATCGACCACCTGGCCGGGGCCGTGGTCCGCACCGCTCACCGCGGCGGGCGCGAGGCACCGGTCAACCAGCTGCTGGTCGACCTGGTGCACGAGGTCGAGCGGGCGGGCGCCTTCGTGCCGCCGGCTGAGGTCGTGCGCCGCGCCGCCCTGGTCTGAGCCCGCGGCCCTGTCGGACCGACGCCGCCCGCGGCGGCGGCCTCCGTCCCGAGGCTCAGCAGGAGTCGGCGAAGAGGCGCCGGGGCTGCTCCGGATCGCGGATGTCGACGAGGATCCCCGCCAGCCGGCGCGGATCCGTCGTGGCGCGGTACGCCGCGTCCACCGGCGGCTCCTGCGTGTCGAGGCGGATGCTGGTGCTCCACGCGCCGCGCAGCTCCGGCCGGAGGGCGAACTCGCCGTCGACGAGCAGCACCGCGTCGCGGCCGGCGGTCCGCCATCGCGCCTGCCGCGCCTCGTCGCGCACCGCGTCGAAGCCCGCGAGCACGAACCCGGTGCTGCCGCCGAGGGTGAACGGATCGAGCAGGACGCGGCGCAGGAGCTCGTAGTCGTACCCGGCCGCGTAGGAGCGCTGCTCCTCGGGCACGGCGGGGTCGTCCCGATCGGCGCGGGGACGTCGGAAGTCGGCGAGGTGCGCGACGATCGCGTCCTTGCCGGCCCGGCGGAGCGCCTCCGCGAGGTCGAGCGCGAACGCCGCGCTCCCCGCGGGGTCGTCGCCGTCGATCCCGACCTTGACCCGTCCGCGCCCGTAGTTGTGCAGCACCTCCGCCGCGAGAGCGTCGAGCACATCGGCCTTCTGCGGAGCCCACCTGGTCATCCGCCCACGATACGCGCCGCCGCCTAGTGTGGGCTGATGCCCTCCGACCCTCTCGCCGACGCGATCACCGCCTGGTTCCGCACGAGCGCCCGCGACCTGCCGTGGCGCCGCGAGAACTTCCCCGCCTGGGGCACGCTCGTCAGCGAGTTCATGCTGCAGCAGACCCCGGTGGTCCGCGTCGTCCCGCGTCTGGCGGAGTGGCTGGAGCGCTGGCCGACACCCTCCGCACTCGCCGCCGTCCCGCCCGGCGAGGCGGTGCGCGCCTGGCAGTCCCTGGGCTACCCGCGGCGGGCCCTGCGCCTGCACGCCTGCGCCGTGGCGATCGCCGAGGAGCACGGCGACGTGGTCCCCGACGACGTCGAGACCCTCCTCGCGCTGCCCGGCATCGGCGACTACACCGCCCGCGCCATCGCCGTGTTCGCCTACGGGAGGCGGCACCCCGTGGTCGACACCAACGTCCGCCGGGTCCTCGCGCGCGCGGTCGACGGAGCGGCGGAGCCCGGCCCGCCCCGCGCGAGGGCCGACCTCGCCGCGATGTCGGCGCTGCTGCCCGAGTCGCTCTCCGAGGCGGCGGCCTTCAACGCGGGCGCGATGGAGCTGGGGGCGATCGTCTGCACCGCCCGCGCTCCGCGCTGCGACGAGTGCCCGATCCGCGACCTCTGCCGCTGGCGGGCGGAGGGGTACCCCGAGCACACCGGGCCCGTGAAGGCGAAGCAGAAGCGGTTCGAGGGCTCGGACCGCCAGGTCCGCGGCCTCATCCTCGCCGAGCTGCGCGCCGCGCACGGCCCGGTCACCGCGGCCGAGGTGGAGTCTCTCTGGCCGGACGCCGACCAGCGCGGTCGCGCCCTGGCCGGGCTCCTCGCCGACGGCCTGGCGACGGGCGGCCCGGAGGACGGCTACCTCCTCCCCGGCTCCTGAGGGCCCGTCGACCGCCGTCCGCGTCGGAGGAGGCGGGTAGGGTCGGCGCCGTGACCGGTCGCCGCCTCCGCCTCCCCCGCCCCGACGCCGCCGTCGAGCGCGCCCTCGACGTCGACCTCGCCCAGGACGTCCAGCGCG
Source organism: Rathayibacter sp. AY1A7 (assembly GCF_002930845.1). NCBI lineage: Bacteria > Bacillati > Actinomycetota > Actinomycetes > Micrococcales > Microbacteriaceae > Rathayibacter > Rathayibacter sp. AY1A7. The sequence continues at coordinate 276,860 of NZ_PSTL01000001.1, read as the reverse complement.
CCCTCGCCGCGGTCCGCGTCGAGAACGACCTGCCCGGCCCGTTCCCGCCGGCCGCGCTGGCCGAGGCCGAGCACGCGGACGCCGGAGCGGACGACGAGGACCGCGTCGACCGGACGGACCTCCCCTTCGTGACGATCGACCCGCCCGGCTCGCTCGACCTGGACCAGGCCCTCCACCTGGAGCGCACGTCGGAGGGCGTCGTCCTCCGCTACGCCATCGCGGACGTGCCCGCGGTCGTCCGCACCGGCGGAGCGCTCGACGCCGAGACGCGCCGCCGCGGCCAGACCTACTACCTCCCGGACGGCCGCGTCCCGCTGCACCCCGCGGTCCTCTCCGAGGGGACCGCGTCGCTCCTGCCGGACGAGACGCGCCGAGCGCTGGTCTGGACGCTGACCCTCGACGAGCGGGCGGAGCCGCGCTCGGTGCACCTCGAGCGGGCGCTCGTCCGCAGCGTGGCCCGGCTCGACTACGAGGGCGTGCAGCGCAGCGTCGACGCGGGCGATCAGCACCCCTCCCTCGTCCTCCTCCCCTGGTTCGGACGCGAGCGCCTGGCGCGCGAGGCCGAGCGCGGAGGAGCGAGCCTGACGCTGCCCGAGGAGGAGATCGTCGCCGCCGACGGCGGCTACCGGGTCGAGCGCCGCGCTCCCCTGGCCGTCGAGGGCTGGAACGCCCAGGTCTCGCTGCTGACCGGCATGGCGGCGGCGACGATGATGCTCGACGCGGGGGTGGGCATCCTCCGGACCATGCCCGAGGCCGACCCCGCCACCGTCGCGGCCTTCCGCTCCCGAGCCGCGGCGCTCGGCGTCCCGTGGCCCGAGGAGGAGGCCTACGGCGCCTACCTGCGCCGCCTCGACACCGCCGACCCCGCCCAGCTCGCCATCATGTACGCCGCGGCGAGCCTGTTCCGCGGCGCCGGCTACACCGCCTTCGACGGCGCCCCGCCGGAGCATCCCGAGCAGGCGGCTCTCGCCGCGCCGTACGCGCACGTCACCGCGCCGCTGCGGCGCCTGGTCGACCGGTTCGGCCTCGCCGTCTGCCTCGCGGTGTCCCGCGGCGGAACGATCCCGTCGCAGCTGCGCGAGGCGCTGCCCCTGCTCCCGCCGCTCCTCGCCGCGAGCGACCGCCGGGCCGGAGCCGCCTCCCGTGCGGCGACCGCGATCGTCGAGGCCGCCGTCCTCCGCGGCCGCGAAGGAGCCTCCTTCAGCGGGATCGTCGTCTCCTCGGCGCGCACCCGTTCCTCGGTCCAGCTGCTCGACCCGGAGATCACCGTCGACGTCCCGGCCCCGCTCACGCCGGGAGCCCGTGTCGTCGTCGTCCTGGAATCGGTCGACGTCGCCACGGGCTCCGCGGTGTTCGGGCTCGGCGCCTAGTCCTCGTCGTCCTCGCGGGGCTTCACATAGGGGTCGGCCTCGCCGGCGTAGTCCGCCTGAGCGGCGAGCGACTGCACCTGCGAGTCCTGGCTGCGCGCGGCGGCGAGCAGGTCCTCGATGTGCTTCGCGTTCTCGGGCACCGCGTCGAGGATGAACTCGAGCGACGGCGTGAGCCGGGACGTGATGTTCCTGCCCACCTCGGTGCGGAGCATTCCGGTGGCGGCCTTCAGGGCCGCGGCCGAATCGGCGCGCTCCTCGTCGGTGCCGTAGACCGTGTAGAACACCGAGGCGTGCTGCAGGTCGCCGGTCACCTGGACATCGGTGATGGTGACGAAGCCGAGGCGCGGGTCGCGGAGACCGCGCTCGAGCCGCTTCGCGACGATCACCTGGATACGTTCGGCGAGCTTCCTCGCCCGGGCCGGATCTGCCATGGCTGGTCCTCACATCTCTCTCGGCGAACCGTTCAGCTCGCCATTCAACCACTCTCCGCCCGGACGACCGGTCGCGTCCGAGGGGGCCTTGCTTCTGGGGCGTGATGCCCCTCGACCGCGCGTCTGCGACGGCGCGGGTGGGGTGCCTCCTCGCGGCTCCCTCCCGCGGGCCTGCGGCCCGCCCGCCAGGCCCGGCCAGGAGCCGCGAGGAGGCACCCCACCCGTGCCCGCGATCGGAGGGAGTGCGGGTCCGCCCCCCGGATCCTCGGGGACCGGGGTGGGAAGGCTCAGGTGCTGGATCGGGAGCCGGACGTCGCCTGCAGGCGCGCTGCTCGCGAGCTGCTCGTTCAGCGGGCGCACCCACCGATACAGGAGCGCCTGATCGGGGTCGGTCGCCCGCACCCGGGGGTGCGGAAGCGCCCGCTGGAGGGTGCGCACCTCCGGGACACGGGCGGCCCGCGATTCCTCCCGCAGGGCGCGAGAGGACGAGAGTCCCCTCCCGATCCCGCACGAACAGCGCCGTGAGACGCCGGAAGGCCCGGGCGGACCCGGGCCTTCCAGTGGAGCGGATCAGCCTCGCGGCTTCTCCTTCATCTCGATCGTCTCGATCTCGTCGCCGATCTGGATGTCGTTGTACTTTCCGAGTCCGATACCGGCCTCGTAGTCCGTACGGACCTCCGTGACGTCGTCCTTGAAGCGACGCAGCGACTCGATGGCCAGGTTGTCCCCGACCACGACGCCGTCACGGATGACGCGCGCCTTCGAGTTGCGGGTGATCGTGCCGGAGCGGACGATGACACCCGCGATGTTGCCGAACTTGGAGGAGCGGAACACCTCGCGGATCTCGGCGACACCGGACTGGACCTCCTCGAACTCGGGCTTGAGCATGCCCGTGAGCGAGTTCTCGACCTCTTCGATCGCGTTGTAGATGACCGAGTAGAAGCGGATGTCCACTCCTTCTCGAGCAGCGCGCTCGCGGGCCTTCGGGTCGGGGCGGACGTTGAAGCCCACGATGATCGCGTTGTCGATCGTCGCGAGGTTGACGTCCGACTCCGTGATCGCACCGACGCCGCGGTGGATGATGCGCAGCTGCACCGAGTCGTCGACCTCGATCTTGACGAGCGACTCCTCCAGCGCCTCGACGGCACCGGACACGTCGCCCTTGATGATGAGGTTGAGCGACTCGACCTTGCCCTCCTCGAGAGCACGGGTGAAGTCCTCAAGCGAGATGCGCTTGCGGGCCTTGGCCAGCAGGGCGTTGCGCTGAGCGGCTTCGCGCTTCTCGGCGATCTGACGGGCCGTGCGGTCCTCCTCGGTGACGAGGAAGGTGTCGCCGGCGCGGGGCACGGACGAGAGTCCCTGCACCTGCACCGGACGCGACGGCACGGCTTCGAGGACGGCGTTGCCGTTCTCGTCCGCCATCGCACGGACGCGGCCGTAGGCCGTTCCGGCGACGATCGCGTCTCCGACGCGCAGCGTTCCCGACTGGATGAGCACGGTCGCGACCGCACCGCGTCCCTTGTCGAGCTTCGCCTCGATCGCGACTCCGCGCGCCTCCTTGTTGGGGTTGGCGCGCAGGTCGAGACCGGCGTCCGCGGTGAGCAGCACGGCGTCCAGGAGGTCCTGGATGCCGGTGCCCGCGCGAGCCGACACGTCGACGAACATGACGTCTCCGCCGTACTCCTCGGCGACGAGCCCGAACTCGGTGAGCTGCTGGCGCACCTTGGCCGGGTTGGCGTCGGGCTTGTCCACCTTGTTCACCGCGACCACGATCGGCACGTTGGCCGCCTGGGCGTGGTTCAGCGCCTCGATGGTCTGCGGCATGATGCCGTCGTCCGCCGCGACCACGAGGATCGCGATGTCCGTGACCTGGGCACCGCGGGCTCGCATGGCGGTGAACGCCTCGTGACCCGGGGTGTCGATGAAGGTGATCGGGCGCTCGATGCCCTCGTGCTCCGCGACGACCTGGTACGCACCGATGTGCTGCGTGATGCCGCCCGCCTCGCCGGCGACGACGTTGGCGTTGCGGATCGCGTCGAGCAGGCGCGTCTTTCCGTGGTCGACGTGACCCATGACGGTGACGACCGGCGGACGGATCTCGAGGTCCTCGTCCGTCTCGTCGTCGAGCTCCTGCTCGAGGTCGAGACCGAAGCCCTCGAGGAGCTCCTTGTCCTCGTCCTCGGGCGAGACGACCTGGATCTTGAAGCCGAGCTCGGAGCCGAGCACCTCGAAGGTGGCCTCGTCGAGCGACTCGGTCGCCGTCGCCATCTCGCCGAGGGCGAAGAGGACGGTGACCAGGTTGCCGGGGGGCACCGGCACGCCGGTCATGGCCTCGATCTTGTCGGCGAAGTCCGAGATCGACGCGCCGCGGCGCAGACGGATGACCGTCCTGCCGTCGCCGCGGGGGACGCTGACGCCGCCGAGCGACGGGGCCTCCCTGAGCTCGAACTCCTGACGCTTCGTGCGCTTGGACTTCCGGGCCTTGCTCTTGCCGCCGCCGCGACCGAAGGCTCCTGCGGTTCCACCGCCGGGGCCGCGACCGCGACCGCCGCCGCCACCGGGACGCGGGGCGAAGCCGCCACCGGCACCGGGAGCGCCGCCGGGGCGCTGGAAGCCGCCGCCGGCCGGACGACCGGCACCGCCGGGACGTCCTGCTCCGCCGCCGGGTCCGCCGGGACGCTGGCCGAAGCCGGCGGGGCGCTGGCCCATGCCGGGTCCGCCGGGTCGGGGCGCGCCGGGGCGCGGAGCAGCCGGGCGGGGGATGTTGCCCGGGGTCGGACGCGATCCCATGCCCTGCGAGCTGGCGAAGGGGTTGTTGCCGGGGCGCGGGGCGGCGGGACGCTGTCCCATGCCCTGGTTGCTGGCGAACGGGTTGTTGCCCGGGCGCGGGGTGCCGCCGGGGCGGTTGGAGCCGCCCGAGGCGCCGCCGGGGCGCGGGGTGTTCGCGGCGGGAGCCGGACGCGGGGTCACGGGCTTGGGTCCGCCGGGGGTCGCGCCGGACGCCGGCTTCTCGGCGGCGGCCGGAGCCGCGGGGGCCTCGGTCGGAGCCGGAGCGGCGGCCTCGGCGGGCGCGTCCTTGGCTGCCTGGGCGCGCTGAGCGGCCGCGGCCTCCTGGGCTGCCTGAGCCTGGGCCTGGCGCTCGGCGACAGACATCGGCGGTGCCGGCGCCGGAGCGGGCGGCTTGGCCGGTCCGGGCGTGGGCGCGGACGGACGCGCGCCGGAGGGGCGCGGGGCCCCGGGACGGGCACCGGCGGCGGGGGCGGCCGGGGTCGCCGACGCTCCCGCGGAGGAACCGCCCTGGCCCTGGAGGGCCTGGCGGAGCTTGCGCGCCACCGGGGGTTCGATGCTCGAGGACGGGCCCTTGACGAACTCGCCGAGCTCCTTCAACTTCGCAAGTGCAACCTTGCTATCGACACCCAGTTCGGATGCGATCTCGTGTACGCGTGGTTTTGCCACTTCTCTCCTGTCTTGGGCCTGCACCCAAGACGGGGGCAGGCGTCACGAACGGACGGGTCTCATTTCGAGCCGCTCATCAGTCTTCGCTCATGATCAGTTCACGGGCCGTTCTGCCTGTTCTCTATGGTGTGATCGTGCGCTGCTCCGGCCCCTCCGGTCGAGGGGCCGAGCCGGTCGGATCGTGCGATGTACTGCTCCAGCTCGCTCGCGTCCACGCTCTCGCGTGTCCGGAACGCTCTTCCGAACGCGCGGCGCTTGACCGCGAGCTCGTAGCAGTCGGCTGTGTCGTGGAGCCACGCTCCCCGACCAGGACGGACGGCACGCGGGTCTACCGCGAGGACGTTCGAGTGGAGGACCAGCCTCAGAAGAGAGGCCCGGGGGGCGCGCAGACGGCAGCCGACGCACGTTCTGACGGATTCCACTCTACTCCCTCCCCTCCGGGACCGCTCCCCCGCACGGCCGATGATCGGGGATCACTCCCCGTCCATCACCGAATCGGGCTGGATGTCGATCTTCGCGCCGGTCAGCTTGGCGGCGAGGCGGGCGTTCTGGCCCTCCTTGCCGATGGCGAGCGAGAGCTGGTAGTCGGGGACGAGCGCCCGGACGGCCTTGAGGCTCTGGTCGATCACGAACGCGCTGGTCACCTTGGCGGGCGAGAGCGCGCTGGCGACGAAGGTCGGCAGGTCGGAGGAGTAGTCGACGATGTCGATCTTCTCGTTGTTGAGCTCGGCGGTCACCGCGCGCACGCGCTGGCCGAGCTCGCCGATGCAGGCGCCCTTGGCGTTCACGCCGGGCTCGGTCGCGCGCACCGCGATCTTGGTGCGGTGGCCGGCCTCGCGGGCGAGGGAGACGATCTCCACCACGCCGGACGCGATCTCGGGGACCTCGAGGGCGAACAGCTTGCGCACCAGCGACGGGTGGGTGCGGGACACCTGGACCGACGGGCCCTTGGGTCCGCGGCCGACGCTCGTGACGTAGACGCGGATGCGGCGTCCGTGGCTGTAGTCCTCGCCGGGCACCTGCTCCTCGGGCGAGAGGATCGCCTCGATGGAGCCGAGGTCGACGTGGATCATCCGCGGGTTGGGGCCCTGCTGGATGACGCCGGCGACGATGTCGCCCTCGCGGCCCTTGAACTCGCCGAGCACGTGCTCGTCGGCGATGTCGCGCAGGCGCTGGTTGATGACCTGCTTCGCGGCGAAGGCGGCGATGCGGCCGAAGTCGCGCGGGGAGTCCTCGGCCTCGCCCACGACGGCGCCCTCCTCGTCGAGCTCGGGCACGAAGACCGAGACGTGACCGGTCTTGCGGTCGAGGTGCACTCGCGCGTCGACGGCGGTGGCCTTGTCGGCGTCGTCGGCCTGGCCGATGTGCTTGAGGTAGGCGGTCAGGATCGCCTGCTCGATGATCTGCACGAGTTCCTCGAAGGGGATCTCGCGCTCGCGCTCCATGAGTCGCAGAACGCTCAGGTCGATGTCCACGGGCGGGCCTTTCTCTCTATTCACTTGGATGCCGCGGTGGTGACCGCGGTCGTTCGCCTGCCGGGCTCTCACCCGGATCAGCCCTCAAGGGTACCCGACGCGGCCCGGGGTTCCACCCGCGGATCCCGCCGACGCACGGAGGGCCCCGCCTGCCACGGGAAGCGGTGGCGGGGCCCTCGGCGTGTCGGGTCTAGGCGCCCAGCCGGGCGAGCGCCTCGGCGACCGGGAGCTGCTCGCGCTCGCCGGACCGGCGGTCCCACAGCTCGACGATCCCGTCGGCCGCTCCTCGCCCCGCGATGACGATCACGGGCACCCCGATCAGCTCGGCGTCGCCGAACTTGACGCCGGGCGAGACCTTCGGGCGGTCGTCGAGCAGCACGTCGCGGCCGGCGGCCTCGAGGGAGGCGCCGACCGACTCGGCGAGCTCGAGAGCCGCCGCGTCCTTGCCGGTCGCGATGACGTGCACGTCGAACGGCGCGACGTTCGCGGGCCAGAGCAGTCCTCGGTCGTCGTGGGTGGCCTCGGCGATGATGGCGAGGATGCGGGTCACGCCGATGCCGTAGGAGCCCATCGTGACGGTGACGAGCTTCCCGTTCTCGTCGAGCACCTTCAGCCCGAGGACGTCGGCGTACTTGCGGCCGAGCTGGAAGACGTGGCCGATCTCCATGCCGCGGGCGGTCTCGATCGGGCCCGAGCCGTCGGGCGCCTCGTCGCCGGTGCGGACGTCCGCGACCTCGACGGTGGCGTCGCCGTGGAAGTCGCGGCCGGCGACCAGGTCGAGGACGTGCTGCCCGGAGACGTTGGCCCCGGTGATCCACGCGGTGCCGTCGACCACGCGCGGGTCGAGCAGGTAGCGGACGCCGGTCGCCGACTCCTCGCCCAGGACGGCTCCCTCGGCCGACCAGGGTCCGATGTAGCCCTTGACCAGTCCGGGGTGCTTCGCGAAGTCCTCCGCGGTGGCGGCCTCGACCTCGGCCGGGGCGAAGGCCACTTCGGCGCGCTTGAGGTCGACGTCGCGGTCGCCGGGCTGGCCGACGATCACGAGCTCGCGGGTGCCGTCGAGCGCGGTGAGCGCGAGGACGACGTTCTTCAGGGTGTCGGCGGCGGTCCAGGCGCGGCCGTCGGGGCGGGGCTGCGTCGCGTTCGCCAGGTCGACCAGGGTCTGGATGGTCGGGGTGTCGGGCGAGTCGAAGACGCGCGCCTCGGGCAGGCCCTCGACGGGCAGCGCCGCGGGGACGGGCGTGCGGTACGCCTCGACGTTCGCCGCGTACCCTCCCGCCGATCGGACGAAGGTGTCCTCGCCGACGGGGGTGGGGTGCAGGAACTCCTCGCTCCGGGAGCCACCCATCGCTCCGGCGTCGGCCTGCACGATCACGTACTCCAGGCCCAGGCGGGCGAAGATCCGCTCGTAGGCGTCGCGCTGGCGCTGGTAGCTCGCGTCGAGGCCGGCGTCGGTGTAGTCGAAGGAGTACGCGTCCTTCATCGTGAACTCGCGGCCGCGCAGGAGGCCCGCGCGGGGCCGCGCCTCGTCCCGGTACTTGTCCTGGATCTGGTAGATCGACAGGGGCAGGTCCTTGTAGGAGGAGTAGAGGTCCTTCACGAGCAGCGTGAAGAACTCCTCGTGCGTGGGAGCCAGCATGTAGTCGGCGTCCTTGCGGTCCTTCAGGCGGAACACGCCGTCGCCGTACTCGGTCCAGCGGCCCGAGAGCTCGTAGGGCTCGCGGGGCAGGAGCGCGGGGAAGTGCACCTCCTGGGCGCCGGCCGCCTCCATCTCCTCGTGGATGATCCGCTCGATGCGGCGCTTGACGCGCAGGCCCAGCGGCAGCCAGGCGAAGACGCCGGGCGCCTGACGGCGGATGTAGCCCGCGCGGACGAGGAGGCGGTGGCCCGCGACCTCGGCGTCGGCGGGATCCTCCCGGAGCGTGCGGACGAACAGATGCGAGAGACGGGTGACCACGAGGGACGATCCTATCCGCTGCGCTCCCCCGGCTCGCGAGGGCGCCGGGAGCCTCAGTCGGGGATCCGCGAGAAGACGACCGCTCCGCCCGTGCCGTCCAGCAGCACTTCGTCGGGGGTGCCGCCGATCGTCATCGGGCCGGAGAGGAGCGCCCGGAGCCGGATGGCCTCGGGGCTCGGCGTGTCGGAGCAGCTGTCGGATCCGGTCACCTCATCGCCGGGGACCAGCACGCCGTCGTCGATCCGGTAGGCGGCGCTGACCACGAGGCAGCCCGTGCCGACGACCAGGGTCGGCGCACCCCCGACGCTCTCCGAGCGGAGGCGAACGCGGGCGTCCTCGACCCAGGCCGTGTACGGGGTCTCCCCCTCTGCCGCGGTCAGCACCCAGCGGTCGCAGCCGAAGGGGTCCTGCGGGGTGCGGCTGTCGATGCACTCGCCGGCCTCGGAGGACGGGCCGCTGCGGAGCGCGGCGACACCGGAGGCGAGGAGCGCGGCGGCGACGACCACGAGCGCGAGGCGCAGTGCGGGGCGGACCACGTCGATCCGCCCCGCGCCGTCAGTTCGCGCCGACGGTGACGACCGGGGCTCCGGTCGAGGTGTCGTCGGCCGGCATCTCGGCGGCCAGGCGGTTGGCCTCCTCGATGAGGGTCTGGACGATCTCGGCCTCGGGGACGGTCTTGATGACCTCGCCCTTGACGAAGATCTGGCCCTTGCCGTTGCCGGAGGCGACGCCCAGGTCGGCCTCGCGGGCCTCGCCGGGTCCGTTGACGACGCAGCCCATGACGGCGACGCGCAGCGGGACGCTCATGCCCTCGAGGCCGGCGGTGACGTCGTTGGCGAGCGTGTAGACGTCGACCTGCGCGCGGCCGCAGCTGGGGCAGGAGACGATCTCGAGCTTGCGCTCGCGGAGGTTCAGCGACTGGAGGATCTGCAGGCCGACCTTGACCTCCTGCGCGGGCGGGGCCGAGAGGGACACGCGGATGGTGTCGCCGATGCCCTCGCCGAGGAGGATGCCGAAGGCGGTGGCGGACTTGATCGTCCCCTGGAACTCGGGGCCGGCCTCGGTGACGCCGAGGTGGAGGGGCCAGTCGCCGCGCTCGGCGAGCTGGCGGTAGGCCTTCACCATGACGACGGGGTCGTTGTGCTTGACCGAGATCTTGAAGTCGTGGAAGTCGTGCTCCTCGAAGAGGCTGGCCTCCCAGACGGCGCTCTCGACGAGGGCCTCGGGGGTGGGCTTGCCGTACTTCTGCAGGATGCTCGGCTCGAGCGAGCCGGCGTTGACGCCGATGCGGATCGAGACGCCGGCGGCCTTCGCGGCGGCGGCGATCTTGCCGACCTGGTCGTCGAACTTGCGGATGTTGCCGGGGTTCACGCGGACCGCGGCGCAGCCGGCGTCGATCGCGGCGTAGACGTAGTTCGGCTGGAAGTGGATGTCGGCGATGACCGGGATCTGGCTCTTCTTGGCGATGATCGGCAGCGCCTCCGCGTCGTCGCGGCTCGGCACCGCGACGCGGACGATGTCGCAGCCGGACGCGGTGAGCTCGGCGATCTGCTGGAGGGTCGCGTTGATGTTCGTCGTCGGTGTGGTGCACATCGACTGGACGCTGACCTGCGCGTCACCGCCCACGAGCACCTTGCCCACCTTGATCTGGCGGGACTTGCGGCGGGGGGCGAGGGTCATGGGGACCTTGGGAAGACCCAGATTCACTGCTGGCACGCGCCCCATCGTACGCGCGCCGCGGGACCCCTCGTCCGCTCGCCGCACCTTCCCAGCCGCCGCCCCTCCTGCGCGCCTCGGAACCCGTCCACCGCACCTGCTCTCAGCCCGAGACCGCACGACGATCCGCGGTCGCCTCGCTCCCGAGCCGAACCGCCGATCCCATCCGAGCGATTCACCGCAGACGCTGCCAGCCCGCTCCCTTTCACAGAGCGGACCGCGCCACGCCGGTCAGCGACCGCCCTGCCACCCCCGAGGCGAACGGGTGAATCGCGTCCCAGCGATTCGCCCCAGCCGTCCGCACCCCGCTCCACCCACGCCCCCACCCCGAGAAGCCGACCGCGCCACGCCGGGCGAGGACCGGCGTGGAATCCAACTCAGAACAGCGTGATCGGCTTGACGATGTCGGCGTAGATGAGGAGGGCGCTCATGCCGCCGAGGACGAGGACGACGACGTAGGTGAGCGGGAGCAGGCGGGCGATGTCGACGGGGCCGGGGTCGCGGCGTCCGAGGAGCCTGGCGATCCGGCGGCGCAGGCCCTCCCAGAGGGCGCCGGCGATGTGGCCGCCGTCCATGGGGAGCAGCGGCACCAGGTTGAAGACGAGGAGGGCGACGTTGAGCGAGGCGAGGACGCCGACCATCGTCTGCACCTTCGACACGACGGGGAGCTGGTCGGAGGCGGCGATCTCGCCCGCGATCCGGCCGACTCCGACGACGCTGATCGGGCCGTTGGCGTCGCGCGCCTCCGAGCCGAACGCCGCCTGGGCGACGTCGATGAGGCGCTGCGGCAGGTTGAGGATCACGTGGGCGACGCTGGTGATGTTCGACCAGACCGTCTCGGGCACCGCGGTGAGCGGCTGCTGCGCGAGGGCCGACGTGGGCGAGATGCCGATGAAGCCGACCGTCTGCGTCTCGATCGCACCGGAGGCGTCGGTGACGGGGGCGCCGTTCGCGTCGGTCACCGCGACCTCGTTCTCGGCGGGGGTGATCGTGAGGGTCAGCGGGGCGCCGTCGCGCTGGACGGACACGCTGAGCGGGATGCCCGCGGAGCGCTGGATGATCGGGGTCAGGTCGTTCCAGGTGCTCACCGGAGTGCCGTCGATCGCCGTGATCGTGTCGCCCGGCAGCAGGCCGGCCGCGGCTCCGGGTGCCAGCGGGTCGTCGGCGGTGCAGGTCGCGGTCGCGCGCTGCGACTCCGGGACCACGCACTGCGAGACCGCGGCGAGGGTGCTGGTGCTCTGCGGGATCCCGATGCCGCAGAGGAGGACGGTGAAGAGGACCGTGGCGATCACGAGGTTCATGAAGGGGCCGCCGGCCATGACGATCACGCGCTTCCACACGGGGAGCCGGTAGAACGCGCGATGGTCCTCGCCGTCGCCGATCGTCTCGGCGCTGGCGGCACGGGCCTCGTCGATCATCGTGGCGTAGGCGCCGCGCCGGGGCTCCTCGAGCTGGGCCTCGGAGGACGCCAGGCCGTTGAAGAAGCCTGTGCTCGACTCCGTGGGCCGGTCCCCCGGGTGCTTCGGCGGGTACATGCCGATCATGGCGATGTAGCCGCCGAGCGGGATCGCCTTGACGCCGTACTCCGTCTCGCCGCGTCGCCGGGAGAAGAGGGTCGGCCCGAACCCGATCATGTACTGCGTGACCTTGACCCCGAACAGCTTGGCGGGGAGGAGGTGCCCGACCTCGTGCAGGGCGATGGAGAGGGCGACGCCGACGGCGATGATGACGACGCCGAGGACGAAGAGCAGCACGGATTCCACCGACACACTGTAGGCCGGGCCCGCCCGTCCACGCTGGGGTGCGCCTGCACGGATCCGATGAACTCCGCGGCCGAGCGGATCAGCGGCGCGACGTCCGCCGACAAGGATCCGCGGAGACGGAGCCCGTCCGGATGACCCCTGGTCAGACTCCGGCGATCCGCTCGTCCGCCGTGCGGCGCGCCCACTCCTCCGCCGCGGCCAGCGACTCGCGGGTCAGCGAGCCGTCGACGCTGTGCGCATCGACCACCGCCTCCACCGTCTCGAGGATGTCGAGGTAGCCGATCCGCCCCGCGTGGAACGCCTGCACGGCCTGCTCGTTCGCCGCGTTGAACACGGCCGGGTAGGAGGCGCCCGCCTCCCCGACGCGCTTCGCGAGCCGGACCGAGGGGAACGCCTCCTCCTCCAGCGGCTCGAACGTCCAGGAGTGGGAGCGGCTCCAGTCGAGCGGGACGCCGACCCCGGCGACGCGGTGCGGCCAGTCGAGGCCGAGCGAGATCGGGAGCCGCATGTCCGGCGGCGAGGCCTGGGCGATCGTCGAGCCGTCGACGTACTCGACCATCGAGTGGATCACCGACTGCGGGTGCACGGTGACGTCGATCCGGTCGTAGGGGACGTCGAAGAGCAGGTGCGCCTCGATCACCTCGAGCCCCTTGTTGACCAGAGTGGAGGAGTTGGTCGTGACGACCAGGCCCATGTCCCAGGTCGGGTGTGCGAGCGCCTGCGCCGGAGTGACGTCGCGGAGGGAGGCGCGGTCGCGTCCCCGGAACGGCCCGCCGGACGCGGTCAGCACGAGGCGGCGGACCTCGCGGTGCTCGCCCGCGAGGAGGGCCTGGGCGATCGCGGAGTGCTCGGAGTCGACCGGCACGATCTGACCGGGACCGGCGAGCGAGGTGACGAGCTCGCCGCCGACGATCAGCGACTCCTTGTTGGCGAGGGCGAGCGTCCTGCCCTCCTCGAGCGCCGCGAGCGTCGGGCCGAGCCCCACCGAGCCGGTGATCCCGTTCAGCACGACGTCCGCGTCGACCGAGCGGATCAGCTGCTCGGCCTCCTCCGCGCCGAACGCCGTGTGCTCGACGCCGAACGCGGACGCCTGCTCGGCGACCGCCGCCCGGTTCGAGCCGGCGGCGAGGCCGACGACCTCGAACCGCTCGCGGTTCGCGCCGATGACGTCGAGAGCCTGCGTGCCGATGGACCCGGTCGAGCCGAGGATGATGACCCTGCGCATCCGCCCATCCTGGCACGGAGCAGCCAGCGCCTCCCGGTCAGCTGATGGCGAGGATGTCGACCACGAAGACGAGGGTGTCGGTCCCGCTGATCCCCGCGTTCTGGTTGCCCTGGTCGCCGTAGCCCTTCGACGGCGGGATGGTGACCAGCACCTGCGAGCCGACGGTCTGGCCGACCACGGCCTCCTTGAAGCCCTCGATCACGTCGCCGGTGCCGAAGGCGGCGGGAGCGGGCTTCCCCCAGCTCTGGTCGAACACCTCGCCGGTGCCCCAGACCACACCCTGGTACTGCACGATCAGCTGGTCGCCGTCGGCCACGGTCGCGCCGCTCCCCTTCTTGAGGACGGCGAGCTGCAGGTCGGCGGGCGGGTCGGTCGAGGGGATGGTGACGGTGGGCGCCCCGTCCTCGGCGAGCGCCACCGTCGGCAGGCCGTCGACCGGGGGCTGCGGCTCGCCGTCGGCGGCGGTCGGCACGATCTGCTCGACGTCGATCACCATGACGATCGAGTCGGTCGCGGCGATGCCGAACTGGCTCTGCCCGGCGTCGCCGAACGCGTCGGCCGGGGGAACGACGGCGACGACGCGCGAGCCGACGGTCGCGCAGTTGACGGCCTTCACGAGGCCGGCGAGGTACTGGTCGGTGTCGACCTCGAAGGCCGCGCGGCCACCGGACGCGTAGCTGCTCGCCGAGAACTCGGCACCGCTCGTCCCGTTGTAGAGCGTGTAGTCGACCAGCACGGTGTCGCCCTCGGCGACCTCCTCGCCGGTGCCCTCGATCGCGACGGAGCGCTCGGTGGCATCCACGCTGACCGGGCTGGGGAACACGGTGACCGGCTTGGTGGCGAAGTCGCCGCTGGTCTGCACCGCGGCGGTCGCCTCGCCCTCGGTCGCGCAGCCGAGCGGGGTGGCGGAGGCGGACGGCGCTGCATCCGGCTCCCCGGGGGTGCAGGCCGCCAGGCTCAGGGAGGCGCCGAGGACGGCGAGGATCGCGAGGGTTCTGCGCACAGGGGCACCTTTCGTGACCGGCGGCGGCCGGTGGACGTTCGGGGATCGCCTCCATCCTGCACGGCGCGCCTCGCAACGCGCTGGGTGCGGGTCCTCGAACGGTCCCAGGCCTACCATCGGGGCATGCGTGAATTCTCGGTCCCCCAGTCCCGAGAGCTCGTCACCGAGCTCCCCGGCCCGCGCTCCGTCGCCCTCCAGGAGCGCCGCGTCGCCAGCGTCTCTCGCGGCGCCGGGACGCTCGCGAACATCTACATGGACCACGCGTCGGGCGCGGTCCTGGTCGACGTCGACGGCAACCGCCTGATCGACCTCGGCTGCGGCATCGGAGTGACCACCATCGGCCACGCGCACCCCGCGGTCGCCGCGGCGGCCGCCGCGCAGGCCGAGAAGCTGACGCACACCCTCTTCACCGTCACTCCGTACGAGAACTACGTCCGGGTCGCCGAGAAGCTCGCCGAGATCACCCCCGGGGACTTCGAGAAGCACTCGATCCTGGTGAACTCCGGCGCGGAGGCGGTCGAGAACGCCGTCAAGATCGCGCGGAAGTTCACCGGCCGCCGCGCCATCGCTACGCTCGACCACGCCTTCCACGGCCGCACCAACCTCACGATGGCGATGACCTACCGCCCCTGGCCGGAGCGCGCGGGCATGGGCCCCTTCCCGGGCGAGATCTACAGCCTCCCGATCAGCTACCCGTTCCGCGATCCCGAGGGCATGACGGGCGAGGAGGCGGCCGAGCGCACCATCGACTACATCACCACCCACATCGGCGCGCAGGAGCTGGCCGCGCTCTTCGTCGAGCCGATCCAGGGCGACGGCGGCATCATCATCCCGGCGCCGGGCTACTTCCGCCGCCTGTCCGAGTTCTGCACCGAGAACGGCATCGTCTTCGTCGCGGACGAGATCCAGGCCGGCATCGCCCGCACCGGCACCTGGTACTCCATCGAGCACCACGGCGTGGTCCCGGACCTCATCACGACGGCCAAGGGCATCGCCGGCGGCTTCCCGCTCGCCGCCGTCACCGGCCGCGCCGAGATCATGGACGCCGTGCAGCCCGGCGGCATCGGCGGCACGTTCGGTGGCAACCCCGTCTCCACCGCCGCGGCGCTCGCGACGTTCGAGGCGATCGAGTCCGAGGGCCTGCTGGAGGAGGCGCAGCGGGTCGAGCGCCTGCTGCAGGCGCGGATCGGCGACTGGGCCGAGCGCTTCGCGGTCGTGGGCGAGGTCCGCGGCAAGGGCGCCATGTGGGGCGTCGAGCTCGTCCACCCGGGCACGAAGAAGCAGTACCCGGAGGCGCTCACAGCGATCCTGAAGCACGCCACCACGAACGGCGTGATCGTCCTCGACGCGGGCAGCTGGGACAGCGTGCTGCGGATCATGCCGAGCGTGGTCATCAGCGAGGAGCTCATCGACGACGCCGCGACGGTCATCGAGGAGGCGCTCGCCCAGTTCGGCTGATCCGCCGCATGACCGGAGCGGCATGGACGCCCCGGTAGCTTCGTCGGAATGCGGATCGACGACGACCACGAGAGGCCGACTCCCCCGGGGATCGGCCTCTCCGCGCGTCTGGCGCGCCTGTCCATCGGCGGCGTCGGCCGGCTGGTCTACCGGCCGATCGTGGAGGGGCGCGACAACGTCCCGGCCGAGGGACGCGTGATCCTGGCGGCCAACCACCTCTCGTTCATCGACTCCCCGGTGCTGACGCTGCTCGCCCCGCGGCCGGTGCAGTTCCTGGCCAAGTCGGACTACTTCACGGGGACCGGCGTGCGGGGCGCCCTCTCGCGCGCGTTCTTCACGAGTGTCGGAGCCGTCGCGGTCGAGCGCGGCGCCGGCCAGGCCGCTCAGGAGGCGCTGGACCTCGGCCGGGCGATCCTCGAGCGGGACGAGGCGTTCGCCGTCTACCCCGAGGGCACCCGCTCCCGCGACGGGCGCCTCTACAAGGGCCGCACCGGAGTGGCATGGCTCGCCCTCACCACGGGCGCGCCGGTGGTCCCCGTCGGCATGATCGGCACGCAGGAGCTCCAGCCGGTGGGCACGAGGGTGCCGCGCCTGCACCGGATCACGGTCCGCTTCGGGGCTCCGCTGGACCTCTCGCGGCACGGCTCCGCCGACTCCGGCCGCGCCCGACGCCACGCCACCGACGAGGTGATGGCGGCCGTCCACGCGCTCTCCGGGCAGGAGCTCGCCGGTGCGTACAACGAGTCGCCGCCGACGACCACGGTCGAGCGCATCCGCCGGGCGCTCCCGCACGAGCGCCGCTGAGCCTCAGCGCGCGGACGCCTCCGGCTCGTGGGCGACGGGGAAGTTCACGGAGTTGGCGATGAAGCAGAGCCGGGAGGCCTCGGCGTGCAGCGTCTGGGCGATCGCCACCATCGACTCCTCGGCGACAGTGACGCGGGGCCGGAGGGTCACCGAGGTGAAGCGGCCGCTCTCCCCCTCCTGCAGCATCGAGCCCACCGCGTCGTCCGTGTAGCCGGTGACGACGACTCCGTTCTTGACCGCCACGTGCAGGTACGAGAGGAGGTGGCACTGCGCGAGCGCCGCGAGGAGCAGCTGCTCCGGGTTCCAGCGGTCGGCGTCGCCCCGGAAGGGCGTGTCGGCCGAGGCGAGGATGGGCGCCGGGCCCTCCGCCGTGACGGTCAGCTGGCGCCCGTACTCGCGGTAGCCGCTCGTGCCGGTGCCCCGGTCGCCCTCCCAGACGACGGACACCGCGTACTCGTGCTCGGACTTCATCGGGCTCCTCCTCGACGGCGGTGGATCAGGCCGGTCGCGCCGGTCTGGACCTCTGGACGCGGAACCCCCGCGGGTAGACTCCGAGGACCATGACAGACACGCTCGCCCCCCAGGTTCCCACGTCCGCAGTCCCCCAGGAGCGGCGCGTCGCGACCGAGATCCCCGGGCCGCGATCCCGGGCCCTGCACGAGCGCCGCCTCGCCGTCGTGCCCACCGGCGTCGGCACCGCGCTCCCCGTCTACATCGACCGCGCGCACGGCGCGATCCTGGTCGACGTCGACGGCAACAGCTTCATCGACCTCGGCGCCGGCATCGGCGTGACGACGATCGGGCACACCGACGACTCCGTCGTCGCGGCCGCCGCGGAGCAGCTCGCGCGCCTCACGCACACCCTCTTCACCGTCACACCGTACGAGCCCTACATCCGCGTCGCGGAGCTGCTGGCCCAGCACACCCCCGGCGACTTCGCCAAGAAGACCGTCCTGGTCAACTCCGGTGCCGAGGCGGTCGAGAACGCCGTCAAGATCGCGCGCAAGCACACCGGCCGCCCCGGCGTCGCGGTGCTCGACCACGCGTACCACGGACGCACGAACCTCACGATGGCCATGAACTTCAAGGCGCTGCCCTACGGCCTGGGCTTCGGACCCTTCGCCAGCGACGTCCACCGTGCGCCGAGCTCGTACCCGTACCACGACGGCCTGTCGGGAGCCGAGGCCGCCCAGCGCGCGATCTCGTACCTCGAGAAGACCGTCGGCGCGTCCGCCCTGGCCTGCCTCGTCGCCGAGCCCATCCAGGGCGAGGGCGGCTTCATGGTCCCCGCCGACGGCTTCCTCCCGGCACTGCAGGAGTGGTGCACGGCCAACGGCATCGTCTTCGTCGCCGACGAGATCCAGTCGGGCATGGCCCGCACCGGCGCCTGGTTCGCCAGCGAGCACCTCGGCCTCGTCCCCGACCTCGTCCTCTCGGCCAAGGGCATCGCCGGCGGCCTGCCGCTCGCGGGCGTGACGGGCCGCGCCGAGATCATGGACTCGGCGCAGGCCGGCGGACTGGGCGGCACCTTCGGCGGGAACCCCGTCGCCGCCGCCGCCGCCGTCGCGGTCTTCGAGCGCATCGAGCGCGAGGGCCTCCTCGCCGAGGCCGACCGGATCGGCGCACGCCTGGGCGCGGCGCTGCGAGGCCTGCAGGAGCGCTACGACATCATCGGCGACGTCCGCGGCATCGGCGCGATGATGGCGATGGAGCTCGTGCAGCCCGGCACCGCCGGCACCACGAAGGAGCCGAACGCCGTCGCGGTCCAGGCGATCATCGACTACGCCGCCCAGCACGGGGTCCTCGTGCTGAGCGCCGGCACCTACGGCAACGTGGTCCGCTTCCTGCCGAGCCTCGCCCTCACCGACGAGCTGCTCGACGACGCCGTGTCGGTCATCGCTGACGCGTTCGCCACCCTCTAAGCGCGATCCTCCGAAGGCCACCGCAGGCGCCGAGGCGCTCCCCGGTGGCCTTCGGCGTCTCCGGGAGCGCGGGTCCGGTCGGCGCATCGGGCAGGATGGGGGGATGCCAGCAGGAACCTTCACCGTCGCCGAGTCCGTCGAGCTGGCCGTCGTCGAGCGATCCGGGTTCGTCGAGTCGCGCCACGCCGGCTCCGCCGTCCTCCTCGACTCCGAGGGCCGCGTCGCCCGCAGCCTCGGCACCCCGACGGCTCCCGTCTTCCCCCGCTCCTGCCTCAAGCCGTTCCAGGCCCTCGCGGTGATGACCGCCGGAGTCGAGCTGAACGGCGCGGAGGCGGTCATCGCCACCGCGAGCCACGCCGGCATCCCCCAGCACGTGGCGCTGGTGCAGAACCTGCTCTTCCGCGCCGGCCTGGACCACACCGCCCTGCAGTGCCCGGCCGACTGGCCCGGCGACTCCGGGACCCGCGCTCAGCTGCTGCGGGCGGGCGCGACTCCGGACCCGCTCTACATGAACTGCTCGGGCAAGCACGCGGCGATGCTGCTGGCCTGCGTGCAGAACGGCTGGAGCACCGAGGACTACCTCGAGCGGACGCACCCGCTGCAGCAGCACATCGTCGACACGATCGAGCGCCTCACCGGCGAGCGCGTCGTGGCCTCGGGGATCGACGGCTGCGGAGCTCCCGTGCACGCCCTTCCTCTGACCGCGCTGGCGAAGGGCGTCTCGCGGATCGTGTCCTCCTCCCCCGCCTCACCGTTCGGCCTCTACCGCCAGGCGGGCGTCCTCACGGCCGCGATCCTCGAGAACGCGTGGGCGATCGACGGCCCGGGCCGGGACAACACCGTCGTGATCGAGCGCCTGGGCCTGGTCGCCAAGCTCGGCGCCGAGGGCGTGCTCGTGATGGCCTCGCCCGACGGCACCACCGTCGCCCTGAAGATCCTCGACGGGAGCCTGCGCGCCGCGACCGTGGTCGCGCTGAAGCTCCTGGTCGAGGCGGACGCGGTGCACCGGACCGCGGCGAACGACGTGCTGGTGCGGCTCAACCCGGTCGTGTCGGGCGGCGGGCGCCCGGTCGGCGCGATCCGTGCCTCCTACGTCTGACCGCACGTCCCGGCACGCCCTGAGCTACTGCTCGCGCGCGAGGCGCTTCGCCCGGGCAGCCGCGGAGACCTGCGTGATCACCACCACGAGGATCGCCAGGACGAACACCGCCGATGCGATGACGTTCGCCTCCGCCGGGATGCCGCGCGCCGCCGCGATGTAGATGTACTTCGGGAACGTGGTGACCGATCCGGAGTTGAAGTTCGTGATGATGAAGTCGTCGAAGCTCAGCGCGAACGAGAGCAGCGCCGCGGCGAGGATGCCGGGCAGCAGCAGCGGGAAGGTGATCCGCCAGAAGACCTGGTTCGGCGACGCGTAGAGGTCGCGTCCCGCCTCCTCCAGCTTCGGGTCCAGGCTCGCCACCCGCGCCTTCACGGTGACCACGACGAAGCTGATGCAGAACATCGTGTGCGCCAGCACGATCGTGACCAGCCCCTTCTCGGCGCCCACGCTGAGGAACTGCGCGGCGAGGCCGGCTCCGAGCACCACCTCCGGAGTCGCCATGGGGAGGAACAGCAGCAGGCTGATCGCCGACCGGAACCGGAAGCGGAACCGCACGAGCGCGATGGCGATCATGGTGCCGAGCGCAGTGGCCAGCACGGTGGCGATCACACCGACCAGCAGGCTGTTCCCGAAGGCGGTCATCACCTCCTCGCTGGTCCAGGCCGACACCCACTTGTCGAGGGTGAACCCGCGCCAGGCGAGGTTGCTCTTCCCCGAGTCGTTGAAGGAGAAGACGAAGGTGTACCCGATAGGGATGAGCAGGAAGAGCAGCGCCAGCGCCGTGTAGACGCCGAGCCCGAGGCCCCGGAAGCGGCGGCGGCCCCGGATCGGGGCTGGGGGCGGCGCGCCGAGCGCCTCCTGGGCGCTCGCGAGCGGACGGTCGGCCGTCGCGGTCACAGGAGGTCCTCCGTTCCACTGCGCTTCACGTAGAAGCCGACGATGACCAGGATCACGGCCATCAGCACGATCGAGAGCGCGGCGGCCGCCGGGTAATTCTCGAGCGTGAGGAAGTTCGCCTCGATCGCGTTGCCCACCATCGAGGTCTGCGACGAGCCGAGGAAGTCCCGGCTCGCGTTGATGTAGTCGCCCGCCGCGGGGATGAACGTCAGCAGCGTGCCCGAGACGATGCCCGGCATCGACAGGGGGACCGTCACGCTCCAGAACACGGAGGCGGGGTGCGCGTAGAGATCCGACCCCGCCTCCAGGAGGCGCACGTCGAGGCGCTCGAGCGTCGTGTACAGCGGCAGCGTCATGAACGGGATGAAGTTGTAGGTGATGCCGAAGATCACGGCGATCGGCGTCCCCGTGAGGTGGCCGTCGCTCGGCAGGACCGCCACGGCCTTGAGCGCCTGCACGAGCGGGCTCTCGTCCGCGAGGATCTGCTTCCACGCCAGCGTCCGGAGCAGGAAGCTGATGAAGAAGGGCGCGATCACCAGCGTGAGGAGCAGGTTCTGCAGCAGCGGCCAGGGCCGCGCTTTCACTCCGATGAAGTAGGCCAGCGGGTAGCTGATCACCAGCGCGAGCACCGTCGCGATCAGCGCGTAGCCGAAGGAGCGGAGCACGTGCGGCCAGTAGTCGCCCATCACCACGAGGTAGTTCTGCCAGGCGAACCCGGGGGCGTACTCGCCGATGTCCCCGTCCGGCACCTCGGCCTGGAACGAGGTGAGCACGAGCGAGATCAGCGGTGCCAGGAAGAACAGCAGCATGTAGGCGATGCCCGGCAGCAGCAGGACCAGCGCGATCGTCGACCGCCGGCGGACCGGAGCGTCCTGAGGATCCGCCTGCCCCGTGGCGAAGGCGGCGAAGGCCATGCCTACGCTCCCCCGCTGCGACCGGCCAGGAGCCCCCGGCGCTGCACGGCGATGGCGCTGGTGGAGTCGTCCGCCTCGAAGCGCGGGACCGAGCCCGGTTCGTCCGCGAGTCCGAAGCCGTGCTCGGTGCTGAAGCCGACCCACACCTCCGCTCCCTCGCCGACGACCGGCCCGAAGACCATGTTCTGCGCGAAGACGACCACCGGGCCCAGGCCCGGCATCCGGATCGTGTACTGGGTGCTGACCCCGCTGAAGGAGACGTCGACCACGCGGCCGGGCCCGAGCACGTTCCGGCCGGATTCCGCCGACGGCTCCTGCGTCAGCAGCAGGAGCTTCTCGGGGCGGACGCCGACCGTGATCTCCCCGCTCGTGCGGGCGCAGCGGGCGACGGGCACGACGATCCGGTGCCCGCCCGCGTCGACGGTGAGTGCGCGGTCGGTGCTGCCGACCACCTCGCCCGTGAAGAGGTTGGACTGGCCGAGGAAGTTCGCGACGAACGCGGTGCGCGGGAGCTCGTAGAGCTCCTCCGGCGCGCCCATCTGCTCGATCCTGCCCTTGTTCATCACCGCGACGGTGTCGGCCATCGTCATGGCCTCCTCCTGGTCGTGCGTGACGTGGAGGAAGGTGAGGCCCACCTCCTCCTGGATCGACTTGAGCTCCAGCTGCATCTGCCGGCGGAGCTTGAGGTCGAGGGCGCCGAGCGGCTCGTCGAGCAGGAGCAGGGCGGGCCGGTTGACGAGGGCGCGTGCGAGGGCGACCCGCTGCTGCTGACCACCGGAGAGCTGCGCGGGGCGGCGCTGGGCGAGGTGGTCGAGCTCGACCAGGCGGAGCGCCTCGTGCGCCTTGCCGACGGGGTCGGCGATCCTCCGCCGCTTCAGGCCGAAGGCGACGTTCTCGAGGATCGACATGTGCGGGAACAGCGCGTACGACTGGAACACGGTGTTGACGGGCCGCTGGTACGTCTTCGTCTCGGTGACGTCCCGCCCGCCGATGAGGATCCGGCCGGCGGAGGGCTCCTCGAGCCCGGCGACCAGGCGCAGCGTCGTCGTCTTGCCGCAGCCCGAGGGGCCCAGCAGGGCGAAGAAGGAGCCCGCCGGGATGGTGAGGTCCAGGGAGTCGATGGCCGTGAAGCCCGGGTACTGCTTGCTGATCCCGACCAGCTGGAGGTCGGCGCCGCTCTCGGCGAAGGTCCCGATCGCCATCAGATGCCCAGGAGCACCTTCTGGAACTCGGCCTGGTACTCCTTCTCCTCCGCGGCGGTCAGGGTCCGGAACACGTGCGCCTGCGCGAGCGTGTCCTCGTCGGGGAAGATCAGCTGGTTCTCGGCCAGCTCCGGATCGATGCTCTCCATGACGTCCTTCGCTCCATCCACGGGGGTGATGTAGTTGACCCAGGCGGCCACCTCGGCGGCGACCTCGGGCTCGTAGTAGTAGTTCATCAGGGCCTCGGCGTTGGCCTTGCGCTCGGAGCCCATCGGGACCACGAAGGTGTCGTTCCAGAGCGCGCCGCCCGAGTCGGGGAAGGCGAACTCCCACTTGTCGCCGGCCTCGGCGTTGATCAGGGTGATGTCGCCGGACCAGCAGATCGCCGCGAGGGTGTCCTCGTTCTGCAGGTCGTTGAGGTACGCGTTCCCCTTGATGTTGCGGATCTGTCCGGCGTCGACCTGCTCGCGGAAGACGTCGATCGCGTTCATGTACTCGTCGTCGCCCCAGGAGCCGGCGATGTCCGTCCCCTGAGCGAGCATGATGAGCCCGATCGTGTCGCGCATCTCGCTCAGCACGCCGACGCGGCCGCGGAGCGACGGATCCCACAGATCCTCGATGCTCGAGAGGCCCTTCGGCAGCTTCTCCCTGTTCCAGCAGATGCCCGAGAACCCCGCCTGGTACGGGAGGGAGAGCCGACGGCCCGGATCGAAGTCGGGGTTCGCCAGCGAGGGGGTGAGGTTGGCGATGTTCGGGATGTTCGCGTGGTCGAGCTCCTGCACGTAGCCGCGGCGGACCAGGCGCGAGACCATCCACTCCGTCAGGCAGACCGTGTCGGCGCCGATGTACTGCCCGAGCGCGAGCTGATCCTTCACCTTGCCGTAGTACGAGTTGTTGTCGTCGACGGCGACGTTGTAGGTCACCGCGATGCCCGTCTGCTCCTCGAAGCCCTGGAGCGTGGGGTGGTTCCCGTCGTCGTCCTCGTCCATGTAGGCGGGCCAGTTGTCCCACACCAGGCGCGGGTCGCCGGCCGATCCGTCGGCGGCGGCGGTCGGAGCGGCACGGGTCTGCGGGGCGCAGGCGGCCAGGGCGAGGGCACCCGCTCCGAGGCCGATCCCGCCGAGGACCGCCCGACGCGAGAGGACCGCCCGGCGCTCGCGCTCGTGCGAGCGTGCCGCGGCGACGGCCCGGCGGAGGACGGGATCCCTCGGGAGGGGACGGGTCATGGCGGGGGCTCCTGACTGCGTCGGGGCTCGTGCCTCGGGGGCCGAACGTGGGGAAATACTGGCACAGCGCTCATCCGCCTGTCACGGCGAACGGAGGAGAACGCTCATCCGGAAACATGATCGTCACGAATTCCGCACCCGGAGGCCGTATCGACCGCCGATTCGGTCCCCGGAGGCCGTGCCGTCAGCGGGTGAGGGGCGGGCGTCCCGAGCCGCCGGCGGACCCGTCGACGCGCTCGACCGCCATCTCGACCGAGGAGAGCAGGATCCGGCTGCCGAGCTTCGCGCGGTAGCGGCGGCCGGCCTCGAGCGGGAGCGGCGCCTGGGTCGGTGCGACCAGCACGGACCCGTTGGCCGACCAGCGGTCCCTGACCCAGAGCCCGCCCTCGTCGAAGCCGAACTCGAGGTGGGTCTTGGAGAGGGATCGCGACGGATCCGGGATCGCGAGGATGTGCCGGAACGTCTCGTTGGGGTCCGGGAGCGGCTGGCGTCCGATCAGGCCGTTGCCGGTCACGATCGCGTGCTGCCCGGTCGCGAAGCTGAGGCGCACGAGCCCCTGCGAGGGCGGCGCCATCGGAGCGCCGGGGGCGGGACGGCGGTGCCGGCCGGGGGCCAGGCCCGGCAGCCAGGCACGGCGGGACGGATCGAGGACCGTTGTGTCGCCGGAGGACGAGGGGCGGGACGCACCCGTCGTGGCATGCGCCGCCACCGACGAACCGCACTCGCCGCAGAGGATCGCCCCGGGAGCGAGGTTGGAGCCACACGTGCTGCAGATCACCGAGAACGCCCTTCCGCTCACCATCGTACCCAGCGCCGGCGCGGGGAGCCCCGAGCCGGCCGAACCCGACGCGAACCGGCAGGCGCAGGACCGTCGTACGGCCGTTCGGCGCGTGCGGGCGGTCCGGCGGCACCGCCACCGCGGCCGTCCCGTGCCGGAGCGCTGCTCGTCAGACCGGCGCGCCGGCCTCCTCGTCGCCGGTGACCGCGAGGACGTCGACGACGATCACGGTGACGTTGTCGCGCCCGCCGTTGTCCAGCGCGGCGTCGACCAGGGCGTCGGCCGCCTCCTGAGCGGAGCCGGTGCCGCTGAGCAGGTGGCCGACGCCGGCATCGGTCAGCTCCTTCGTGAGTCCGTCCGAGCAGATCAGCAGACGCGATCCGGCGAGGACGGGCACGAGCCGGTAGTCGGGGACGGGCGCCTCGTGGAAGCCGACCGCGCGGGTGATCACGTTGCTGTGCGGATGCACGTCGGCCTCGTCGCGGGAGATCAGGCCCGCGTCGACCAGCTCCTGGACGATGGAGTGGTCCACGGTGAGCTGCACGAGGGTCCCGGCGACGCTCAGGTACACGCGCGAGTCGCCGATGTTGAAGACGGACCAATAGGGCTCTCCCCCGACCACCGTGAGCGCGATCCCGGTGACCGTGGTCCCGGTGCCGACGTCGGCCGTGTGCGACTGCCGGGCGATGTCCCCGACCGCCTCTCGAAGCGCCCGGTCGATCTCCTCCGCTCCGACGGTCGCGCCGAGCGCCGCGGTGGACAGGCGCGACACGACCGCGTCGCTGGCGACCTCTCCTGCCGCGTGCCCGCCCATCCCGTCGGCGACAGCGAAGAGCGGGCTCTTGGCGAGGTAGCTGTCCTCGTTCGCGCTGCGCACGTGGCCGGTCTCGGTGCGCGCGGCCCAGCCGAGGGTGACTTCGGCCGAGGGTGCGTCGGAGCTCCAGGCGGAGACGGGGACGGTGACGGACGCGCGGCTGCGGCCGATCTGCGTCATCGCTGCTCCTCGCATCCCCGTGGCCCGCGGCCGTCCGGTCCGACGGCCCGTGACCGCCGGCGCCAGGGGTGCCCGGCCGCCTCCCGATGGTAGTCGCTGACGGCCCTCCGCCGAGCCGGCCGCCATCGCTGTCGCCCGATGTCCGTCGCGCAGACGGGTCGACGCTCCGACCACCGGATCCGATGCCGGATCGAGCTCCGACGTGCGGATCCACTTGCCCGGGCATCCGTGGACTGCCAGAATCGCCGCATGGCCCCGTCTCGCCCGCCCTCTCAGCGTCCTGTCCAGCTCGACGAGGTGTCGAAGGCGATCATCGAGCAGCTGCAGGCCGACGGTCGGCGCTCGTACGCCGAGATCGGCAAGGCCGTGGGCCTGAGCGAGGCGGCCGTCCGGCAGCGGGTGCAGAAGCTCACCGAGTCGGGCGTCATGCAGATCGTCGCGGTGACGGATCCGATGCAGCTCGGCTTCTACCGCCAGGCGATGATCGGTGTGCGCGTCACCGGCGACACCCGCGACGTCGCGGACCGGCTCGCCTCCATCCCCGCCGTCGACTACGTCGTGCTGACGGCCGGCTCCTTCGACATCCTCGCCGAGGTCGTGTGCGAGAACGACGACGATCTGATCGCCCTGCTCAACCAGGAGATCCGGTCGCTTCCCGGCGTGCTCTCGACCGAGACCTTCGTCTATCTGAAGCTCCACAAGCAGTTCTACAACTGGGGAACGCGGTAAAAGATGACCACCGAGACAGCCTTCTCGACCTCCGGCCTCGAGTCGGGCGATCCCGTCCGCGGGACCGACGCGCCTGGGGGGACCGACGACGCCTCCCTGCAGAAGAAGGCGAAGGACCACCTCTGGATGCACTTCACCCGTCAGTCGACGATGGACTCGGGCGCGGGCGTGCCGATCATCACGCGCGGCGAGGGACACCACATCTGGGACAGCACCGGGCGCAAGTACTTCGACGGCCTGTCCGGCCTCTTCGTCGTCAATGCGGGACACGGGCGGCGCCGACTGGCGGAGGCCGCGGCGAAGCAGGCGTCCGAGCTCTCCTTCTTCCCGCTCTGGTCCTACGCGACCCCCTCGGCGATCGAGCTGGCCGACCGGCTCGCCGACCACGCGCCGGGCGACCTGAACCGGGTCTTCTTCTCGACCGGCGGCGGCGAGGCGGTGGAGACGGCGTTCAAGCTCGCCAAGCACTACTGGAAGCTGCAGGGCAAGCCGGGCAAGCACAAGGTCGTCTCGCGCTCGGTCGCGTATCACGGCACTCCCCAGGGAGCGCTCGCGATCACGGGCATCCCCGGGATGAAGTCGATGTTCGAGCCGCTGGTGCCGGGCGGCTTCCGCGTCCCCAACACCAACTTCTACCGGGCTCCCGAGCACGGCGACGACCTGGAGGCGTTCGGCCTGTGGGCGGCGAACCGCATCGAGGAGATGATCGAGTTCGAGGGGCCGGACACGGTGGCCGCCGTGTTCCTGGAGCCCGTGCAGAACTCGGGCGGCTGCTTCCCGCCCCCTCCCGGGTACTTCCAGAGGGTCCGCGAGATCTGCGACAAGCACGACGTGCTGCTGGTGTCCGATGAGGTGATCTGCGCGTTCGGCCGCATCGGGCACATGTTCGCCTGCGACGAGTACGGCTACGTGCCGGACATGATCACCTGCGCGAAGGGGATGACCAGCGGCTACTCCCCCATCGGCGCGACGATCGTCAGCGATCGGATCTACGAGCCCTTCCGCCACGGTCAGGTCGTCTTCCCGCACGGCTACACCTTCGGCGGCCACCCCGTCTCGGCCGCGGTCGCGCTCGAGAACCTCGACATCTTCGAGGAGGAGGGCCTGAACGAGCGCGTGCGAGAGAACTCGCCCGTCTTCCGGTCCACGCTCGAGAAGCTGCTCGACCTGCCGATCGTCGGCGACGTCCGGGGCGACGGCTACTTCTTCGGCATCGAGCTGGTGAAGGACAAGGCGACGAAGGAGACGTTCGACGAGGACGAGTCGGAGCGGCTGCTGCGCGGATTCCTCTCGAAGGGGCTCTTCGACGCGGGGCTGTACTGCCGAGCGGACGACCGAGGCGATCCCGTCGTGCAGCTCGCGCCGCCGCTCACCATCGGCCCGCGCGAGTTCGACGAGATCGAGCAGATCCTCCGGAGCGTTCTCACCGAGGCCTGGTCGCGGCTCTAGCGACCTCACGCGGCGCGCTCCCGCCGATCGGCGGCGAGTGCGGCCGCGACCCGGCGCGCACCTGCGTGGTGCGGATCGAGAGCGACGGCCTCGTCGGCGAGCCGTCCGGCCTCGTCGGCACGGCCCTCACCGGCCAGGATCCGCGCGAGGAGGACGAGCACTCCGGCTCGCTCGCTCGCGGGTGCGACGACGGCGGCACGGCGGAGCAGCGGGGCGAGCGCTCCCGCCGCGCCGGGGTCACCGCCCCGCGCCGACCGCAGCACGCGGTCCGCACCGCGGCTGCGCTGCACGGCCACGACGAGCGCAGCCAGGCCCGCCGGCCGGACCTCGGGATCGGGACCGGCGAGAGCTCGCCGGAGGAGGTCGTCGACACCGCGCAACAGCACGTCGGGCAGTTCAGCCCGCGGGTGGCGGTCGAGGAGACGGTCGACCGCGGCGGCCACCGCTCGCGGGTCGTCCCGGTCGCCGGCCTCGAGCCCGTCGTCGCCGCCGGACGACGGGAGCACGGCGACCCGAAGGGCGAGACCGGGGAGCCGGCGCGCACGCTCCTCGAGGGCGGCGACGAGTCCCTCGCACGACTCCGGACCCGCCTCGCCGGGATGCACCAGCGCGAGTGCTCGCTGCACCCGCCCGAACCGGCCGAGCGCACCGAGGCTGGCCCGCGCGATCAGGGACGGATCCGCCCCCGACAGCTCGAAGCGGAGCGAGCCGCTCGGCGCGCCGGCCCGGAACGGGACGAGCACGAGGCTCGCCTCGGCCGCACCCCGCCGGGATCCGTGAGCGGCGTGGAACAGGGCGGCGTCGTCGGGTGAGGCCGGGACACGCGAGGCGGGAGCGGGGTGGAGGAAGATCGCTGAGGAGGTCATGCTGCGATCCTGCCGACCCTCGCACCCGCCGGGAGCGACGGCCCTCGGGATCATCGGAAGGATCTCGAGATCGCCGCCTGTGGAGGGAGAGGTCCCATCGACACCGAATCGCCGGCGCTCGGATGGCGCCCTCCGGCCAGGAATCCCTCCACAGGGACCGATCGGCCGAGTTCTGCACCGGTGTCCGATTCCCGCCGGTCGGTGGGGAGCCCCGCGGATACTCTCGACGCATGAGAACGACTCCCCTTCACGTCCGACGGACGACGAGCCCCCTCGGCCGCATCGAGGTGGGCAGCGACGGCGATGCGATCGTCTCGCTCGCCATCGAGCAGGCCGGTCTGCTCCCTCACGAGCACCTCCCGGAGTCGGACCTCCCGGTGCTCCTGCGGGCCGTCGAGCAGCTGGACGAGTACTTCGACGGGACCCGCCGCTCGTTCGATCTGCCGGTCGCTCTGCGCGGCACGCCCTTCCAGCTCGAGATCTGGCAGCGGCTCCAGGCTCTGGGCTTCGGGGAGATCACCTCCTACGGTGCACTGGGCACGGCCGCCGGTCGCCCCCGGGCGGGCCGGCCGATCGGCGGAGCGGTAGGTGCGAACCCGGTGCCGATCATCGTGGGCTGCCACCGCGTCCTCGCGAGCGACGGACGGATCACCGGCTTCAGCGCGGGCGAGGGCGTCGCCACGAAAGCCTGGCTTCTCGATCACGAGGGGATCCCCCACCGATGAGCACGGCCGACGGACTCGTCGAGGGAGAGGACGGCCTGGTCCGCTGCGCCTGGAGCGGCGCGGATCCGGAGTACCGCCGCTACCACGACGAGGAATGGGGCACCCCGCTGCACGGAGATCGCCCGCTGTTCGAGAAGATCTCCCTCGAGGCGTTCCAGTCCGGCCTCTCCTGGATCACGATCCTCCGCAAGCGGCCGAGGTTCCGCGAGGCCTTCGACGGCTTCGATCCGGCCCGCGTCGCCCGGTACGACGACACCGATGTCGAGCGGCTGATGGAGGACAGCGGCATCATCCGGAACCGCGCGAAGATCATCGCCACCCGGGACAACGCCCGGGCCGTGCTCGCGCTCCTGGAGCAGAGAGGCGAGGGCGCGCTCGACGAGCTCGTGTGGTCCTTCCACGATCCGGACGTCGAGGACCGGGTGGTCCGAGCCGCCGACGTCCCTGCGACGACGCCCGGGTCGACGGCGCTCGCGCGAGTGCTGAAGGCCGCCGGGCTCCGCTTCGTCGGACCGACCACCGCGTACGCGCTGATGCAGTCGGCCGGAGTCGTCGACGACCACCTCACCGGCTGCTGGCGCCGACGCTGACGCCTACGACTCCGGCACGACGAGGTCGAGCTCTCCCGTGTGCCGGTTCTCGGCGAGCAGGAACCCGCGCCCGGCCGCCCACGCCGAGAGCTCGCCGAGCGACTCCGTCGCCACCCGGTCCTCCGCCAGCGCCCTGACGAAGCGTCCCTTGCCCTGCTTGTTGAAGTGGTTCAGCGACCGGAGGACGCCGTCGGCCCCGCGCGAGCGGACGCGGACGAAGAACCGCCCCTCGCCCGCAGGGACCGGTCCGAGCGCCGCGTACGCCTCGCTCCGCAGATCGAGGACGAGCCCGTCGAGCGCGCTCAGCACCCGCCCGGCCTCCGCCGCCCACCACCGCTTGAGCGGTCTGCCCGGCACACGGGAGTCGTGGGACAGACGGTATGCAGGGATCAGGTCGAGGGCGCGGATCGGCCCCCAGAGCGCGGACTGCACGATCGCCGTCCGACCGAGCACCTCCCGTGCACCGGGATCGAGGCTGCGCGCGTCGAGCGCATCGAACAGCACCCCGTCGAAGCGGTCGACCGCGGGGAGACCTGCCGCGGTCGCGAGCCCCGCGTTGCGATCGATCTCGCCGAACTGACGCGGACCGAGCTTCAGCGCCCGGGCAGAGAGCTCGGGGTCCCCGGCCAGCGCGATCAGCGCCTCCGCCAGCTCGCGCCGCTTCGCGTGGAGCTCGGGGAAGGCGAGCGACTCGAGCACGAACGGCTCGTCGCCGCCGTCGCGCTTCGTCTCGGACGGTGGCAGCAGGACGTGCACAGGACTCCTTCGGAGAAGAGGGACGGGCGGCACGACGAAGGGGCCGGACGATCGCGATGATCGTCCGGCCCCTCCGAGCCGCGGTGAGCGGCGGTGTACTAGACCAGCGATGCCTGACGGGCGACCACGGTCACCACGTCGTTCTCGACGGACAGGAAGCCGTCGTCGGCCTGCGCGGTGAGACGCGTGCCGTCCAGGGCCGTGACGCGCACCTCGCCGGTGGCGAGGATCGCGAGCATCGGCTCGTGGCCGGCGAGGATGCCGATCTCGCCCTCGACCGTGCGAGCCGTGAGCTGCTTCGCCTCTCCGGACCACACCTCGGCGTTCGCGGACACGACGCTGACCTTCAGGGTCCCGGCCATGATCAGCCGTTCTCCTTCTGGATCTGGGTCCACTTCTCCTCGACGTCCGAGATCGAGCCGACGTTGAAGAACGCCTGCTCGGCCACGTGGTCGAACTCGCCCTTGGTGATCGCGTCGAACGACTCGATCGTGTCCTTCAGCGGGACGGTCGATCCCTCGACACCGGTGAACTTCTTCGCCATGTAGGTGTTCTGCGAGAGGAACTGCTGGATCCGGCGCGCACGCGACACCGTGATCTTGTCCTCCTCCGACAGCTCGTCGACACCGAGGATCGCGATGATCTCCTGCAGCTCCTTGTTCTTCTGCAGGATCTGCTTCACGTTCGTCGCCACGCGGTAGTGGTCGGCGCCCAGGTAGCGGGGGTCGAGGATGCGCGAGGTGGACGTGAGCGGGTCGACGGCCGGGTAGAGGCCCTTCGACGCGATCTCGCGGGAGAGCTCGGTGGTCGCGTCGAGGTGGGCGAAGGTGGTCGCCGGCGCCGGGTCGGTGTAGTCGTCGGCGGGGACGTAGATCGCCTGCAGCGAGGTGATCGAGTGTCCGCGCGTCGAGGTGATGCGCTCCTGGAGCACACCCATCTCGTCGGCGAGGTTCGGCTGGTAGCCCACCGCGGAGGGCATGCGGCCCAGCAGGGTCGACACCTCCGAGCCGGCCTGCGTGAAGCGGAAGATGTTGTCGATGAAGAGCAGCACGTCCTGCTTCTGCACATCGCGGAAGTACTCCGCCATGGTCAGGGCCGACAGGGCGACGCGCAGACGCGTTCCCGGCGGCTCGTCCATCTGGCCGAAGACGAGAGCGGTCTTGTCGAAGACGCCCGCCTCCTCCATCTCGGCGATGAGGTCGTTGCCCTCACGGGTGCGCTCGCCGACGCCGGCGAACACGGACACTCCACCGTGGTCCTGCGCGACGCGCTGGATCATCTCCTGGATGAGGACGGTCTTGCCGACGCCCGCGCCGCCGAACAGGCCGATCTTGCCGCCCTGCACGTACGGAGTGAGCAGGTCGATGACCTTGATGCCGGTCTCGAACAGCTCGGTCTTGGACTCGAGCTGGTCGAACTGCGGGGGCTTGCGGTGGATCGGCCAGCGCTCGGTGATCTCGAACGACTCTCCGTTGATCTTCCCGTCGGCGTCGGCGTTGAGCACCTCGCCGATCACGTTGAAGACCTTGCCCTTGGTCACGTCGCCGACCGGGACCGAGATCGGCAGGCCGGTGTCGTGGACCTCCTGGCCGCGGACGAGTCCGTCGGTGGGGTTCAGGGAGATGGCCCGGACGAGGTCGTCGCCCAGGTGCTGCGCGACCTCGAAGGTCAGCTTGCTCGAGACGCCCTCGACCTCGACGTGCGTGTAGAGCGCGTTGTAGACCTCGGGGATCGCGTCGTGGGGGAACTCGATGTCAACGACGGGGCCGGTGACGCGGGCGATGCGGCCGATGGCCCCGCCCGACGTCCCGGTCGCCGCCTCAGGTGCGGTCAGTGTCATTGCTACTTCCTTCTGTGGTCTCACCGCTCCCGGAGGGCGGAGTCGAAACTGTGTGGAGCGGAGCCCTCTTACTTGGAGGAGGACAGGGCGTCGGCGCCGCCGACGATCTCGGCGATCTGCTGCGTGATCTCGGTCTGGCGGGCGTTGTTGGCGAGACGCGTGTAGGTCTTGATCAGCGTGTCCGCGTTGTCGCTCGCCGACTTCATGGCCTTCTGGCGTGCCGCGTGCTCCGAGGCCGCCGACTGCAGCATCGCGTTGAAGATGCGGCTCTCGACGTACACGGGCAGGAGGCGGTCGAGGACCGTCTCGGGGTCGGGCTCGAACTCGTAGAGCGGGTAAAGCTCGCTGTTCTGCTCCTCGGCGCCCTCGACGACCTCGAGCGGCAGCAGCCGGACGACGGTCGGCTGCTGGGTGACCATGCTGACGAAGCGGTTGTAGACGAGGTGGATCTCGTCCACGCCGCCCTCCTCGTCATCGAGGTTGTACGACTCGACGACCGCGTCCGCGATCTCCTTCGCCGTCTCGAACACGGGCTGGTCGGTGCCGCCCGTCCAGACGCGGACGCTGGCCCGCTTCCGGAACGAGAAGTACGCGTTCGCCTTGCGGCCGACCAGGTAGAAGACGACCTCCTTGCCCTCGCTGCGCAGCAGCGCGGCCAGCTCCTCGGCCTCCTTGAGCACGCTCGAGGAGAACGCGCCGGCGAGGCCGCGGTCGGAGGTGAAGATCACGATCGCGGCCGTGTCCAGCTTCTCGCGCTCGGTCGTGAGCGGGTGCTCCACGTTCGAGTAGGTCGCGACAGCGGACACGGCGCGCGTGATCGCGTTCGAGTACGGCGCCGCGGCAGCGACGCGGTTCTGCGCCTTCTGGATGCGCGAGGCCGAGATCAGCTCCATGGCCCGAGTGATCTTCTTGGTCGTCTGGGCCGAGCGGATCTTCGACCGGTAGACCCGGAGTTGCGCTCCCATGTGTCTCCTGTTGTCCTAAAAGTGGCGAATCGACGGGGTGCCGCTGGTCAGCGACGGCCCTTGACGATCTTCTCCTGGCCGACCTCGTCGGCCGCGATGGCCTGGTGCTCCTCGCGCCCGACCGAGGCGAGCGGCTTGCCCTCACCGGTCTGGAACTCCAGCTTGAAGCCGTCGACGGCACGGTTGAGCTCGGCGACGGTGTCGTCGGAGAGCACGTTGGTGTCGCGGAGGGTGTTCAGCACCTGGGTGTTGCGGCCCAGGTAGTCCAGGAGCTCGCGCTCGAAGCGCAGCACGTCGGGGACCGGGACCTCGTCGAGCTTGCCGTTCGTTCCGGCCCAGATCGAGACGACCTGCTCCTCGACGGGGTACGGCGAGTACTGCGGCTGCTTGAGCAGCTCGGTCAGGCGGGCGCCGCGGGCGAGCTGACGGCGCGAGGCGGCGTCGAGGTCGGAGGCGAACATCGCGAAGGCCTCGAGCGAGCGGTACTGCGCCAGCTCGAGCTTCAGCGTGCCGGAGACCTTCTTGATCGACTTGACCTGCGCGTCGCCGCCGACCCGCGAGACCGAGATGCCCACGTCGACCGCGGGCCGCTGGTTGGCGTTGAAGAGGTCGGACTGGAGGAAGATCTGGCCGTCGGTGATCGAGATCACGTTGGTCGGGATGTAGGCCGAGACGTCGTTCGCCTTGGTCTCGATGATCGGGAGACCGGTCATCGAGCCGGCGCCGAGCTCGTCGGACAGCTTCGCGCAGCGCTCCAGCAGACGGGAGTGCAGGTAGAAGACGTCACCCGGGTACGCCTCGCGTCCCGGCGGGCGGCGCAGGAGGAGCGACACGGCGCGGTAGGCCTCGGCCTGCTTCGACAGGTCGTCGAAGATGATCAGGACGTGCTTGCCGCCGTACATCCAGTGCTGACCGATGGCCGAGCCTGTGTAGGGGGCGAGGTACTTGAAGCCGGCGGGGTCGGAGGCGGGGGACGCGACGATGGTCGTGTACTCCATCGCTCCGGCGTCCTCGAGCGCGCCCTTCACCGAGGCGATGGTCGAGCCCTTCTGGCCGATGGCGACGTAGATGCAGCGGACCTGCTTGTTCGTGTCGCCCGACTCCCAGTTGGCCTTCTGGTTGATGATCGTGTCGATCGCGATGGCCGTCTTGCCGGTCTGGCGGTCGCCGATGATGAGCTGGCGCTGGCCGCGGCCGACCGGGATCATCGCGTCGATGGCCTTGATGCCGGTCTGCAGCGGCTCGTGGACCGACTTGCGCGACATGACGCCGGGAGCCTGGAGCTCGAGGGCGCGGCGGCCCTCGGAGGCGATCTCGCCGAGCCCGTCGATCGGGTTGCCGAGCGGGTCGACGACGCGGCCGAGGTAGCCGTCGCCGACGGGGACCGAGAGGACCTCGCCGGTGCGGGTGACCTCCATGCCCTCCTCGATGCCGGAGAACTCGCCGAGGACGACGACGCCGATCTCGTTCTCGTCGAGGTTCTGGGCCAGGCCCAGGACACCGTTGGAGAAGCGGATGAGCTCGTTGGCCATGACGCCGGGGAGGCCCTCGACGTGGGCGATGCCGTCGGCGGCGTCGATGACGTAGCCGACCTCGGTGGTGGAGGCCTTGCCCGGCTCGTACGACGAGACGAAGTCCTTCAGCGCGTCGCGGATCTCATCCGGGCTGATGGTGATATCTGCCATGGGAATTCCTATTCGTTGGGTCCGTGCGAGCCGAAGAGGTCGTCGGGGCCTGACCTGGATGGTGCGGGGGTCGAGGGCAGTGCCCTCTGAGGATACGTGCGCCCGTCAGGACGCGAGCTGGAGCTTCAGGTCGGACAGCCGTGCGGAGACGGTTCCGTCGATGACCTCGTCGCCGACGTGCAGGCGCATCCCGCCCAGGAGGGAGGGATCGACCACGACGTTGACGGAGACCGGTCGGCTGTACTGGCGCGTGAGCGCCGAGCGGAGCCGGTCGAGCTGCTCGGGGGCGATCGGTGCGGCGACCGAGACCGTGGCGAGGATGAACCCGCCCTGGTCGGCGACCACGCCTGCTGCGAAGCGGACGAGCTCCGGGATGCGGCGACCGCGCGGGTGCGCGATCAGCTGCCGGAGGATCGCCAGCGTCTCGGCCGCGGCCTTGCCCTCGAGGAGGCGCTGCACGAGCGCGACCTTCGAGTCGGCGGCGGCGAGCTTGCTGCCGAGCGCGAGCTCGAGCTGGGCGTCGGAGGCGACGACCTCGCCGAAGGAGTGGAGCTCCTTCTCGAGGTTGACGCCCTCCGGAGCGGACGACGCGATCGCGCGGACCCCGACCTCCTCGACCCCGGCGACCATGTCGCTCGGGCCCGACCAGCGGTGGCCGACGATCACGGTGAGCAGGCGCTTGGCCGGCTCGCCGAAGGGACCGAACACGCGGGCGACGAGAGCCTGCTTGCTGCTCGAGTCGGCGCTCGGGTCGGCGAGGGCCGCGCGCAGCTGCGCCTGGCCGTCGATGACCCGTGCGGCCTCGAAGAGCTGCTGGGCCGTGTCGAGGGACGCCTGACCGGCGAGGGCGGAGAGCTCCGCCTTCGCCGATGCGAGTGCCTGCCTGGACGCGCTGCCCATCAGTTGTTCGCCTTCTCCGAGGCCTCGAGGTCGGCGAGGAAGCGGTCCACGATCGCGGACGCCTTCGCGTCGTCGTTGAGGCTCTCGCCGATCACGCCGGAGGCGAGGTCGATGGCGAGGGTTCCGACTTCGGAGCGGAGCGAGACCACGGCGGCCTGACGGTCCGCCTCGATCTGAGCGTGCGCGTTGTGGAGGATGCGCTCGGCCTCGACCTGCGCCTGCTCCTTCTTCGCCGCCACGATCGCGTTGCCGTCGGCGTTCGCCTTCTCACGGATCACTCCGGCCTCGGCGCGGGCCTCGGCCAGCTGGGCGGTGTACTTCTCGAGGGCGGCCTCGGCCTGTCGCTGGGCCTCGTCGGCCTTCGCGATGTTCCCCTCGATCGCGGCGGAGCGCGCGTCGAGCATCTTCTGCAGGCGCGGCAGGACCAGCCTCCAGAAGAAGAACAGCAGGATGAGGAAGATCACCCCCGACCAGAAGAAGTCGTAGAACTCCGGGATCAGAATGACCGCGGGGACGTCACCTTCTTCCGCAGCGATGTTCACAGCGGTGCTGAACACGACTACGCCGCGAAGATGAAGTAGGTGGCGAGGCCGATGAGCGCGAGCACCTCGGTGAACGCGATGCCGAGGAACATCGTGGTCTGGAGGCGGCCGGCCATCTCGGGCTGGCGCGCCATGGCCTCGACGGTCTTGCCCGCGACGATGCCGACACCGATGCCGGGGCCGATCGCTGCGAGGCCGTAACCGACCGTCGCGATGTTGCCGGTGAGTTCGGCGAGAACGGTGACTGAGTCCACGAGTGGGTCCTTTCAGTGGGGTGATCGTGAGAACGGGCGGGAGCCCGTGAGTAGTGGGGTCAGTGCTCCTCGGCGACGGCCAACTGGATGTAGACCGCAGCGAGGAGGGTGAAGATGTAGGCCTGCAGCACGGCGACGAGGAGCTCGAAGAGCGTGAACGCACCGCCGAAGGCGAAGGTCACGACGCCGAAGAGCTTGAAGCCCGGGTCGATCTGGGAGCTGAAGAGGAAGAACTGCGTGGCCGAGAAGCACAGCACCAGCAGGAGGTGGCCGACGATCATGTTCATCACGAGCCGCAGTGCGAGCGAGAGCGGACGAATGATGAACGTCTGCAGCAGCTCGATCGGCGTGAGGATGAAGTAGATCAGGAACGGCGCTCCGGGCGGGAACAGGGCGTTCTTGAAGAAGCCCATCCCCCGGTCCTTGATGCCCGCGTAGATGAACGTCACGTAGGCGACCAGGCCGAGGAAGAGCGGCATGCCCACCACGGAGGTCCCCGCGATGTTCAGGAACGGGACGATGCCGGTCAGGTTCATCGAGATGATCGCGAAGAAGATCGTCACGAGGATCGGGAGGAACCGGCGCGCGTCCTTCTCGCCGAGGATGTCCTTGGCGATGGTGACGCGGACGAAGTCGAACGCGAGCTCGACGACGTTCTGGAAGCGGCCGGGGACGAGGCGCAGCTTGCGCGTCCCGAGCCAGAAGAACAGCATCAGTGCGATGACCGCGATGAAGCGGACCAGCATGACGCGGTTGATCTCGAAAGGGGTTCCCTCGAAGAGGAAACCGGGCGGGAAGAACTCGGAGATCGACGGGGTGTGGAAGTCACTCTCACCGGTCGAGGACGAGACCAACAGGGTCACAGCGTTAGCAAACAGCGCTAGCTCCTGGAATTCGGGGCGTGGCACGTTGCAGCCGACCGAATCGAATCATTCGGACGCAACGCTCTCGCGACGACGAAAGGTGGGGTTTTCCGCTCGGACGGCGATCGTGCTCGACGACCGCCATCAACGATGAGACGATCTGAGGACACGTTCGCCTGCGGGATTCGTCCCTACTGTAGCAACAGAACGGCCTGAGAGCCGAATCGTGGTCCTCTCAGGAACCGTTCGGCTCGTCCTCATCGAGCGATGTCGCTGACGTTCGGCATGCGCGAGCGCGAGACGACGAGGACGTCGATCACCAGGGACCCCAGGACGGCGACGATGATCGTGACGAACATCGCGGTGCTGTTCAGCCACGGCTGATCGCGCAGGACCAGGGCGGCGATCACGAACAGCACGAACTTGGCGAGCCACGTGCCGAGGACGACGGCGAAGAACCCGCCGATGTCGAGGCGGTTGGCGACGAGGATGCTCGCGGCGGTGAGGAGCACCATCACGCCGCCGACGATCGCGCCGAGGAGGGCTCCGATCGCGCCCTCTCCCCCGGCGGCGATCCCGCCGACGACGGTGCCGAGAACGGCCAGGGCGAGCACGAAGAGGCCGCCCACGACCAGCGCGCGGCGCAGGACGGGGACGGACGCGGGCTGCGGACGGGGGGTGGCCGGGGAGGCTCCGGTCATGATGCTTCCTTCCGCGCCGTGGTCGGCGCTGTCGTGTCCCGGTCGATCGGGAGTCCGGCCGGCGGACGGAGCAGCTCCGTCGAGGACGCGCGGTCGAGGGGGTCGAGGACGGGTGAGGCCTCCGCGGACTGCGCCGCCGCCTCGAGCCGCTTGCGGCGGCTGAGCGGGGCGAGCGTGACGACGGTGCAGACCAGCAGACCGACTCCGAGGAAGACGAGCGGGACCCACAGCACGTCGACCACGAACATCAGCAGGCAGCTGACGGCGACGACGGCGGTCCACGCGTAGAAGATCAGCACGGCGTGCAGGTGGGAGTGCCCCATGTCGAGCAGGCGGTGGTGCAGGTGCTTCCGGTCGGCGCTGAACGGCGACTTTCCCGCGCGCAGGCGCCTGATCACAGCGAGGCCGAAGTCCATCAGCGGCACCACGAGGATCGCGAACGGCAGGATGATCGGGATGAACGCGGGCAGGAGCTCCTTCGCCGCGAGCTGGGCCGGGTCGATCTGGCCGGTGACCGCGATCGCGGAGGTGGCCATCAGCATCCCGATCAGCAGTGCGCCGCTGTCGCCCATGAACATCCGCGCCGGACGCCAGTTGATGGGGAGAAATCCGGCGCAGGCGCCGACGAGCAGGACCGCGATGAGCGAGGCCAGGTTGAAGTAGTCGGTGGGCGAGGTCTGCTGCACCAGCAGGTAGCTGTAGAGGAAGAAGACCCCGTTGGCGATCAGGGCGACGCCCGCCACGAGGCCGTCGAGGCCGTCGATGAAGTTGAGAGCGTTGGTGACCAGGACGATCGCGAGCACGGTGATGATCAGCGACATCCACGGCGAGCCGACGGTCAGGCCGCCGATCGGCAGGGAGACGATCTGCACGCCCTTCCAGGCGATCAGGCCGGCGGCGATCAGCTGACCGGCCAGCTTCGTGGTCCAGTCCAGGTCCCAGATGTCGTCGGCGACGCCGATGAGGACGATGAGCAGGCTCGCGCCGAGGATCGCGAGGATCGGCTCGGGATTGGCGAACACCAGCCGGAAGTAGGGCAGCTGGGAGGCGATGCCGAAGCCGACGAGGATCCCGAGGAACATCGCGATGCCGCCCAGGCGGGGGGTCGGCCGCGTGTGCATGTCCCTGACGCGGATCTTCGGGTAGAGCCGGTACTTCAGGCTCAGCTTCCAGATGACCCACGACAGCGCTCCGGTCACGAGCGCGACCGCGAGCGAGACGAGGGCGAAGGTGATCACCGGTTACTCACCCGGAGCGGAGTCGGTGCGGGCGGCGCCGGTGCCGGTGTTGGGCGTCGGCGCGTTCGTGCTCGACGAGCCCGTGTCCGGTGCATCGGCGGAATCGACGGGCGCGGAGTCGCCGGGCGCGGAGTCGTCCTGCAGGCGGGCGCCGGAGGCCCAGTCGGGGCGCGCGGTCGGGGTCCGCTCGAAGGCGTACGGGTCGCTGCCGGTCGCGGTCTCGGCGGGCTCCTGCTGGTACCCGGCCTGCGCCGCGCCGGCCGTGGAGGCGTCGGGCTCCGACGTCTCGGCACGAGGCGCGTCCGGATCCGGCAGCAGGTCTCCGACGACCTCGCGGATCCGCTCGGCCGACACGACGCCCT
The DNA here is from genome assembly GCF_002930845.1 of Rathayibacter sp. AY1A7. Lineage (NCBI taxonomy): Bacteria > Bacillati > Actinomycetota > Actinomycetes > Micrococcales > Microbacteriaceae > Rathayibacter > Rathayibacter sp. AY1A7. Next base: position 236,702 of record NZ_PSTL01000001.1, on the reverse strand, counting down.
GGCGCAGGATGCGCAGGGTGCCGCCCTCGAAGCTCAGCGCTGTCGCGTCGACGATCGTCGAGGACTCGCTGGCGCCCGCGGGGCGGTCGCTGTAGCGCGATCCGGCGGCGCCGGCGTCGAGATAGACGTCGACGGAGTCGCCGAGCTGGTCGAACGCCTCCTGTGCGGTCGTGGCCGAGGGCTGCCCCGTGCGATTGGCGGAGGAGACCGCCAGCGGGCCGGTCTCGGCGAGGAGCTCGATCGTCACCGGGTTGTCCGGCATGCGCAGCGCCACGGTCCCGCGCGTCTCGCCCAGGTCCCAGACCAGGGAGGGCTGGGCGTGCAGGACGATGGTGAGCCCGCCGGGCCAGAACTCGCGGGCGAGGTCGCGCACCGCCTCCGGCACGTTCTCGGCGAGGGCGTCGAGGGCGGCCACGTCCCCGATCAGGACGGGCGGCGGCGACTGCCTCGTCCGTCCCTTCGCGTCGAGCAGGCGCTGGACCGCGGCGGCGTCGAACGCGTTGGCCGCGACGCCGTAGACGGTATCGGTGGGGATCACCACGAGCTCGCCGCGGCCGATGGCCGTCCGCGCGAGACGGGTGCCGGTCAGGAGGTCCGTGTCGACGGAGCAGTCGTAGATGCGTGCCATAACGGGTCGATGATACCGGCGCGGTCCGTGTCCGGACCGGCTGCGGCGCGGCGGTCGCGTCAGCGCCGCCCGAGGCCGGGGCTCGGCGGCCGTCGCAGCGGCGCCCGACCCGTGCCGGCCGAGGCCGCCGGAGCGCTTCCGTGAGGCACTCGGCCCGGCGCGGGGACCTCCGCCGACAGGACGCCCACGAGCGCCACGGAGACGGCGAGCGTCGCGAGCGAGTGCTGATCGCCGAACCAGGTGGTGTTGTCGGCCATCCCGTGCAGGAACGTCCAGAGGACGGCGACGGCGAGCGCCCCGACGGCGACGGCCTCGTTCCGGGCGACCCGGAGGAGCAGGCGCACGACGGCGACGGTGGCGAGGAGGAGGAACGCGATGACGGGGAGCGCGATCAGGAGCCCGCCGTTGGTCCACGCGGTGACGAGGAGGTTGTGAGGCGGGCGCGGCTCGCTGTGCTGGGTGAACTGCGACCCGCGCGCCAGCCACAGCTCCTGCCATCCGCCGTACCCCAGCCCCAGCAGCCAGTTGTCGGGGAACGCACTCGCAGCCAGGCGCAGGAAGTCGCCGCGGGCCCCGAGCGTGAGCAGGCCCGCCTCCGCCAGCTGCGGAAAGGACACGGCGACGGCGTACACGGCCGTGATCCCGGAGGGGATGGTGATCATCCAGGCGACCGGACCGAGGCTGCGTCCCTTGAGTCCGCGGATCGCGGCGACCAGCAGGGGCAGGACGATCGCGAGGACGATCGCGGTCTTGGACAGCGTGAAGAGGGCGCCGACTAGCCCGGCGACGGCGACGAGCAGGAGGAGCCTCCCCCGCTGCCGTCTCCAGACGGCGAAGGCCAGCGCGCCGGTCGTGGCCATGTACATCGAGGCGATGTTGCCGTTGAGGAAGAACCCTCCCGACTTCTCCTGCAGGACGTTGTTGAAGGACGTCGTGAAGATGTCCCGCACGTAGATGTCGGAGAACAGCACCGCGTCCGGCCACCGGAGGTAGGCGGTCTCCTGCACGGGATCGAGCTGGAAGAGGATCGTGAGCGTCACCTGGAGGAGGAACACGGGCGCCGCCCAGCCGAGGGCGCGGCCGACGACACGCCAGGCGCCGTCGCCGAGCCCGCGGACGGCCAGGTACGGAGCGAGGAAGGAGACGACGGAGACCACGTCGCGCAGCGCGGCCGCGCGTGCTCCGGAGTAGGTGAGCGCGAAGAGGGTGCCGGCGATCACGAGGAGGACCACGACCACGAACCGGTCGATCCGCCCGCCGCGCAGCCGCGCGACGGAGTACGGGAGGAAGAGCAGGCTCCAGGCGACCGGAGCGGTGACGGGGCCCAGGGTGTAGAGCTGCACGACGCTCAGCGCCAGGAGCACCGCGAGGAAGACGAGGACGATCCGCTCGTGCCGCCGCTGAGCGGGATCCGCCGACGCGCGCGACGGCAGCCCGCGGGTCTTCGGAGCGTCGGTGACGCGGGTCGCGGCGATGACGGAGGGATGAGAGGCGGTCCGGCGGCGGAGGAGGGCGTCGTCGGCGTGGCGGCCCATGTCAGAGCCGTTCCGCGGAGGTGCCGGTGGCGGCCTCCGTCTGGCGGAGCGGAGGAGCGGCGCGCCGATTCCGGGACGACGGGCCGACCTCTCGCGGCGGAAGGGTCGTCCGCGGTCGCCGGTCCGGAGCGGGAGGCGGATCGAGCAGCACGGGAGAGGCGGTGGCGTCGGCGGACGCGGGCGGGAGAGGGGATGCAGGTGGCATGTCGCGCCGACACTAATCGCGCGGCACGAGCCTCGACGGGCTTGGCGCGGAACGTCGATCCGCGTGCGCGCGGCGGTCCCGCGCGTCAGCCGCGGGGGTGGGCCAGCAGCTCGTCCGCGCGGCGGGCGATGCCCGGCCAGCCGAAGTCCTCCGCCCGACGCCGCGACGCCGCAGCGACCTCCGCGCGCCGCCGGGGATCGCGCAGCGAGGCGATGAGGGCGGGGAGCTCCGCGAGGACGGCGTCCGCGACCTCCTCCTCCGTGCCCGGCGGGACGAGGACGGATCCGTCGACCACTCCGTCGGAGGTGCGCAGGATCTCGGGGAGGCCTCCGCGCTCGACCGTCACGACGGGGATCCCCCGCGAGAGCGCCTCCACCACCACCATCCCGAACGGCTCGTTCCAGCGGCAGGGGTAGAGCAGGAGCGCCGAGGAGCCGAACAGCTCCAGCAGGTTCTCGTGCCGGAGGAACGGGAGCCGGCGCACGGCGCCGGGCAGGGTGGCGACCGCCTCGTCGAGCGCTCGGACGTACGGGGTGGGCGTCGCGTCGTCCCCGAGGCCCGATGCGCCGGCGATGACCAGCCGCAGATCGGCGCCGTGCTCGGTCCGCATCCGCCTCACGATCTCGACGGCCTCGCGGGCTCCCTTCTCGGCCACCAGCCTCCCGGCGAAGACCGCCTCCGCAGTACCGCCGAGCGGCGCCGGCGGGACCTCGGGCGGAGGGACGACCCCGTTGTACAGGACGGCTGTGGCGATCAGGCCGTACCGGTCGACCGCCCGGGCGCGCAGGAACTCGCTGCAGAAGATCCACTCGTCGACCGCGTCGAGGTAGCGCCGGGCGGCGGCGGGATCGGGTGGCAGGTGATCGAGCAGGTCGTTGTGCAGGTGTGCGACGATCCGCCCCCGGTAGCCCAGGCGGCGCAGGCGCACGGCGTAGCGGGGGCGGTTGTGGATCCAGACCGTCGGGACACGGCGCAGCGACGGAGCGAGCACCAGCAGCCAGAAGCGCCCGCCGAAGGACAGCCGGCGTAGCTCGGCGCCCGGGTCGCTGTCGCGCCGATGCGCCAGGAGGAGTGCCGCGCGCCGCTGAACCGCGTAGATCCGCCGGTACAGACGATGGGGCCTGACGTCCACGCCCGGTGACGCCGACGACCACGGCGCGTGCACGGCGATCCGGAGCGAGGAGCGGGACACCGTCTCGCGGACCCAGGTCGCCACGGCTCCCCCGCTGCCGTCGAAGCGCTCCTCGGCGGCCAGCACCACGGCGACCTCGACCGGGGCGGCGGAGCCGAGCCGGAGCCGGGCGGGCAGTCGCGACAGGACGAGCGATCGCGCCTCGGCGATGTCGCGCCCCGGCGCCAGGAGGGCGGTCGCTCCCAGCACAAGGCCCGCGAGCGCCAGCTCCACCGGGAGCAGCCGCAGGGGCGCGCCCTCGGGGAGCAGGCGGAGCAGGAGCAGCACGATCGCCATCGGTGCGGCGAGCAGCGGCCCCGCGGCGCACGCGCGCAGGAACGCGCCGAGGCGCACTCCGAGCACCACCCGCAGCACGGCGCAGGTGACGGCGAAGCCGAGAGCGCTCGAGAGCAGCAGCCCGCCGATCAAGCCGTCGAGTCCGAACAGCACTCCCCCGCCGACGATCATCGGGACCGTGATCGCGGTCTTCACGATGTTCACGACCAGCCCGAACCGCACCCGGTCCATCGCCATCAGGATGAAGCCGACCGGATTGCCGATCGCCCGCACCGCGCCCACCACCGTCAGTGCGCTCGTCATGCCCGCGATCCAGCCCCAGCCGGGTCCGTAGAACAGCCGCACGATCTCCTCGGAGCGCAGCGCCACCAGCATCAGCGGCGGGATGCTCGCCATGCTGAGCACCGCGGTGACGCGGAGGTGGTTCCGCGCGACGCGCTCACGGTCGTGCTGGATCGAGGAGAACACCGGGAACATCACCCGCGTCACGATCGGGTTGACCCTCGCGGGGAGGTTCACGGCGAGGTTGTATCCCAGGGTGTACCCGCCCAGCTGGGCCGGTCCGAGCAGGCGGCCGATCGCGAGCGAGCCGGCGTTCGAGCCCAGGTAGTTGACGATGCCGTCGAGGGTCTGGAAGACGCCGAAGGAGAGGAAGCGGGCGGTCTCGCGGATCCGGAACCGGAACCGCAGCCGGAACCAGCGGCGGGCCTGCACGAGGGCGAGCACGGAGCGCAGAGCCGCGGTCGCGACGAGCCCCCACGCATAGGAGAGCGCCCCCGCGCCCGAGACCGCGAGGCAGACCGTCACGGCGAAGCCGCCGACGAGAGCGATCGTCTCGGACACGGCGACCGCTCGGAACCGGATCCCCTTCTCGAGCACCGCTCTCGGCACCTGCCCGGCTGCGCTGCCCACGAACACGAGCGAGGCGACGGTGAGGACCGGCGCCGCGGCGGCGGACCCGAGCAGGGAGGCGATCGGTGCGGCGCCCAGGAGGACGGCGACGGTGACCAGGAGCCCGACGGAGAGGTTGAGCCAGAAGACCGACGAGAGCTCGAAGCTGGTCGCCCTCCGGCGCTGGATGATCGCCTGGGCGACCCCCATTCCGAGGAAGATGTCGACGAACGCGTTGAGCAGGGCGACGATCGCGATGATCCCCATCTCGGAGGGGTCCAGCAGTCTCGCCAGGAGCGCGAACTGCCCGAGCTGCACGACGAGCGCGACGGCGAACGAGACCGCCGTCCAGGCGGTCGCGTCGACGGTGCTCCGGCGCAGGCTCACCTCTCCCGCCCGGCGGAGGCCGGACGGAGGCCCGGTCGCGGATCATCGGCGCGGTGCTCGGCGCGGCTCATCCGCGATCTCCGTCCGTCGTCGTCGGCATCGATCGGCCGGCCGCCCGGTCGTAGAGGTCCTCGAGGTCGCGGATCCGCTCGGCGAGGTCGAACGAGGCGAGCACGCGCTCCCGCCCCTCCGCGCCCATCCGCTCCGCGCGGTCCGGGTCCCGGAGCAGGGCGGCGAGCGCCCCGGTCAGGCTGGGCACGTCCCCCTCCGGGACGAGCAGCCCGGTGACGCCGTCCTGGACCGCCTCCGGGACGCCGCCGTGGCGGTACGAGACGACAGGGACGCCTGCGAGCGCGGCCTCGAGGAAGACCATGCCGAAGCCCTCGGAGTCGCCTGTCGCCGCGGTCCGCGACGGTGCGCAGAAGACCGCGGCGCCGGCGAGGATGCGGGCGACCTCGGCGGGGGGCAGGGAGCCGGTGAAGGTCACCTGCAGGCCCAGCCGCGCCGCCTGCTCGACGAGCGCCCCCCGCAGGTGGCCGTCGCCGACGACGGTCAGGGGGACGTCGCGGATTGGTCCGGGGAGGGCGGCGACCGCCTCGAGCAGATCCGGGACGCCCTTCTTGTCGGTGAGGCGTCCGACGAAGACGATTCCCGCGCGCTCCGCAGCCGGTGCGGCCTCGGGGCGGGAGGTCGGGACGCCGATGTAGCCCACTCCGGTGCGCCGCGGGTCCGCCCCCAGGCGCAGGAGCCCGTCGGTGATGAAGCGGGACACGCCGATCACCGCGTGCGCGGTACGGAAGACGGTGCGGGCCTCGAGGGCGCGGTGAGCTCGGGCGAGGGGTCGGAGCAGGCGCGGAGCTCCGGTCGCGAGCGGCCAGCTGGTCACGTCGTAGCCGTGCCCCGTCACGACGAGCGGGAGGCGCCTCCTCCGTGCGTACCGGGCGATGGAGACGGCGTCGATGAGGAAGTGCGCATGGATGAGGGCGGGCCGGTGCTCATCGACGATCGCGTCGAGCCGTCGTGACACTCCGAGCCACCGCAGGAGGAGGGACCGCCGCCCGCGAGGGGTGATCGGATCGTGCAGGACGATGTCCGTGCGGTCGTGGAGGACGCCCGAGCCGGTGCGCTCGAGGCCCACTCCGAGGGCGCGCCAGCGCTCGAGTCCGTGCATCTGATTGCGGACGAACGTCTCGGAGTCCTGCAGCCACGCGCGCTTCCAGACCAGGACCAGCGGCCTCTCGCCGGCGACGCCGCCCGCGTGCTCAGCGGACGGCACGGCGCACCCGGTAGCGGAGGGCCGCGACCACGCTCGGCAGCACCCGCACGGCGTCGCCCAGATAGCGCCGCCAGAGCCTGCCGGGCTCCCGGCTGAGCCGGTGCGCCCACTCGAGGCCGAGGCGCTGCACCACGAGCGGCGCCCGCGGGATCTCGCCGGCGAGGAAGTCCACGGCGGCGCCGACGCCGAGGCACACCGCTCCCGTGCCGCCGACGGCGAGCAGGCGCTCGCGGACCTCCTCCTGCTTGGGGGAGCCGAGGCAGAGCGCGACGATGCGGACGTCGGCCGTGCGCAGGGTCGAGGAGAGGCGGGCGAGGTAGGCGTCGTCCGCGAGCTCGGCCGGCTCCGGCGAGACGACGACCGGAATCTGGAGCCCGGCGAAGCGCTGCTGCAGCTCGGCGGCTGCGCGATCGCCGACTCCGGGGCGTCCGCCGATGAGAGCGACCGGCGCACCCTCGAGCGCCGCGCGGCGGCAGACCTCGGTGAAGAGGTCGATGCCCGTCACGCGGCTCGCCGTGCGGTGGCCGTACGAGCGGGCCAGCCAGACCAGAGGCGCCCCGTCGAGCACCACGAGGGACGCCCGGCCGTAGTACCGCCGGAACTCGCCGGAGTGCTTCCAGCGCACGAAGTGGTCGGTGTTCGGTGTGACGACCAGCTCGTCGCGGCCGCTCCGGGACAGCTCGAGCACGGCCTCCGCCGCCTCGTCGAGCGTGGTGATGCTGGCCGGCATCCGCTCGATGCGGCCGGTGATGTAGGAGGTCATGCCGGTGCTCCTCGGGGGTCGGTGCGGGAGGGAGGGAATGGAGCGGAGGTGCGGAAGGGGCGGGCCGCGGCGGCCTGCACGGGGACGGTCACGTCGTCCACCGGGTGCTCCTCCGATCGGAGAGGCGGCGGCGGGTGTCGTGCACGGCGTAGAGGATCCGGCTGAGCGCCGTGAAGGCGGCGGGGACGTGCTTGAGCACCAGCCCCAGGACGAGCAGCCGCGGCGACCGCGCGGAGCGGAGCACGCGGACGTCGCGCAGCGCCTCGGACCCGAGCCGGACGCCGGTCTCGACGAGCGCCGGGTCGGAGTTCTGGCGGATCGGGGTGAGCGCGACGGGGACGGCGTAGAACCAGGTCGTGAACCAGTCCGACAGCGGGCGCGGCACCTCCTCGAACGTACGGGCGAGCGCCGCGCGCATCTCCTCGGCGCAGACCAGGAGGTTCCGGAGGTCCGGGTCGCGCCGACGGGTGATCGAGGACGCCGTGTGGACGTAGGAGTAGAGGACCTCCGGCACGAAGAGCACCCGTTCCGACGCCTGGACCGCCCGCAGCACGCCGACGAAGTCGGACTGGGAGCTCAAGCGCGGGAAGAGCTCCTCCTGCAGGACGGCGCGGCGGAAGAGCTTGTTCCAGAGGAAGCCGTGCAGGCGCCCGGACGCCATCCGCTCGAGAGCGAGTTCGGACGAGACCAGTTCGCGCCGGTCGAGGCCGTCGATCACACGTCCGGAGGTCGACTGCCGGGTGCGGTAGAGCGCCCGGCAGACGACGACGTCGGCCGCCGTCCGCTCGGCCTCGGCGGTGAGGGTCCGGAGGATCTCCGTGTCCCACTCGTCGTCGACGTCCACGAACCAGACGAACTCGGAGTCGATGCCGTCGAGGGCGCGGTTCCGGGCGGCAGCGACGCCGCCGTTCTGCTCGAGGAGCAGGACCCGGGTGTCCTCGCGTCCCTCGGCCCACTTCTCGAGCACCTCCGCCGTGCCGTCCGAGGACGCGTCGTCGACGAGGACGACCCGCGTCCCCGGTCCGAGAGTGAGTGCGAGCCGCGCGAGGAAGCCGTCGAGCCGGGCGATCGCGTTGTAGCAGGGAGCCACGACGGTCACCGAGTGCACGCCCCCGCTCACCGTCGGCCCCCGAGCTCGCGGTAGGCGGCGACGACGGGTCCGAAGACGGCGTCGGGCGAGGCGGCCTCGTCCACCCACGCCTTCGCGCGGTCGGCCTGCATCAGGAGCCCCTCGGGTCGCTCCAGAGCGGCGGCGAGGAGCTCGGCGATCCGCTCCCCGTCGGCGTCGGCGGGGAGCAGGAGGCCCCGGCCGTCGGCGAGCAGCTCACCCACACCGCCGACGTCGGTCGCCACGACCGGGCGACGGCGGGCCATCGCCTCCAGCATCACGAGCGGAGTCCCCTCCCACCGCGAGGTCGACAGGAGGAGATGCGCCGCGTCCAGCGCTCCGGTCACGTCCGCCGACGGACCGGCGAAGTCGACCACTCCGGCTCCCCGGGCGCGCTCGCGCAGCACCGGCAGCATCGGACCGTCGCCGAGCCAGGTGCCGGTGACGGGCCGGACCCGGGCGAGGGCCTCGACGGCCGCGAGGAAGCGGATCGGGTCCTTCTGCTCCGCGAGCCGCCCGATGCCGAGGACGCGGACGACCGGCTCGGCGAGTTCCTGCGCGCTCGCGGGCTCCGCGGTGACGTTCGCCGGGGCGTTGCCGGTGACCACGACGCGATCCTGCGGGCGGCCGTAGCCCTCGACGACCATCCGCCCCACGGAGGCGGACACGGCGAACACCCGCCGGGAGCGGAAGGAGAGCGCTCGCCTGTCGATCCCGGGCAGCTCGGTGTGCGCGTGCTCGACCACGGGGACACCGAGCGCGGCGCCGACGAGGAGGGCCAGCAGAGCCTCGCGGCGCTGGTGGGCGTGCAGGACGTGCGGGCGGAACCGGCGGACGGCGAGAGCGAGGCCGCGGAGATCGGCCGCGAAGCCCTGTCCGGGTCTCGGCACCACGAAGACGGGCGACTCCTGCGCGGCGCGGTCGCTGAGCGGCCCGGGACGCCCCCAGTAGGCGGTCTCGCAGCCGTGCTCGCGGCTCCACGCGCCCAGGGAGAGGGCCACACGCTGCGCTCCGCCGTCCTCGAAGGAGTCGAGGACGTGCAGGATCCGCAGGGATCGGGAACGGGCGGCCCTCATGAGAGCGCCCCGTCGGGAACCGCGCCCGGGAAGCGGACGTCGAGTTCGGCCAGGACGGCGTCGACGTCGCGGCCCATCGTCCCGGGGTCGACGTCGTAGTGATCGGCGAGGAGGTCGACGACCTCGTCCCGGGGCCGGCGCTGCCGGATCACGGCCTCGAAGACCGAGGCGGCGCTCAGCGAGAGCACGATCGGGGGCACCGACGGGCGGGACAGGTCGAGCACGTAGACCTGACGGTCCGTGCGCTCGACGGCGAAGCGCTGGGCCGGCGGCGCGCTGCCACCCTGCGCCTCGGCGGAGGCCTCCACCGGATGCACGGCGCTCGCCGCGGGATCGGACGAGGCCGGGAGGTCGCTCACCGGCGCCGTGGTCGCCGCGATCGCCTCGAACGAGGACGCCGAGCCCTGCTCCTCGCTGCGGCCGCTCAGCGCCACCCTGGCGAAACCGGTGAGGGCGGAGGGGAGGCCTCGGAGCGCCCGCAGGGTCCGCTCCCCCCGGAGCCGGAGCCGACGTCGGACCGTCGTCGCCTCGGGATGGCTCGCCTCGAGATCCGCGCGGGTGGGGAAGGCGGCTCTCAGCAGCAGGCCTCCCTTCAGGCGCCAGGGAGCGGACGCCACGGCGTGCAGCCAGTTGAAGGTGTGCCGGTCGGAGCTGCGGCGCACGTCCCAGAGAATCTGGGCCTGCCGGTAGCGCTCCTCGGGCGCGGCGGGGACTCCCCAGGAGGTGAGGAGCTCCGTCATCGGCGTCTGCGCGCCGAGCTCGACGGCCGCGTCGCGGATCGCCTCGCGCTCCTCGCTCGGAAGGCCGGCGGCGTGCGCCTTCAGAATTGCCAGCGCCGTGGTCGCCGAGGCGGAGCGCGCGCTGCGCAGCTGGTGCAGGGCGTGCAGCACGAGGTGGTGTGCGCGCCCGGGGATCCGCAGGGTCTCGTCGCTCAGCGGCAGATCCTCGGCGGCCGCCCAGAGGCGGTCGAAGACGATCCGCTCCTCCTCGAAGGCACCCGGGAAGGAGCGGTGGACGTCGACGTCGCACGGCCACGAGGGGTGGACGAGCGTGATCGAGTGGTCGACGAAGAGGGTCCAGCTGAGAGCCTCGGCGCGGCGGCGCCAGCCCATCGAGGCGAGCAGCGCGAGAGCCTCGTCGAAGCGCTCGGGGTCGACCCAGATGTCGACGTCGGCCGACGTCATCGGGGCGCGGATCCCCTGGCGGTGCAGACCCTCGCCCTTCACCACGAGGCTGCGGACGCAGTGCGTCCGCAGGGTGTACTGCACCAGCACGGCGGCCTGGCGCAGGGCGACGGCGTTCGGCAGCATCGCGTCGGCGGAGGCGCCGACAGCCGGGACCGGTTCAAGGGACACGGACGCGTCCCTCCGCGAGGGCGAGGATCTCCTCGGCCGCGACGGACCACGGGCGCTCACGCGCGAGCTCGGCGGCCCCCCGGGAGAGAGCCGTCCACTCGCGTCGGAGCCGGTGGAGGGCGTCCTCGTACTCCTCGCGCGTCGCGTCGTCTGCGAGGACCACGCCCGCCCCCGCCGCGCAGAGATCGGCCAGGACGCTCGACTCGATCGCGAGGACCGGCAGCCCGCTCGCCAGCGCGTCGAGTCCGGCGGCCGCGCCGGTCGTCGACGGCGTCAGATGGGCGTACGCGTGGGAGTGGCGGAGCACCTCGACGACGCCGTCGCGGTCCTGCTCGCCGACGTAGCGCAGCCCCGATGCGAGGTCGTCGGCGATCCCGCCGCCGTCGTCGATCACGGTGACGTACTCGGTGCCGTCCAGCCGGGCGAGGAGATCGAGCCGCTCGGTGCCCCGGTCGAGACCGGAGGCTCCCACGGCGGCGAAGCGGAGGGGCCCGTCGGGGGCGGACGGCGTCGGGAACGACGCGTCCGGCAGGCCCAGGGGCACGACCGTTCCCGCGAGGGCTGACGCGAGCCGCTCCGTCGGGGTGACGACGACAGCACCGCGGCGCTCCTCCTCGAACCGGAGGCGCGGGAGTGCCGGGAGGTCGTCGGCCAGGAGGACGGTCATCGGAGCGAGCCCGGCGAGCTCCACGGCCGTCCCCGGGAGAGCCACCACGAGGTCGGGCCGCTCCGGATCGAGCAGTCGGCGGGCCCGGCGCGTGACGACGGCGAGCCCGACGGACCCGGCGCCCCTCCGGCCGGCGGGCTCGAGGAAGCGGGCGAGCACGCTGGTGCGGAGCTCCGCCCCGCTGAACCCCTCCGGGTCACCGGTCACCACGACCACGCGGTGTCCCTGGCGGCGCCAGGCGCGCTCGAGCGGAGCCGCGTGCCAGGCGTCGAGGGCGACGATCCCGATGGTCAGCACGGGCGGACTCCCCCCGTCAGGGGGAATCGGCGGCAGGGACCGGGAGACGTAAGGAGCGCGGAGTCCCGCTGGTCGATGACCTCGTGCACAGGGCGGTACCTCTCTCCGTCGCGGCAGGCGGAGCCGCGGACGTCGGAGAAGTTATCCCCGTGCCCGGCGGCCTCCGAGTGGGAGGCGCGATACGGACGCGGAGGCGGCGTGCGCGCCGCTCACGGAGTCGGATCGCGTCGGCAGCGGTCGCTCGACCGTCAGTCCCCGCCACGGGTTCCGCGCCCGCCGCACCGGCATGCGGAGGCACCGCGGCGCCGCCGATAGAGTCGGCTCCGTGACCCTCTCCCCGCAGATCTTCACGCTCCCCTCGGCGGTGCAGCGGACCCCCGCCGCCGCTCCTCACCCGGGGCTGCTCCGATGAGGGGCATCGTCCTCGCGGGTGGTTCGGGGTCGCGGTTGTGGCCGATCACCAAGGGCATCTCGAAGCAGCTGATGCCGATCTACGACAAGCCGATGATCTACTACCCGCTGTCGACGCTGATGATGGCCGGGATCGACGAGGTCCTCGTGATCACGACCCCCGAGTACAACGACCAGTTCCGCGCCCTGCTGGGCGACGGGTCGAGCCTGGGCATGCGGATCGAGTACGCCGTGCAGCCCTCCCCCGACGGGCTCGCGCAGGCGTTCCTGATCGGCGAGGAGTTCATCGGCGACGAGTCGGTCGCCCTGGTCCTGGGCGACAACATCTTCCACGGCACCGCCCTGGGCACCGCCCTGGCGGCGAACACCACGATCGAGGGCGCCGTCATCTTCGCCTACCAGGTCGCCGACCCGCGCGCCTACGGGGTCGTCGAGTTCGACGAGCACTTCCGAGCCGTCTCCATCGAGGAGAAGCCCGAGCAGCCGCGCAGCAACTACGCCGTGCCCGGCCTCTACTTCTACGACAACGACGTCGTGGCGATCGCGAAGACGATCACGCCCTCGGCCCGCGGCGAGCTCGAGATCTCGACGATCAACGAGCGCTACCTCGAGGCGGGGCGGCTGAACGTCCAGGTGCTCGACCGGGGAACGGCCTGGCTCGACACCGGGACCTTCGATTCCATGATCGAGGCGACGGAGTTCGTGCGCGTGATCGAGCAGAGGCAGGGGTTCAAGATCGGCTGCATCGAGGAGATCGCCTGGCGCAACTCCTGGATCGACGACGCCCGCCTCGCCGAGCTCGCCGCACCGCTGGTCAAGAGCGGATACGGCGCCTACCTCCACCGCCTGCTCAGCCTCGAAGGCGTGAACGCGGGCCGCTGAGCCCGGCCTCCCCCGACCTTCCCGACCTCCAGGAGAACCCGTGCGGATCCTCGTCACCGGCGGTGCCGGCTTCATCGGCAGCAACTTCGTCCACCTGACCCTGCGCGAGCGTCCCGACGCGCGGATCACCGTGCTCGACAAGCTCACCTACGCGGGCAGCCGCGATTCCCTCGCCCCCGTCGCCGACCGAGTGCGGCTGGTCGAGGGCGACGTCGCCGACGCCGAGCTGGTGGACCGGCTGGTCGCCGACGCGGATCTGGTGGTCCATTTCGCCGCGGAGTCGCACAACGATAACTCCCTGCACGACCCGACGCCCTTCCTCGCGACGAACGTCATCGGCACCTTCGCGCTCCTGCAGGCGGTGCGCGCGCACGACGTGCGGTACCACCACATCTCGACGGACGAGGTGTACGGCGACCTCGAGCTCGAGGACCCCGCGCGCTTCACCGAGCACACCCCGTACAACCCCTCCAGCCCGTACTCCTCGACCAAGGCCGCCAGCGACCTCCTCGTGCGCGCCTGGGTGCGCTCCTTCGGCGTGCGCGCCACGATCTCCAACTGCTCCAACAACTACGGCCCCTACCAGCACGTCGAGAAGTTCATCCCCCGCCAGATCACCAACGCCATCGACGGCATCCGCCCCAAGCTCTACGGCACCGGCGCCAACGTCCGAGACTGGATCCACGTCGACGACCACAACACCGGCGTCTGGGCCATCATCGACCGCGGCGAGATCGGCGAGACCTACCTCATCGGCGCCGACGGCGAGAAGAGCAACCTCGACGTCGTCACCCGCATCCTCACCGCCTTCGGACAACCCGAGGACGCCTTCGACCACGTCACCGACCGCGCCGGACACGACCTCCGCTACGCCATCGACTCCACCCGCCTGCGCACCGAACTCGACTGGCGCCCCCGCTATACCGACTTCGACGCCGGACTCGCCGCCACCATCGACTGGTACCGCGACAACGAGGACTGGTGGCGCCCCGCGAAGGCCGCCACCGAGGAGAAGTACTCCGCTCAGGCCTGAGGCGGCCCGCCGGCGGGGATCAGTGCGGACCGACTCCGGTCGACACCCGGCCGGAGGGCCGCGGAGAGTCGCACGGGCCGGGCGTCCGCTTCGCGCGGGACCGACCGGACAGGACGATGCGGAGCAGCTGCAGTGGCTCGAGGAGGTAGCGGGCCGCGAGCCGGCGCGGGTCGCGCGCCAGGCGGAACAGCCACTCCACGCCCAGGGCGCCCATCCACCGCGGGGCGAGCGCCTGCGTGCCGGCGATGTAGTCGAGGCAGCCCCCCCACGTTCGCGAACGCCGCCCGCGGGGCGAGGTCCCGGTTCTCCAGGATCCAGCGCTCCTGGCGGGGCATGCCCATCCCGACCAGGACGAGATCGGCACGGGCGAGCGACTCGGCGAGCGGCCGCTCCTCGCCGATGCCGTGCCACTGCTGGTCGAATCCGTCGTACGCGAGCCAGGTCATCCGGGACGTGCGGGCGGCGACCGCCTCCGCCGCCTTGGCCGAGGACTCCGGCGTGCCGCCCACGGCGACCACCACCAGAGGCTCGTCGTTCTCGATCAGCGGGAACAGCCAGTCGGTGCTGTGTAGAAGGCTTCGCCGACGTCCGTCCAGGAGCCCGCGCCGCCCGCGGTGAGAGAGAGGCTCTGATCGCTGGGGCAGCCGACCTCCCCGACCGAGCAGTGCACCCCGTACCGCCGGCACCACTGCCCGAAGGTCGTCACCGCCGCCACGAAGACCTGCTCGTCGGTGCCGCCCTGCTTGTCCGAGCGCAGGGTCGTGCCCGTGCCGCCGGGGTAGAAGTGCTGCGAGTACACGATCCGGTCCAGCGGGTCCTGGATCCACGGCCCGTCGGGTGCGATCGCAGCGACCGTGCCCGTCGTCGCCTCCCGCATCCCCTCGACCCAGATCGTGTGCCGATCGCCGGTCCCCCGGACGGCCGACACCACGGCCTCCGTGTAGGCCTTGTAGGTCTCGACGGGGACCAGCGACCGCTTCACCTCGTTGAAGAGGTCGTAGGCGGCGATGCGTCCGTCGTCCTGGAACTCCGCCGCGAGCAGGGTCCAGACCCGCTGCGCCTGGGATACCGAGAGCCCGGATCCGAACCAGACGGTCCCCTCGGGCAGATCGCCCTGGCTCGCCGGATAGGTGCCGTTGTTGTGCAGGTCGAGCACGGCCCGCATACCGGCGGCGCCGATGGCGGCGATCTCGGTCCGGAGCAGCGCGACCGCCGCCGGATCGAGCCCCTTCGCCAGAGCGTCGTCGGTGCTCTCCCCGTCGGCCTGCGGCTGCAGGAGCGACCAGGGCACCGCGAGCCGGACCAGGGTGAGCCCGCGGTCCGCCAGGAACTCGTAGCTCTCGGCCGGATTCCCGGCGGTGCAGTCGACTCCGACGTCGACGCGCGACTGCAGGTCGAAAACGTTCACGCCGCGGAGGTAGGACCGGCCGCCCAGGTAGTCGTCGACCGAGCCGATGGCAGGCGCGGGCGACGCGGAGGCGGACGACGGCGCGCAGGCCACGGGAGCAGTTCCGTCGCTCCGCTCGAGGAGCCGCACGGCGACCACGACGAGGGCCGCGACCACCACGACGGCCAGGACGATCAGCAGCGGGCGGCGGAGCCGACGGCACGGCCGATCGCGTGCAGCGGCGATGCGAGCCTCCCGAGCCTGCCTGCCCGGTGCGGCCACCGGATCGCCGCTGAGGCCAGCAGAGCTCCGCGACGCCTCAGCGCACCGCCACCGTCGCGCGGTCGCGGCCGGTGAGGTCGCGCTGCGTGGTCGCTCCGCGCCAGCCGTCGGCGGTGAGCAGGGCGCGGATATCGGCGCCCTGCAGCTCGCCGTGCTCCATCACCAGCACTCCCCCGGAGCGGAGCAGGCGGAGGGCGGTCGCCGAGAGCGAGCGGACGACGTCCAGGCCGTCCTCGCCGCCGTAGAGCGCCGAGGGCGGGTCGAACAGGCGCACCTCCGGGTCGCGCGGGACGGCGGCGGCCGGGATGTAGGGCGGGTTGGAGACGACGACGGAGACGGTGCCGTCCAGCTCGGGAAGTGCCCGGGCGAGGTCGTCGAAGACGATGCGGGCGTTCTCGAGCCCGAGCCGCTCGCGGTTGCCGCGGGCCCAGATGAACGCCTCGGGAGCGTTCTCCACGCCGATCACGCGCGCGTGCGGCACCTCGTGCGCGAGCGCGAGCGCCAGGGCTCCGCTGCCCGTGCCGAGGTCGACGGCGATCGGCTCCGGATCGACGACCGCTCGGAGCGCGTCGATCGCGATCTGCGCGACGCCCTCGGTCTCGGGTCGCGGGACGAACACGCCGGGTCCGACCGCGAGCTCGAGCGAGCGGAACGGTGCGATCCCGGTGATGTGCTGCAGGGGCTCGCGAGCCGACCGGCGCTCGATAGCGCTCGCGAACGCCGCGGCGTGCTCCTCGTCGACGCTCAACCCCGTGATGAGGCGCGCCTGCAGCCGGCCGCGGCCGAGCCCGAGCAGGTGCCCGAGAAGCAGCTCCGCGTCGACGTCCGGCGTGGGGACGCGGGCGGCGGCGAGGCGGGCGACCGCATCCGCGAGGAGGGTGCGCGCGTCGACACCGGTGGTCACGAGGGTCACGCCTCCTCGGAGCCGATGTCGGCCAGGCGGGCCTCCTCGTCGGCCTGGATGGCGCTCTCCACCACCGGGTCGAGCGCGCCGTTCATCACGCCGTCGAGGTTGTACGCCTTGTAGCCGGTGCGGTGGTCGGCGATGCGGTTCTCGGGGAAGTTGTAGGTCCGGATGCGCTCGGAGCGGTCCATCGTGCGGATCTGCGTCTTGCGCGCGTCCGAGGCCGCCGCGGCGATCTCCTCCTGCTGGCGGGCCAGGATGCGGGCGCGCAGCACGCGCATGCCCGCTTCACGGTTCTGCAGCTGGCTCTTCTCGTTCTGCATCGACACGACGATGCCGGTCGGGAGGTGGGTGATCCGCACGGCGGAGTCGGTCGTGTTGACGGACTGCCCGCCGGGACCGGAGGAGCGGTAGACGTCGATCTTCAGGTCGTTCTGGTTGATCGCGACCTCCTCGGGCGCGTCCACCTCGGGGAACACGAGCACGCCCGTGGTCGAGGTGTGGATCCGCCCCTGCGACTCGGTCACGGGGACGCGCTGCACTCGGTGCACGCCGCCCTCGTACTTGAGGTGCGCCCACACGCCCTGCGAGGGATCGGTGGCATTGCTCTTGATCGCGACCTGCACGTTCTTGTAGCCGCCGAGGTCGGACTCGTCGCGGTCGAGGATCTCCGTCTTCCAGCCCTTCGCCTCGGCGTAGTGCAGGTACATCCGGAGGAGGTCGGCCGCGAACAGCGCGCTCTCGGCTCCGCCCTCGCCGCCCTTGATCTCCATGATGACGTCGCGGCCGTCGTCGGGGTCGCGCGGGATGAGCAGGCGCCGCAGCTTCTCCTGCGCCACCCGCAGCGACTCCTCCAGCTCGGGGACCTCCTCCGCGAAGGCCTCGTCCTCGCGGGCGAGCTCGCGCGCGGCCTCGAGGTCCTCGCCGGCCTGGATCCAGGCGGAGTGGGCCGCCTTGATCTGGCTCAGCTCCGCGTAGCGCCGGTTGACCTTCTTGGCGCGGGCGGCATCGGCGTGGAGTGCCGGGTCGGAGAGCTGCGTCTGCAGGTCCTCGTGCTCGGCGAGGAGGACGCTGACGGATTCGAACATGGGGTCCTGGCTTCCGGAGGTGGTCGGGGTCGGGCTCATCGCCCGGGGACGCGAAAACGTCCGCGGCCGCCCCCGGTGACAGGGGCGACCGCGGACGTCGGGGCGCTAGTGGTGGCCGTTGCCGTGGCCGGCGGTGGCCGGGCCGACGGCCGACTTCGAGACCTGCATGAGGAACTCGACGTTGGACGAGGTCTCCTTCAGGCGCGACAGGATGATCTCGAGCGCCTGCTGCTGGTCGAGCCCGGCGAGGGCGCGGCGCAGCTTCCAGGTGATCTTAACCTCGTCGGCGCTGAGCAGCATCTCCTCGCGGCGCGTGCCGGAGGCGTTCACGTCGACAGCGGGGAAGATCCGCTTGTCGGCGAGGTGACGGGAGAGGCGGAGCTCCATGTTGCCGGTGCCCTTGAACTCCTCGAAGATCACCTCGTCCATCTTCGAGCCGGTCTCGATGAGCGCCGTCGCGAGGATGGTGAGCGAGCCGCCGTTCTCGATGTTGCGCGCCGCTCCGAAGAACTTCTTCGGCGGGTACAGCGCCGACGCGTCCACACCGCCCGAGAGCACACGGCCCGAGGGAGGAGCGGTCACGTTGTAGGCGCGGCCGAGACGGGTGATGGAGTCGAGCAGCACGACCACGTCGTGGCCCAGCTCGACCAGGCGCTTCGCGCGCTCGATCGCGAGCTCGGCGACGGTCGTGTGGTCCTCGGCCGGGCGGTCGAAGGTGGAGGCGACGACCTCGCCGCGCACGGTGCGCTGCATGTCGGTGACCTCCTCCGGACGCTCGTCGACCAGGACGACCATCAGGTGGACCTCGGGGTTGTTCTGCACGATCGCGTTGGCGATCTGCTGCAGGACGATGGTCTTGCCGGCCTTGGGCGGCGCGACGATCAGGCCGCGCTGTCCCTTGCCGATCGGGGCGACCAGGTCGATGATCCGCTGGGTCAGCTTGCCGGGCTCCGTCTCGAGGCGCAGGCGCTCGGTCGGGTAGAGCGGCGTGAGCTTCTGGAACTCGACGCGCGCAGCGGCCTCCTCGACGGTCTGGCCGTTGATCGAGTCGACGCGGACGATCGCGTTGTACTTCTGGCGGCCGCCGCCCTCGCCCTCGCGGGGCTGGCGGATGGCGCCGACGACCGCGTCGCCCTTGCGCAGGTTGTACTTCTTGACCTGGCCGAGGGAGACGTAGACGTCGCTGACGCCGGGCAGGTACCCGGTGGTGCGCACGAAGGCGTAGTTGTCGAGGACGTCGAGGATGCCGGCGACCGGGATGAGGACGTCGTCCTCGCCGATCTCGGGCTCGAAGTCGTCGCCGATCGCTCCGCCGCGGCGCTTGCGGTCGCGGTAGCGGCTGCGGCGGCCGTCCTCGCCCTCGGCCTGCTGCCCGTTCTGGGGCTGTCCGGAGCCGTTCTGCTGAGGAGCCTGCTGGCCCTCGGACTGCGCGGCGCCGCGCGCGCCTTGGCCGTTCTGCGGCTGGGACTGCGCGGCGGGGCTCTGCTGAGCGTCGTTCTGGCGGTCGTCCCCGCGGTTGCGGTTCCGGTTGCGTCGGTTGCGGCCGCGGCCGGTGCCCTGCTGGTCGCCGTTCTGCTGCTGGTCTCCGCCCTGCTGCTCCTGCTGGTCGCCGGAGTCGGCGTCGTTCTCGGCGGGCGCCTGCTCGGCCTGCTCGCTCTGCTCGGAGGCGCCCCCGCGGCTGCGGCGGCGTCCGCGGCGCTCGCGCTGGCCGCCCTCGCGGGAGGAGTCGTCCGACTCCGGCCCGTTGGGCAGCTCGATGTCGATGACGGACTTCGCGGCCTGGTCGGCGTCGCGGTCCTGCTCGATGACGGGGAGGTCGGGAATCAGCGACTCGACGCCGGTCCCGCCGGGGATGTTGAGGTGCTCGCCGGCGGCGACGGTGCCGCTGGAGGCGCGGCGCGAGCTGCGGCGGCGGGGCGCGCGCTCGGCGGGCTCGGCGACCGGCTCGGCCGCCGCGGGGAGCTCGAGCTCGACCGGGGCCGACTCGGCGGCCGTCGCGGAGGGCTCGTCGACGGTGGGCGCGGCCTGCTCGAGGACGTCGGCCGTGTCGGCCTCGGTGCTCTCGACGGGCGTCGGCAGCTCCGCCGGCGCCTCGGGCTGCGGAGCGGACTGCTCGGCCACATCGGCCGGCTCGGCCTCGACGCCGGAGGCGTCGACGTCCGGGGCGACCGCTGCGTCGTCCGGAGCGACCGCGTCGGCGATCGCGGCGGGCGCGTCCTCGGCGGAGGCGGCGCGCAGGTCCGAGATGGCCTGGACCAGCTCGCCCTTGCGGAGCTTGGAGGCGCCGCCGAGGCCGAGCCGCGTCGCGAGAGCCTGGAGCTCGGCGACGCGCAGACCGGAGAGGTCGGCGGTGAGGTCCACGGTCGAGCCGTGGGTGTTGACGTCTGTCACTGGAGAGGGTTCCTTCCCCCCGGGAACGAGTGCTCACCGGGAGAGCTCATCGACCGTGCGGTGCCATCGCGTGTTCTGATCCACGCGATGCTCTCGGCCGCCGGGACCGACTGCCGCAGAGAGCGAGGAGAGGGCCCGGAGACCAGGCGCCGGTCTGCAAGAGGAGCAGGGGCGCCCTTCACACGATGTGATGGCCGTGGTTGTCGGGACGATCCGTCGGACAGATTCCGCTCGTTACGCGGTTCCTCGGGATGCGGTCCCCACTGTAGCACCCTTGAAGTCGACGGCCAGCATGTGCGCGCGCCACGGCGTGGGGGCCTCCCGCTCCACCAGATCCGCGGCGGCGAGGCGCTGGGCGGGGTCGCTGCAGAGCACCAGGACGCTCGGTCCGGCACCCGAGACGACGGCGGCGTAGCCGTTCGAGCGCAGCAGCGCGATCAGCGCTGAGGTCTCGGGCATGGCGGCCGCGCGGTAGTTCTGGTGCAGCTTGTCCTCGGTCGCCGCGAACAGCAGCTCCGGGCTCTGGATGAGGGCGGCGATCAGGAGAGAGGAGCGCGAGACGTTGAACACCGCGTCCTCGTGCGGCACGCTCTGCGGCTGCAGCGAGCGGGCCAGCCGCGTCGACATGGTGTGCTCGGGCACGAAGACGACCGGGGACACGCCGCGGTGGACCATGAGCTTCTTCGAGCGCGGGCGCAGCGGCGAGTCGTCGGCGCCGGAGGCGTGCGGCTCGACCCAGGCGATGGTGAGGCCGCCGAACAGCGCGGGCGCCACGTTGTCGGGGTGCCCCTCCATCTCGGTGGCGATGCGGAGGAGGTCGTCCGAGTCGAGCTCGACGACGCCCTCGAGCAGGCCCTTCGCGGCCATGATGCCGGAGACGATCGCGGCGCCGGACGAGCCCATCCCGCGGCCGTGCGGGATGATGTTGCGCGCGATCACCTCGATGCCGGGCATCTCCTGCCGCTGGTCGGCGAACGTGTACGCGATGGCCTGCACGACGAGGTTCGTCTCGTCGGTCGCCACCTCTCCCTCGCCGACCCCGTGCACGGTGACCCGCGCACCCGTGGCCGCGACGGCCGTCACGTCGAGCTCGTCGTAGAACGAGAGCGCCAGGCCGAGCGTGTCGAAGCCGGGGCCCAGGTTCGCCGAGGTGGCGGGGACCTTGACGTGGACGGTGCGGCCGACGGGAACCGCCGAGGTCATGCGCCGGCCAGCCCCAGCACGTCCGCGATCGCGGCGGTGTCGACCGGGACGACGGTCGGCGTGATGTCCGCGCCGTCGGCCGTGCGGAGCGCCCACTGCGGGTCCTTGAGCCCGTGGCCGGTGACCGTCAGGACGACGGTGGCGTCCTTCGGGATCGCTCCGGCCTCGGCGCGCTCGAGGAGCCCCGCGACGCTGATCGCCGACGCCGGCTCGACGAAGACGCCGACCTCGCCCGCGAGGATGCGGTACGCCTCGAGGATCTTCTCGTCGCTGATCGCGCCGAAGTAGCCGTCGCTGACGGTGCGCGCGTTCAGGGCGAGCTCCCACGAGGCCGGGTTGCCGATCCGGATCGCGCTGGCGATCGTCTCGGGGTGGCGGACCGGGGCGCCGTGCACGATCGGAGCCGAGCCCTCGGCCTGGAAGCCGAACATGCGCGGGAGGCGGGTCGACTCGCCGCGCTCCAGCTCCTCCGAGTAGCCGCGGAAGTAGGCGGTGTAGTTGCCCGCGTTGCCGACCGGGACGATGTGGAAGTCCGGAGCATCGCCCAGCACCTCGACGACCTCGAAGGCCGCGGTCTTCTGGCCGGCGATGCGGTCCGGGTTCACCGAGTTGACCAGGTGGACCGGGTAATTCTTCGCGAGGTCGCGGGCGATGTCGAGGCAGTCGTCGAAGTTGCCCTGCACCTGCAGCAGCTGCGCGTTGTGCGCGATCGCCTGGCTGAGCTTGCCCAGGGCGATCTTGCCCTCCGGCACCAGGACGGCCGCGGTGATGCCGGCGTGCGTCGCGTAGGCGGCGGCCGACGCGGAGGTGTTGCCGGTCGAGGCGCAGATGACGGCCTTCGCGCCGTGCTCGACGGCCTTCGAGATCGCCATGGTCATGCCGCGGTCCTTGAAGGAGCCGGTCGGGTTCATGCCCTCGTACTTGACCCACACCTTCGCGCCCGTGCGCGCCGAGAGGGCCGCCGCGGGGATGAGCGGCGTGCCGCCCTCGCCGAGAGTGATGACCGGGGTCGCCTCGGTGACATCGAGGCGGTCCGCGTACTCGTGCAGGACTCCGCGCCACTGCTTGGCCATCTCAGGCTCCTTCAACTCGTAGAACGGACGTCACGGCGCCGACGAAACCATGCGAATGGAGGGCGGTGACGGTGGCCGCCAGATCGGATTCCGCCGCGGCGTGCGTGCCGATGACCAGGGTAGCGGTCGGCTCGCGCCGCTCCGCACCGCCCTGCTCCTCCAGCGGGTCGGCGCCGGGCGGGGTCTGCACCAGGGTCTCGACCGAGACGCCGTGGTCGGCGAAGACGCCCGCGATCTGCGCGAGCACGCCGGGGCGGTCGAGCACCTCGAGGGTGACCTGGTACCGGGTGGTGACGTGGCCGATCGGGAGGACCGCGAGCCCGGAGCTCGCGCTGGTCACCAGGCCGGGGCCGCCGACGACGTGGCGGCGGGCGGCCGACACGACGTCGCCGAGGACGGCGGAGGCCGTCTCGATCCCGCCGGCGCCGGCGCCGTAGAACATCAGGTCGCCGGCCGCCTCCGCCTCGACGAAGACCGCGTTGTTGGCCCCGTGCACGGCCGCGAGCGGGTGGGAGCGGTGCACGAGCGCGGGGTAGACCCGCGCGGACACGCCCTCCACGCCGGTCTTGGCGTCGGTCAGCCGCTCGCAGATCGCGAGCAGCTTGATCACGTAGCCGGAGTCGCGGGCCTGGTCGACCTGCGCCTTCGTGATGCCGGTGATGCCCTCGCGGTGCACCAGGGCGACCGGGACGTCGGTGTGGAACGCGAGGCGGGCGAGGATCGCCGCCTTCTGCGCCGCGTCGTAGCCCTCGATGTCGGCGGTCGGGTCGGACTCGGCGTAGCCGAGCTCGGTCGCGCGGGCGAGCGCGTCCTCGAGGCTCGCGTGCTCGGTGTCCATCCGGTCGAGGATGTAGTTGGTCGTGCCGTTGACGATGCCGAGGATGCGGTGGACCCGGTCGCCGGCGAGGCTGTCGCGCAGCGGCCGGATGATCGGGATCGCGCCGGCGACGGCCGCCTCGTAGTTGAGCTGGGCGCCCACCTGGTCGGCGGCCTCGAAGAGCTCGTTGCCGTGGGCGGCGAGCAGCGCCTTGTTGGCCGTGATCACGTCCGCGCCCGACGAGATCGCCGTGAGGATGTGGCTGCGGGCGGGCTCGAGCCCGCCGATCAGCTCGACCACGATGTCGGCGCCCAGGATCAGCGACTCGGCGTCGGTGGTGAGCAGGTGCTTCGGGATGTCGGCGGTGCGGGGCGCGTCCACGTCCCTGACGGCCACGCCTACGAGCTCCAGCGGCGCCCCCACGCGCTGGGCGAGCTCGTCGCCGTGGTCGAGCAGGAGGCGCGCCACCTGTGCACCGACGGACCCGGCGCCCAGCAGGGCGACGCGGAGGCTGCGGTACTCGATCATCGGGAGGTGGCCTTTCGTTCGATGCCGGCGTCGCGGCGGAGGAGGTCCTCCTCGGTCTCGCCGCGCACGAGGACGCGCGAGCGCCCGTCGCGGACGGCGACCACCGGGGGGCGCCCGAGGTAGTTGTAGTTGCTGGCGAGCGACCAGCAGTAGGCGCCGGTCGCGGCGACGGCGAGCAGGTCGCCCGGCCGCACGTCCGCGGGCAGGAAGTCGTCGTGGACGACGATGTCGCCCGACTCGCAGTGCTTCCCGGCCACCCGCACGAGGGCGGGCTCGGCCGAGGAGGAGCGGTCGGCGATCCGCGCCGTGTAGTCGGCGCCGTAGAGCGCCGGACGGGCGTTGTCGCTCATGCCGCCGTCGACGCTGACGTAGCGGCGGACCGCGGTCGAGCCCTCGGAGCCGACCGTCACGTCCTTCACGGTGCCCACCTCGTAGAGGGTGACGCCGGCGGGCCCGATCAGCGAGCGGCCGGGCTCGATCGCGATGTGCGGCACCGGGACGCCGCGGGCGGAGCACTGCTCGGCGACCGCGTCGGCGACGGCGGCCGCGATCTCGGCGATCGGGGTCGGGTCGTCGGCACTGGTGTACGCGATGCCGAAGCCGCCGCCGAGGTTGAGCTCCGGCACGGGGCCGTCCGCGAGCAGTGCCGCGTGGACGTCGAGCAGGCGCGACGCCGACTCCGCGAACCCGGCGGAGCCGAAGATCTGGGATCCGATGTGGCAGTGCAGCCCGAGGAACCGCAGGGAGGAGAAGGAGCGGATGCGGGCGACCGCGGCCGGGCAGTCGGCGAGTGCGAGGCCGAACTTCTGGTCCTCGTGCGCCGTGGCGAGGAACTCGTGGGTGTGCGCGTGCACTCCGCTGTTGACCCGGAGGCGCACCGCCTGCACGCGGCCGTGCCGCTCGGCCGCGGCTGCGACGCGCTCGATCTCGACGAGGCTGTCGAGCACGATCGTGCCCGCGCCCACCTCGACGGCCCGGTCGATCTCGCGGAGCGACTTGTTGTTGCCGTGGAGGCCGAAGCGCTCGGGCTCGATCCCTGCGGCGAGGGCCACTGCCATCTCGCCGCCGCTGGAGAGGTCGAGGTTCAGGCCCTCGTCGCGCATCCAGCGGGCGACCTCGGTCGAGAGGAACGCCTTGCCCGCGTAGTAGACCGTGACGCCGGTGCCGATGCGGCCGAGCTCGCGAGCGAAGACCTCGCGCATCTCGACGGCCCGGCGGCGGGCGTCGGCCTCGTCCACCACGTAGAGAGGAGTGCCGTGCTCGCGCACCAGCTCGGCGACGGGCACTCCGGCGATCCGGATCCCGCCGTCCTCGCCGCGCTCGGCGCTGTCCGGCCACACGCCGTCGGCCAGGGCGTTCGGGTCGGCGGGCGTGTGCAGCCACTCAGGCGCGAGCGGATGCCGGGGGGCGCGGGCGCGGGCGTCGACGGTGTCCACGGGTGAGACCTCACAGGAGAGAGTGGGAGCGTCACTGCGGGGCGAGCGGGTCCGGATTGACCCCTGAAGCCAGCGATGTCAGTGTTCGGCCCGCGGAAGACGCCGGCACAGGGCTCCGATCCTACCGGTCCGGGGCGGCGGCGCCGCGCGGGCTCAGGCGCAGGTGCCCGGTTCCTGCTCCGCGGGGTCGCTGAGGAACGTCGGAGAGAGCGCGAAGCTCGCGTTCAGCGACTCGTCGGCGACCTCGACTCCGGTCAGCGTCAGTCCGCGCGGCACCGAGTCCGCGATGCACACGGAGGACGGAGCGAGCAGGTCGCCGGAGACGGCGCCGAAGCGGTCGCGGAAGTCGGTCGCCGAGAAGGTCGCACCAGCGGCGGAGACCTCGGCCGGGGTCAGCCGGATGGCGCCGTCCACGGCGGCGAGCTCCATCCCCACGCCCGCGCCGAGCCGGAGGCCCAGCACCTCGACGGAGGCGGTCACGCGCACGAGCGGAGCGTCCAGGGTCACCTCGTCGACAGGAACGGTGCTGCGCTCGGTGACGAGCCGCGAGACCGAGGCCGCGTCGATCGCGACCGTCGTGCTGCCGGACTCGACCGCTCCGACGCCGCTCACCGGCACCCCGATCAGGGTCGCGGCGACGTCGCCGTCGAGCTCGCCGAACGTCACGTCCGAGCTGCGCAGGTCGAGCCGGTCCAGCCGCCCCGAGACGAGCTGCGGGAGCACGGCCCAGCCCGCGACGTCGACGTCCACCGCCCGGTCCGCGGGCAGTGCGAGCGCCTCGCGGAGGCTCGCGGCGGCGCGGTCCGCGACGGCGCGGCGGGCGAGCGAGTCACCCACCACCGCCGCGACCACGAGCAGCACCAGCACCACGACGACCACCACGGCCGCGCGTCCCCCGCGCCGGCGCCGCGGCGCCGCCCCCGACGCGCTCACATCCGGTCCGGGGCCGTGACGCCCAGCAGGGAGAGCCCGTTGCGGAGCACCTGCCCGGTCGCCTCGTTCAGGCGCAGCCGGGTCGAGTGCACGGCCTCGACCGGGTCCTCGCCCTGCGGCACGACCCGGCAGTTGTCGTACCAGCGGTGGTAGAGGCCGGCGACCTCCTCGAGGTACCTCGCGACGCGGTGCGGCTCGCGCAGCTCCGCGGCGTGCGCCACGATGCGCGGGAACTCCTGCAGGCCGCCGAGCAGCGCCGACTCGGTCGGATGCACCAGCGTCTCGGGCGCGAACGGCTCGACGGGGACGCCCGACGCCGCGGCCTTCGCCGCGACCTGGCGGGTGCGCGCGTGGGCGTACTGCACGTAGTAGACGGGGTTGTCGTTGCTCCGCTTGGTCAGCAGGTCGAGGTCGATGTCGAGGGTCGAGTCGGCCGAGGAGCGCACCAGCGAGTAGCGCGCGGCGTCCACGCCGACGGCCTCCGTGAGGTCCTCCATCGTGACGACGGTCCCCGCCCGCTTGGACATCCGGACCGCCTCGCCGTCGCGGAGCAGGTTGACCAGCTGGCCGATCAGGATCTCGAGGTTCACGCCCGGGGTGTCGCCGAACGCCGCGCACATCGCCATCATCCGGCCGATGTAGCCGTGGTGGTCGGCGCCGAGCATGATGATCGCCCGATCGAAGCCGCGCTCGCGCTTGTCGAGGTAGTAGGCGAGGTCGCCCGCGATGTAGGCCGCCTCCCCGTCGCTCTTGATGATGACGCGGTCGCGATCATCGCCGAACGACGTGGTCCGCAGCCAGGTGGCGCCGTCCGCCTCGAAGATGTGCCCGAGCTCGCGGAGGCGCTCGATCGCGCGGTCGACGGCGCGCGACTCGTGCAGGGAGTTCTCGTGGAAGTACACGTCGAAGTCGACGCCGAACTCGTGCAGGCTCTGCTTGATCTCGCCGAACATCAGCTCGACGCCGATCGAGCGGAAGGTCTCGGCGAGCTCCTCCTCGGGCAGGACGGCGAGGTCGCCCGGGTAGGCGGCCGCGACGCGCTCGGCGATGTCGCCGATGTAGGCGCCGCCGTAGCCGTCCTCCGGGGTCGGCTCGCCGCGGTGGGCGGCGAGGAGGCTCCGCGTGAAGCGGTCGATCTGCGCGCCGTGGTCGTTGAAGTAGTACTCGCGGGTCACCTCGGCGCCCTGCGAGAGGAGCATCCGGGCCAGGCTGTCGCCGACCGCCGCCCAGCGCGTCCCGCCGATGTGGATGGGGCCGGTGGGGTTGGCGGAGACGAACTCGAGGTTCATCCGGACGCCGGCGTAGGCGGACCCGGTGCCGTAGGCCTCGCCCGCCTCGACGATCGCGCCGGCAAGGGCACCCGCGGCCGCGGCCTCGAGCCGGACGTTGAGGAAGCCGGGACCGGCGACCTCGACCGTGGCGACGCCCTCGACCGCGCCCAGCCCCTCGGCCAGCTCGGCGGCGAGCTCGCGCGGGTTCGCGCCGACCCGCTTCGCGAGCTTCATCGCGATGTTCGAGGCCCAGTCGCCGTGGTCGCGGTTCTTCGGGCGCTCCAGCACGACGTCCGAGAGCTCGACGCCCGCATCGCTCCCCCGTCGCTGCACGGCGTCGAGGACGAGGGCGTGCAGGGAGGCGGCGAGCTGTTCGGGAGTCACGGGGAGCGATTCTACCGGCCGCCGCGCCCGCGCCCCCCGTCCCTCCTGCACCGTGAGGCCGCTCGGCAGGGCGGCGTTGCTAGGGTGCGACGCATGCGCCGTCCCGCCGCCCTCCTCCTCGTCGCCCTCGCCGCGGCGGCCCTCTCCGGCTGCTCCGCCGCGGCCGACCCGGAGCCGAGCGCGAGCGGCGCCGTCAGCGGCACGCCGATCCCCCTCGCCTGCGAGCATCTGGTCCCGGCCTCGGCGCTCGCGGGCCTGTGGGGCGGATTCTCCCCGGACGACGGCATCGGGACCACCGCCGTCTCCGAGGAGATCGCCCAGTACGACGGCCTGGTCTGCGGATGGTCGGACGATTCGGGCGCCGAGCTGCAGCTGGCCGTGGCCCACCTCGACCCCGCGGTGATCGAGGCGCTCAAGAACGAGTTCTTCACCACCAGCAAGGCCGTCCCCACCTACGGCAAGCCGCCGGAGATCGAGGGCTACTACCAGGTGGCCGAGGGGCGGGGCGTCGCGGACGCCTTCGTCGGCGAGTACTGGATCGAGGCGTCCAGCGCCTCCTTCGTCGAGCCGGGCGACCCCGAGCCGCTCGTGCGGTCGGCGATCGGCGTCCTCGCCGACTGAGCCCCGGCGTCAGCCCAGGCGCACCGGCGAGACGTGGTCGTCGACGAGCGCCGCGTCGCAGTCGGCCTGCACGCTCATCCCGGTCAGGCGCAGGTCCGTCAGGTAGCTGCTGAGGAACGCGGTGTCGGCCGTGTCCCGGCCGGACGAGATGCGCAGCATCGACCCGCGCGGAGCCAGCCGGGTCGCGTCCACGACGTGCCAGGCGCCGCCCACCCAGGCCTCCGTGACCGCGTGGAAGTCCCGCGGCTCGAGGCCTGGCGCGTAGACCGCCGTCACCCGGGCGGGGATGTCGAGGGCGCGGAGCAGCCCGGCGACCGTGTGCGCGAAGTCCCGGCACACGCCCTGGCCGCTCTCGATGACCTGCGCCGCTCCCCCGGTGCCGACCGTCGACCCGTAGACGTACGACAGGTGGCCGTGCACCCATTCCTCGACGGCCGTCAGCGCCTCGAGGCCCCGGGTCCGCCCGAATTCGCGCCGGGCTATCCCGCCGAGCACGTCCGCCTCGGCGTACCGGCTCGGCCGCAGGTACTCGACGAGCTCGAGCTCGCTCGGCTCGTCCGGAGCGCCGTGCCCGGCGACCCGCGCCCGGTACTCGACCCGCAGGTCGCCCTCGTTCCCCGCGACGCGGTGCACGCGGGCGCCGTGCCGCGCCGGGAACTCCCGCACCGGCACGTCCTGCCCGTCGAGCCGGACGGTGAAGGAGTCCTCGAACGAGTCGCCCGTGGGCGTCGCCGCCACCAGGAAGATCAGGTCGGTCGGGCCGTTGAGACGCAGATCCAGCGAGGCGGAGACGGTGCGCAGCATGGCTCCATCGTGGCATGCGGGAGGACCGCTCCCGGCGTCGGGCCCGCCCCGCCCGGGTGCTAATGTGGTCAGGCACTCCTGGCCCCCATAGCTCAGGGGATAGAGCACTGCCCTCCGGAGGCAGGGGCGTAGGTTCGAATCCTACTGGGGGCACATCCGCGGTCCTCCGCTCTCCTTCCTCGCACATGGGCGCTCAGCTCCGGTGTTCGACGCCCCTTGAGGCGCACCCCTCCATCACGGACCGAGCGGCGTCACCCGGTGGGCGACCAAGTCCGACCGTGGCACTCCTCACCCGGCGCTCCGACACTCCCGAGACAGCACGAAGGCCCGCGATCGTCGATCACGGGCCTTCGGAACGTTCACCACCGGCACTCGGCCGGTCGGGCTCACTCGTAGAGGTGGAAGGTGCCGGCGCAGTCGGCCGAGCAGAAGCCGTCGCGGCGACGGGCCGAGGCCGCTCCGCAGGCTTCGCAGCGGCGGCGTCCGAGTATCCGCGAGATCAGGCTCTGAGGCGCCGACGCGACCACCGAGACCGGGGTGTCGGGGCGCACGGGGGATCCCGTGGTCGAATCGAGCTGGATCCCAGCGGTGTCGCGCGTGGCGCGAAGCATCCGTGTTCCTTCCGATCGGTGAACCATGTGCGAGCGCTGTATTGCCAGTCCCTGAGATTCTGCGAAGGGCTTGACGCGGCTCGCGATCGAGAGGAGCCGATATCGACATCTGTCGGTCAGTCGGGATCGACCCGGGGAACGACGAACAGCCGCGCCCCCTCCTGGCGGAGAGAGGCACGGCTGTTCGGGCGTCGGGGATCGGTGGGCGGACGACGCCGGAGCTCATGGGAGCGGGGCGTCGAGCCCGGAACGACCGGGAAGTGGGCCTAGTACGCGCCGCTGGTGCTCCGGGTGTCGATCGGAACCGTCGGTGCGGGAACCGGCACCGGTCGCAGGGCGGGGAGCGAGGCGCTCCTGCCCGTGCGGAACGGCAGCAGGACGAGCATGACGGGAAGAACGACGATCCACAGGAGGACCGACAGCGCGAGACGCGCCCAGATGGAAAGAATATTGAGCATTTCTGTGCCGCCTTCGGGTGACGGTAGAGGTGAACTTCGCGAACAGGATCATCGGGCCGACGGGGAGAGAAGAGTAGAAATGCGCCACTGATCGCGCCTCTCCCGCCACGCCCCCGAGCGGTCTGTTGCTCCTCATTCGTCGCCCAGCGCCGATCGGATGGGTCGATCCCGCATCCGATCGACACACGGCCCGCCCAGTGCGTCCTCCTGGGAGCCGGGCCGGGCCGTAGGGTGAGCGCGTGAAGATCCTTGTCGTCGAAGACGATCCAGCCATGGGTGAGGCCCTCGTCGGCGGCCTCGAAGACGCCGGCTACGAGGCCGTGCTGACCACGAACGGCATCGACGCGCTCGTCGCGTTCAGCAACGCCGAGTTCTCGGCCGCCATCGTGGACGTCATGCTGCCGGCGATGTCGGGCTTCGAGATCTGCCGCCGGATCCGCGAGCTCGGCCGGCCCACGCCGATCATGCTGCTGACCGCGCGGGACGCGATCGAGGACCGCGTCTTCGGCCTCGACGCCGGAGCGGACGACTACCTGACCAAGCCGTTCGCGTTCACCGAGCTCAACGCGCGCCTCCGGGCCCTCCTGCGCCGCAGCCCGTCGCTGATGTCCACCTCGATCGACGTCGGACGCATCACCGTGGACGGATCGAGCATCCGGCGCACCGCCGACGGCTCGCGCATCCACGTGAGCCCGAAGGAGCTCGAGCTCCTCAAGCTCCTCATCACTCCCGTCGGCTCCGTCGTGACCCGCCAGCGGATCCTCTCCGAGATCTGGGGCGGCGGCGAGATCGTCGACAACAACATCGTCGACCAGTACGTCAGCTACCTGCGCAAGAAGCTCCCGACCGAGGACACGGGCGTCAGCATCGTGACCGTCCGCGGCAAGGGCTACTTCCTCCGCCCGGTCGAATAGCCCGTGTCGCGGATGAGCACGGCACGCCGCCGGGTCGGCGCGCTCTCGATCCGCGCGAGGATCACCGTGGGAACGGTCGCTGTGGCGACCGCCCTCTTCGCGCTCGCGGCGCTGCTCTTCTACCAGGTGGTCACCGGCATCGTCGACCGCAGCGAGCGGACGATCCTGATGTCGATCGAGGACGAGGTGCGCCGCGACATCTCGGCGGGCAACGTCCCGCGCACGCAGGGCTCGTCGACGGGCCAGCTGTTCCTCGCCCTCGCTCCCGACGGGAGCGTCAGCACCTCGACCATGCCCTCGCGCCTGAGCGGCGAGGTGCTCAGCGCTCTGGCGGAGGAGCCCGCCGACACCTCGCCCCGGTACGCCGACGTGACGACGGCGAACGGCAGCTACCTGGTCCGCTTCACGGCCATCGAGAGCGATCGCGGCGTCTGGCAGGTCGCCTCCGCCCGCGATCAGGCCGCGTCGCAGCTCGTCCTCGACGACTTCGCCCACGTGCTCGTCTACGCCGCGATCTTCCTCGTCGTCACGTTCGGGCTCGCCTCGTGGATCCTGACGGGCGCGGCCCTCGCCCCGGTGCGCCGGATGCGGGCGCGCGCGGATCAGATCGCCGCCGAGCCCGGGCAGGGCGACCAGCTCCCGGTCGTCGGCACGCGCGACGAGATCGACGAGCTCGCGGTGACGCTGAACGCGTTCCTGACCAAGCAGACCGCGTCGCTGGCCCGGGAGAAGCAGATGGTGTCGGATGCGAGCCACGAGCTCCGCACTCCCCTCGCCGCGCTCTCCGCCCAGCTCGAGATCGCCCACCACCGCGTCGACGACCCGGTCGCGGTCGACCGGGTCATCCTCGACGCGCAGAAGAGCGTCGACCGGCTCGTGCGCCTCGCATCCGCCCTCCTCGACATCTCGCGCATCGAGAGCCGCACCGTCCGCCCGACCGCTCCCTTCGCCGAGCTCGTCGACGAGCTGGTGGGCGCCGTCGACCGCACCCGCCTGCTCGCCTCGGAGTCGGGGGTGGAGATCGACTACGAGATCGACGAGCGCGAGCCGGCGCGGCTCTACGCGGTCGCGTCCCAGGACTTCGGCCGGGTGATCGACAACCTCGTGAGGAACGCGATCCAGGCGATGAACGGCGGCGGCATGATCGTCGCCTCCCTCTCGCAGTCGGACGGGCGCCTGATGCTCAGCGTCTCGGACGACGGACCGGGGATGCCCGACGCCTTCATCCCGGTCGCCTTCGACCGCTTCTCCCGCCCGGACGACTCCCGCACCCTCGCCTCCGGCGGCAGCGGTCTGGGGCTGGCCCTGGTGCACACCACCGTGCTCTCGGCCGGCGGGACGGTCGCCCTGGTCAACCGCTCCCCCCGGGGTCTCGCGGTCGACATCGTCCTCCCGCCCGTCGGCTCCGCCTGAGCCGCCCCGCCCCCGGAACGACGAAGGCCCCCGGCGGACCGGGGGCCTTCGTGGAGGATCGTCAGCGCGGGTCGTCCTCGGGGCGGACGGGCCGCGGCTGCGGGTCGCCGACCGCGGCGGGCGGCGGAGCCCAGGCCGTCTGCGGCGCCTCCGCCGGGGAGGTGCCGCCGTTGAGCAGGTTGCGCGCGCGGTTGACCACCTCGGGGTCCACGAGCACGGAGTAGCTGGTCGCGATCACCTGCATGGTCGAGGTGAAGTCGCGACGGCGGCGGTTCACGGCGTAGGAGGCGAGCCCGAAGAGCATCCCGAAGCCGGCGCCGAGGAGGACCGCCGCGATGAGGAAGGAGAGCTCCGTCGTCGGCGAGAAGATGATGAGCAGGAGGCCCAGGAAGACGCCGAGCCAGGCGCCGGAGGCCGCTCCGGCGAGAGCGACGCGGCCCCAGGTGAGCTTGCCGGTCACCCGCTCGACGCTCTTGAGCTCGTTGCCGATGATGGCGAGCTGGCGCACCGGGAAGTCGGCGCGGGCGAGCACGTCGACGGCGGCCTGCGCCTCCTGGTACGTGTCGAACGTGGCGAGGATCTCCCCGCGCGGGATCGTGGGGAAGGCCGGCCCTCGGCCGCTGAACGGCGTCTGCTGAGTCACCCGGACAGAATCGCACAGGCCACTTGAAGGTCTCTGAACGGATTCGGAGAACCGGCCGAGGGCGAGCCGGGAACGCTCGGCGTCCGCCCGGCTGCACGGGACTAGGTTTGTAGCCGTGAGTTCCGCCAGAGTCTTCGTCGCGCGCTTGGCCGGATGCAGTGTCTTCGACCCGGCCGGCGATCGCGTCGGCAAGGTCCGCGACGTGCTCCTGGTCTACCGGCAGAACGACGCCCCGCGGGTGGTCGGCCTGGTGGTCGAGATCCCCGGGCGCCGTCGCGTCTTCGTGTCGATCGGCCGGGTCACCAGCATCGGCAGCGGCCAGATCATCACCACCGGGCTGATCAACGTGCGCCGCTTCGAGCAGCGGGGCGGCGAGGTCCGCGTCATCGCCGAGCTCCTCGGCCGCCGGGTGAGCTTCGTGGACGGCTCCGGTGACGCGGTCGTCGAGGACGTCGCGATCGAGGAGGCCGCTCCCGGCGAGTGGGAGCTCGCGCAGCTCTTCGTCCGCCGGCCCAAGACCAGCCCCTCCCCCTTCGCCAAGGGCGCGACCGCCTTCGCCGGCTGGCGCGAGGTCCGCGAGAGCGTCTCGACCGAGGCGCAGTCCGCCGAGCAGTACGTCGCCAGCCTCTCCGAGCTCAAGCCCGCCGACCTCGCCAGCACGCTCCTCGACCTGCCGCAGCAGCGGATGCTCGAGGTCGCCGGCGAGCTCTCGGACGACCGCCTCGCGGACGTGCTCGAGGAGATGCCCGAGAGCGAGCAGGTCGAGATCCTCGGCCGGCTCGACGACGACCGCGCCGCCGACGTCCTCGACCAGATGCAGCCGGACGACGCGGCCGACCTGATCGCCCAGCTCTCGGAGGAGCGCGGCGAGGCGCTCCTGGAGCTGATGGAGCCCGAGGAGGCGGACGACGTCCGCATGCTCCTCACCTACGCTCCGGAGTCCGCCGGCGGTCTGATGACCACGGAGCCGATCATCGTCTCCTCCGAGGCGACCGTCGCCGAGGGCCTCGCTCTCATCCGCCGCCACGAGCTCGCCCCGGCCCTCGGCGCCGCCGTCTGCGTCACGCTGCCGCCCTACGAGCCGCCGACCGGCCGCTTCCTCGGCATGGTGCACTTCCAGCGGATGCTCCGTTACCCGCCGCACGAGCGCCTCGGCACCCTGCTCGACCAGAGCATGGACCCGATCACGCCCGAGACCTCGGCGGCCGAGGTCGCCCGGATCCTGGCCAGCTACAACCTCGTCTCGGTGCCCGTCGTCGACGCGTCCCACCGCCTCGTCGGCGTCGTGACCATCGACGACGTCCTCGACTACCTCCTCCCCGACGACTGGCGCAGCCACGGCGACGACGACGAACCGAGGAAGCCGGTGACGACGGCGACGCAGGGCGTCCCGCTCGTGCCGCCGGCACCCGCGGCGACAGGCAGGACACGACGGGGACGGAGGGGCGCGCGTGGCTAGGGACACCAAGCAGGACCGGCGCCTGGACGCTCCCAAGGGCTTGCGCACCCGCGTCCTCTCGCGGCGGAACCGCCCGAGCAGCGACCGCTTCGGCCGCCTGACCGAGTCGTTCGCCCGCGGCATGGGCACGCCGTGGTTCCTGGTCGGGATGACGATCTTCTGCGTCTTCTGGCTGATGTTCAACACCTACGGGCCCGCGGACGCTCGCTTCGACTCTCAGGCCCTCGGCTTCACGGTGCTGACGCTGATCCTCTCGCTGCAGGCCTCCTACGCCGCGCCGCTCCTGCTGCTCGCGCAGAACCGACAGGACGACCGCGACCGCGTGCAGATCGAACAGGACCGGCAGCGGGCCGAGCGCAACCTCGCGGACACCGAGTACCTCGCGCGCGAGG
Organism: Rathayibacter sp. AY1A7; assembly: GCF_002930845.1. Lineage (NCBI taxonomy): Bacteria > Bacillati > Actinomycetota > Actinomycetes > Micrococcales > Microbacteriaceae > Rathayibacter > Rathayibacter sp. AY1A7. The sequence goes on along the minus strand of NZ_PSTL01000001.1, from coordinate 201,708 downwards.
TCGTGGCCCTGCGCCTGGCGATCCGCGACATGGCGAGCAAGGACTTCATCCGCTCGGAGCTGCGCGGCCTGCTCGAGGAGCTCGAGAAGGATCGGGCGCAGGAGCCCGAGCGGCGCGATGCCTGACGTCGCCGCCATCGAGACCGCCGTCAGGACGGCGCTGGCCCGCGTCGTCGATCCGGAGATCCGGAAGCCCATCACCGAGCTCGACATGCTCGAGTCGGTCGAGGCGGCCGTCGACGGAGCGGTCCGCGTCACGATCCGGCTGACCATCGTCGGCTGCCCGGCCGCCTCCGCGATCGAGCGTGACGTGCGCGAGGCCGCGGCCTCGGCTCCCGGAGTCACGGCGGTCGACGTCGTGGTCGGAGTCATGACGTCGGCGCAGCGCACCGCCCTCACCGAACGCCTCCAGGGCGGCCGCCGGAGCATGCCCTTCGGCCCGGACTCGCTCACCCGCGTGTACGCGGTCACCAGCGGCAAGGGCGGCGTCGGCAAGTCGACCGTCACCGCCAACCTCGCGGTCGCCCTCGCTCAGCGGGGTCTCGCGGTCGGCCTCGTGGACGCCGACGTGCACGGCTTCTCCATCCCCGGCCTGCTCGGCCTGATGCACGACGGGCGCGTCGCGGGACCCACCCGCGTCGGCGAGCTGATGCTGCCGCCGGTGGCGCACGGCGTGAAGGTCATCTCGATCGGGATGTTCCTCGAGGGCGACACCCGCGGGGCGGCCGTCTCCTGGCGCGGGCCCATGCTGCACCGCACGATCTCCCAGTTCCTCACCGACGTGTACTTCGGCGACCTCGACGTGCTCCTGCTCGACCTGCCTCCCGGCACGGGGGATGTGGCGATCTCCATCGGGCAGCTGCTCCCGCATGCGGAGGTCCTCATCGTCACCACGCCGCAGCCGGCGGCCGCCGACGTGGCCGAGCGCAGCGGCGCGCTCGCCCGCCAGTCGGGTCAGCGCATCGTCGGAGTGGTCGAGAACATGTCGGGGCTTCCGCAACCCGACGGCTCGGTGCTGGAGCTCTTCGGCAGCGGAGGCGGGGCCGAGGTCGCGCGTCGGCTCACTGCTACGGGCGACGAGGTGCCGCTGCTCGCGTCGCTGCCGATCTCCGTCGCGCTGAGGGCGGGGGGCGACGAGGGCGTGCCCGTCGTCGTCGGCGATCCGGAGGATCCTGCCGCCCGGGCGATCGACGCCCTAGCGGCGACGCTCGCCGCGCGGCCGCGGGGACTGACCGGCCGTCGGCTCCCGCTCGCCGTCGGCTGACGCCTTCGCGCGGCTTCGTGCGGGCGGCGTCGGTCGAGACGCCCGCCCGGCGCTCCTCGCGGAGCAGGGCTCAGGTGGCCTCGGAGTCGATCGGCGGCGGCGCGACGCTCGAGAGCGTGCCGGACGAGACGGAGCGCTGCATCGTCGTGTAGTAGCTGTCCTGCGCGGAGCCGGTGCCGCCCGGCACGACCGGAGCGGCGACAGCGGTGGGCGGCTTCACGGTGGGGGCCGGATCGTCCTCGAGCAGGGCGTCGCGGATGATGCGGCGGGGATCGTACTGGCGCGGGTCGAGCTTCTTCCAGTCGACGTCGTTGAACTCGTCGCCCATCTCGTCCTTGACGCGCTCCCGGGCCTGCGTGGCGAATCCGCGCACCTTGCGCACGAGCTGCCCGAGCTGGGCGGCGTAGTGCGGGAGGCGGTCGGGACCCAGCACGAAGACGGCGATGACCCCGATGATGAGGAGCTTGTCGAACGTCAGACCGAACACGAGGACAACACTAACCCGCCGCGCCTCCCTCGCGGAGCCCGCGCGCCACCGTACCCTGGCGATGCCCGGGCGCGATCCGCCCGGTGCACCGATCAGAGGAGCGCCCCCGTGTCCGACAAGGATGCCAACTGGAAGTACGCCGAGGACGCGGTCGTCGAGTCGGAGGCCATCGCCTCGGCCCGCCGGCTCTCGGTCGAGCTGGGCATCGACGCCGTCTCCCCCTCGATCGGCGCGCAGGCCGCGCTGGTCGCCGCCGCGGCGCGCGCGACCTCCATCATCGAGATCGGTACCGGCACCGGAGTGAGCGGCCTGTGGCTGCTCGACGGCGCCCCCGAGGCGATGCTCACCTCGATCGACTCCGAGGCGGTGCACCAGCAGCACGCGCGCGCCCAGTTCCACGAGGCGGGCATCTCGCCCAACCGGCTACGGCTCATCCCGGGCCGCGCCCTCGAGGTGCTGCCCCGGATGAACGAGAACTCCTACGACATCGTCTTCGTCGACGGCGATCCGCTGCAGGTCATCGAGAACGTCGAGCACGCGCTGCGGCTCGTCCGTCCGGGCGGGACGGTCCTCGTCCCCCACGCGCTCTGGCGCGGACGCGTGGCCAACCCCGCGCAGCGCGACGAGATCGCGACGGCGTTCCGCACGCTGGTGGCCGAGGTCTGCGCCTCCCCCGCCGTGGTCAGCGTGCTCTCGCCGATCGGCGACGGCCTGCTGCAGGCCAACAAGCGCCGCGCCTGACGAGCGCGGCCGACCGAGGAAAGACGGAACGCCCGCCGCACGGTGTGCGACGGGCGTTCACGACGGTGCGGATCAGGCGGGAGACACCACCGACGCGAGCGCGTCGTGCAGCTCTTTCGCCTCTGCATCGTTGACCGAGACGACGAGGCGTCCGCCTCCTTCGAGCGGAACGCGCACGACGATGAGTCGGCCCTCCTTAACAGCCTCCATCGGTCCGTCTCCGGTCCTCGGCTTCATGGCCGCCATAGAGTTCCCCTTTCGTGACGTATCCCCCTATTATCGTGCATCCGCGGGGGTGTTCCGAACCGCGCCCGGAAGTCGGGCGTCAGCCGATCACGGCGGGGACCAGTCGCCCGGGGTGAACACCCAGCACAGCAGCACCCAGACGATCTGCCCGACGATCGATGCGGCCACCACGAACACCCTCAGGAGAGTCGACCGCGGCACCGCGAGCGCCCCGGCCAGCGGGAACATCGGCATCAGGATGCGGAACGTGCTCGACTGCGGGTAGAAGAACGCGAAGAGGTAGATCGCGTAGCCGCCGACCCAGAGCCGCGAGAAGACGTCGAGGCTGCGCGTGGCCCGCGAGAACAGGATCGCCAGGAATCCGAGCACCACCACGACGGTGATGCCCATGCCCGTGATCGGCGAGCCGAACCAGAGGCCTCCCCACCAGCCTCCACCGGCGAACCAGGAGGTGAAGGGGATGAGCTCGCCCTCGCCGATGAAGACGCTGCGCCAGGCGAGCTCGGTGTCGGTGTAGGCGGTGAAGGAGCCGGTCACGGCCCAGGCGATGAGCAGCCAGGCGAAGCCCACCGCGAGGGACCAGACCGTGAGGGCGACCGTGAAGGCGAAATCCCGGCGGGCGAACGGCTCGGTGCCGTGCACGTGGCGCCAGACGCGGTAGAGGAAGTAGAGGCCCGTCATCGCCGCGATCGCGAGGCCGCTCGGGCGCAGGAGCCCCACGACCAGCACGACGGGGAACGTCCAGATCCACTTGCGGCGCACCAGCAGGAGGAGCAGCACGGCCGTCAGGAGGATGCCGCCGGACTCCGCGTAGCCGATCTGCAGGATCGGGGACGTCGGAGCGACGCAGAAGAAGACGATCCCCATCAGCGCCTGGCCCTCGCTGAGCGAGACGCGGAACAGCCGGTAGATCACCAGGCACGCCGCTGCACTGCAGACCAGGGCGACGAGCACCGCCGCGTTCGCCCAGTCGAGCCCGGTGATGTTCATCAGGCCGCGGACGGTGAACGGGTAGACGGGCATGAACGCCCAGGGGTTCTGCTCCACGGCTCCGGACGGCGAGAGCGGCAGGACCGACGGGTACCCCGTCATCCCGATCCGCTCGTACCAGCCGCCGTCCCACGTCGTCGCGAATCGGACGTAGGTGTCGCGGAGTCCCGTCCACTCGACGCCCTGACGCACGGCGCCGACACGGAGCATGATCACGGTCGTGACGACCCGGGACACGGCGAAGACCAGGAGCACCTGGATCCACCACGGGATCCTCCGGAGCAGACCCCAGCGGGAGCGGGACGGAGAGTCGTCCTCCGTCTCCGGCGCGATCGCGGTGGCGCTCACGCGAGCGGCCCGCGGTCCGTCGAGGAGGCGGAGGCGGTCGTCAGCGGGGAGCGGGCGGGTGTCGCCGCGGCTCGCCGGCGGGTCGGCCGGAGGAGGGGCGACGCGTGTCGCGGCTCACCGGCTGGCGTGAGGGGAGACATTCCGACGAGCATACCCGTGCGGGAGTCGGGAGTCCCCGGAGGAGCACCGCGCCGGGCGGGCGCGCGGCACGATCACGGCGGAGTCCAGTCCGATCCGGCGACGGCCCAGCAGATCGAGATCCAGACGATCTGGCCGCCGATCCCGAGCAGGACCAGCGCGACGCGGAAGACCGGCGAGCGCGGCACCGCCAGCGCTCCGACGAGCGGGAACATCGGGCCCAGCAGCCGGAAGGTGCTCGACTGCGGGAAGAAGAACGCCAGCAGGTAGACGCCGTACCCGGCGACCCAGGCCCGGCTGAAGAGATCGAGCCGCCGTGTCCACGGTGCGGCGAGGATCCCGACGAACGCCGCCAGCAGGAGCACCACCAGCACGACGCCGACGGCCGGAGCACCGAACCACCACGAGCCCCACCAGGCGCCGCCCTGGAACCACGGGGTCAGCGGGAGCAGCTCCTGGTAGCCGATGTAGACCGCACGCCACGCCAGCTCGGTGTCGGTGTACGCGGTCATCGACCCGGTGACGGCCCACGCCACGGCGGGCCAGAGGAAGCCGACCACGAGCCCCCACGCCGTCAGGCCCACGGCCGGCAGCCACTCCGACCGCGGGAACGGCTCCGTGCGGCGCCGGACGAACCGGTAGACGACGTACAGGCCGAGCGCGGCGGCGAAGGCGAGCCCGCTCGGCCGCGTCAGGCCCAGCAGCAGCACGACGGGCACGACAGCGAGCCAGCGCCGCCGCACCAGGAGGAGGAGCGTGACCGCGGTCAGCAGCATCGCCATCGACTCCGCGTAGGCGAGCTGCATCAGCGGCGAGGTCGGCGCCACGCAGAACAGCAGCACCGCCGTCAGCGACTGCGACTCGCCGAGGGAGTGCCGGAAGAGGCGGTACAGGACGAGGCAGGCTCCGGCTCCGCACAGGACGGAGACGGTCACGGCGGCCGGAGCCCAGGTGAAGCCGGTGAGCGCCATCAGCGCCTTCACGACGCCCGGGTAGAGCGGCATGAAGGCCCAGGCGTTCTCCCCCACGTGGCCGTCCTGCGTGATCGGCAGGAAGCCGGGGTACCCGGTGGCCGCGATGATCTCGTACCAGCGGCCGTCCCACATCGACGCGAAGGCCGAGTAGGACGGGGAGGGTCCGGTCCACGGGTTCGCGAGCTGGTGCGCGGCGAACTGCAGCAGGATCACCGTCGTGACCACGCGGGTCGCGATGTACACCAGGAGGACCCGCGCCCACCACGGGACCAGGCGCAGGCGGAGGCGGAGTCGGACGGGGACGGCCGTGGCGCTCGCGCTCACGAGGACGCGGTCAGCCAGCGGCGGAGGCCCTCGGCGCACTCGGTGATCTCGTGCACCGCCACGCGCTCGTCGTCGGCGTGGGCCCGGAGCGGGTCGCCCGGTCCGTAGTTGACAGCCGGGATGCCCATGGCGGAGAACCGCGCGACGTCGGTCCAGCCGTACTTGGGCTTCGCCTCGGCTCCGACGGCCGCGAGGAAGGCCTGGGCCAGAGGTGCGTCCAGCCCCGGGCGGGCGCCCTCGGCCAGATCGTCCACCGTCACCTCGAACCCCTCGAAGAGCTCCTCGAGGTGGGCGAGCGCCTCCTCCCCGGACCGGTCGGGGGCGAAGCGGTAGTTGACCTGCACCGTGCAGAGGTCCGGGATCACGTTGCCCGCGACCCCGCCGGTGACGCGCACGGCGTTGACGCCCTCGCGGTACACGAGGCCCTCGACCTCGACCTCGCGCGGTACGTAGGCGGCGAGGCGGTCGAGGATCGGCGCCGCCGCGTGGATCGCGTTCTCGCCGACCCAGCTGCGGGCGGAGTGGGCGCGGACGCCGCGGGTGACCACGTCGACCCGGAGCGTCCCGTTGCAGCCGCCCTCCACTGCTCCGCTCGTCGGCTCGCCGAGCACGGCGAAGTCGGCGGAGAAGAGGTCGGGGCGGTGCCGGGAGAGCCGGGCGAGGCCGTTGAGATCCGCTGCGACCTCCTCGTTGTCGTACCACATCCAGGTGATGTCGACGGCCGGATCGGAGAGCTCGGCGGCGAGGACGAGCTGCACCGCCACTCCGGCCTTCATGTCGACGGTCCCGCGGCCGACCAGATGCTCGACGCCGTCGATCGTCTCGGCGACGACGGGCAGGTTGCCGTTGACCGGCACCGTGTCGAGGTGCCCGGCGATCACGACGCGCTGGGCGAGGCCGAGGTTCGTCCGCGCCACGACGGTGTGGCCGTCGCGGATGACCTCGAGGTGGTCGTACTGCTCGAGCGCCCACTGCACCGCGTCCGCGATCTCGAGCTCGTCGCCCGAGACGGACGGGATGTCGCAGAGGATCCGCGTCAGGGCGACCGGATCGGTGCGCAGATCGAGCGGAGGGGCGGTGGTCGGATCGGCCATGCGCCCCAGGGTAGCGGCCGGACGCTCCGCGCTACCCTGATCGGCATGACCCTCGAGCACTCCGCAGACTCCTCCGCGCCCGCCTCCGCCTGGGGATACGGGCTCGCCACCGTGGCCGACGACGGCACCGTCCTCGACACCTGGTTCCCGGAGCCCCGCCTCGGCACCATCCCGGCCGGCCGCGACCCCTGGATCGTGCCGGCGGAGTTCGAGGAGCAGGCCGGCGAGGATCCGCGCCGCGAGGTCCGCATCGACGTGGTCACGCTGCAGATCGACGTGCAGGCGCCGCCCGCCTCCACGTCCGACGCCTACCTGCGGCTGCACCTGCTCTCGCACCTCCTGGTCCGCCCGAACGAGGTGAACCTCGACGGCGTCTTCGCGCACCTGCCGAACGTGGTGTGGACGAACGCCGGTCCGGTCTCGCCGGAGTCGTTCACCCGCCTGCGCCCCTCGCTCCGGCGCCACGGCATCCAGGCCACCGGGATCGACAAGTTCCCGCGGCTGACCGACTACGTCACCCCCGCGAAGGTGCGCATAGCGGACACCTCGCGCGTCCGCCTCGGGGCGCATCTGGCACCCGGCACGACGGTGATGCACGAGGGCTTCGTCAACTTCAACGCCGGGACCCTCGGCAGCTCGATGGTCGAGGGGCGCATCTCGCAGGGCGTCGTGGTCGGCGACGGCTCGGACATCGGCGGCGGCGCCTCCATCATGGGCACCCTCTCGGGCGGAGGAGTGCAGCGCGTCTCGATCGGCGCGCGGGCCCTGCTGGGTGCGAACTCGGGCATCGGCATCTCCCTCGGCGACGACACCGTCGTCGAGGCCGGCCTCTACGTGACCGCCGGCACCAAGGTCGTCGTGGTCGGCGGAGCGCCGCGCGCCGACGGCGCCCCGCAGACCGTGAAGGCCGTGCAGCTCTCGGGCGTGCCGAACCTGCTCTTCCGCCGCAACTCCCTCACCGGGGCCGTCGAGGTCCTCCCCCGCACCGGCGCCGGCATCGAGCTGAACGCCGCCCTGCACGCCTGAGGACGGGCGTCCGGCGCCGCCGGGCCCAGCAGGCGGCACCCCGGGACGAACCGTGCTGATCGAGTCCGCGGCGACCACGCCGCTCTGCGTCCCGCCTCGAAGAAGCGGTTCGAGCCTCGGACGGCCGGCGAGAGGCGGGTGCGCCGCACGGCGAGAGCCCGCCCCCGGCGGGGACGGGCTCTCGGGGACCGGTCAGCGGTCGTTCGGCCAGTGGCGCTCGGGCGAGCCCATGTAGAGCTGCTGCGGGCGGCCGATCTTGGTCTGCTTGTCGGTGTTCATCTCACGCCAGTGGGCGATCCAGCCGGGCAGGCGGCCGATCGCGAAGAGCACGGTGAACATCCGGGTCGGGAAGCCCATCGCCTTGTAGATGACGCCCGTGTAGAAGTCGACGTTCGGGTAGAGGCGCCGCTCCTTGAAGTAGTCGTCCTCGAGCGCGAGGGCCTCGAGCTCCATCGCGATGTCGAGCAGCGGGTCCTTCACGCCGAGGGCCTGCAGGACCTCGGAGGCGCTCTCCTTGACCAGCTTCGCGCGCGGGTCGTAGTTCTTGTACACCCGGTGGCCGAAGCCCATCAGGCGCACGCCCTCCTCCTTGTTCTTCACCCGCTCAACGAACGTCGACACGCTCTCGCCCGACTCGCGGATCCGGCCGAGCATGGTGAGCACCGCCTCGTTCGCTCCGCCGTGCAGAGGGCCGAACAGGGCGTTGATGCCGGCAGACACCGAGGCGTAGAGGTTCGCCTCGGTGGAGCCGACGAGGCGGACGGTCGACGTCGACGCGTTCTGCTCGTGGTCCTCGTGGAGGATCAGGAGGCGGTCGAGCGCCTTCGAGAGCACCGGGTCGACCTGGTACTGCTCGGCCATCGTTCCGAAGTTGAGGCGGAGGAAGTTGTCGACGAAGCTCAGCGAGTTGTCCGGGTAGAGGAACGCCTGGCCGATCGCCTTCTTGTGTGCGTACGCCGCCATCACGGGCAGCTTCGCCAGGAGGCGGATCGTGGTGAGCTCCACCGCCTGCGGATCCTTCGGGTTGGAGCTGTCCTCGTAGTACGTCGACAGGGCCGAGACCCCGGCCGAGAGCACCGACATGGGGTGCGCGCTGTGCGGGAGCGCGTCGAAGAAGCGCTTGAGGTCCTCGTGGAGGAGCGTGTGGCGGCGGATGCGCTCGTCGAAGCCCGCGAGCTCGTCGGCCGTCGGCAGCTCGCCGTAGATGAGGAGCCAGGCCACCTCGAGGTAGGTCGCGTTGGTGGCCACCTCCTCGATCGGGTAGCCGCGGTAGCGGAGGATCCCCTGGTCGCCGTCGATGTAGGTGATCTGCGACTTGGTCGCCGCCGTGTTCACGAAGCCGTAGTCGAGCGACATGAAGCCGGTCTGCTTCGACAGGGTCGAGAAGTCGATGCTCGAGGAGCCGTCGACGCTGCGCAGGACCGGGAAGTCCGCGGTGCGGTCGCCGAAGGTGAGCGTGACCTTCTCGGGGAGCTCCTGCTCCGCCGGCGCGGGAGGCGGCGTCGTGGCGCTCCCGGTCGCGGGCTCCGTGGAGCCCACCGTCGCGGTTCCGTCGCTCTGCGTGCCGGATTCGGTCACAACGCCTCCCAAGTCGTCGCGGTCGCACCCCGGAAGCGCTCGCGCGGAGCGGGCGGCGCCGGGTCTGGATCGTGGTGCAGCCGGGGCCTCGCGAGGCGCCGTCGACCGAACCACATACAGCCTATGGGCAAAGCGGGGGCACTGTGACATCGCCCAGCGCTGGGGCCGGGGCCTTGTCGGAACCCGCCAGGATCGGCCGGGTCGAGCGCCTCAGAGGCCGCCGGACAGGCGCTCGACGGCCGCGTCGATCCGCTCGTCGGAGGCCGTCAGCGAGAGGCGCACGTGCTCGGGGAAGCCCTCCCCGTAGAAGACGCCGGGGCCCGCGAGGACGCCGAGGCGGGCGAGCCGGTCGATGGACTCCCAGGCCGGGCGGCCCTCGGTCGCCCACAGGTAGAGGCCGGCCTCGCTGCGGTCGATCCGGAAGCCCGCCGACTCGAGGGCGGGCCGGAGGCGGTCGCGGCGGGAGCGGTAGCGTTCCTTCTGCGCGGCGACGTGCTCGTCGTCGGCGAGGGCGACGATCATCGCCTCCTGCAGCGGACCGGGCACGATCATGCCCGCGTGCTTGCGGACGGTCACCAGGCGCGCGATCAGGGCCGCGTCCCCGGCGACGAAGGCGGCGCGGTAGCCGGCGAGGTTCGACTGCTTGCTCAGCGAGTAGACGCCGAGGACCCCGGTGCGGTCCTCCCCCACCACGCGCGGGTCGAGGACGCTCGGGATCGGCTCGTCGGCCCAGCGGCCGTCCCAGCCGAGCTCGGCGTAGCACTCGTCCCCCGCGATCACAGCGCCCAGCTCACGGGCACGCGCGACGGCGCGCTGCAGGGCGGGCACGTCGAGCACGGCGCCATCGGGGTTGCCGGGAGAGTTGAGCCAGACCAGGCGGGTCGTCACAGGCCACTCGGCGGGGTCGTCGGAGGCGAGCGCCTCGGCGCCGGCGATCGCCGCGCCCATCGCGTACGTCGGGTAGGCGGCGCGCGGATGCACGACCACGTCCCCCTCCCCGAGTCCGAGGAGGAAGGGCAGCCAGGCGACGAGCTCCTTGGAGCCGATAGTCGGCAGGACCTCGTCGATCCCGAGGCCCTCGACTCCGCGCCGCCGCGCGTACCAGGCGGCGATCGCCTCGCGCAGAGCGGGGGTGCCCACGGTCGTGGGGTACGCGTGCGAGTCAGTCGCGCGGGCGAGGGCGTCGCGGATCGGGGCGGGCGTCGGGTCCACCGGCGAGCCGATCGACAGGTCGACGATCCCGCCGGGGTGCTCCGCCGCCGTGCGGGCGAAGGGCGCCATCAGGTCCCAGGGGTAGTCGGGCAGCGCGCCGAGGGCCACGGGAGCGGCCTCAGTGGCTCTGCGGAGGCAGCGCCGCGATGACCGGGTGGTCCTTCGCGATCACGCCGACCTTGGCGGCTCCGCCCGGGGAGCCGATCTCGTCGAAGAACTCGACGTTGGCCTTGTAGTAGTCGGACCACTCCTCGGGGAGGTCGTCCTCGTAGTAGATCGCCTCGACGGGGCAGACCGGCTCGCAGGCACCGCAGTCCACGCACTCGTCCGGGTGGATGTAGAGCGAGCGCTCGCCTTCGTAGATGCAGTCGACCGGGCACTCGTCGATGCAGGCGCGGTCTTTGACATCGACGCACGGAAGTGCGATCACGTAGGTCACGGTGCTCCAGGTCCCTTCGAACAGTGTCTCTATCGTACGGGGGCCGACGGGGCGTCGGCGTCCGCGGGCCGCGGGGCGGCGGCCGCCCGCAGCCGTGGCCAGGCGATCACGACGAGGGCGATGAGGGCGGGGAGGAAGGTCCAGGCCACGCCGAGGCCGTTCGCCGGGACGAGGACGGATCCGCCCGTGCTGCGCAGGGCGAGCAGCCCGATCATCCCGAGCAGGCCCATCGCGGTGCAGAACGCGACGAACCGGTCGATGAGCACGAGGCGCAGCCCGAGCAGGAGCAGCAGCACGCCGGCGAGGGAGGCGGCGAGGCCGACCGGGAGGACGACACCGCCGACCGACACGGTGCTCTGATGGGCGACGGTCGTGATCGCTCCGACCACCGCGCCGACCAGGACTCCGGCGACGCCCGACAGCACCCGAGATCCCAGCGTCGGACGCTCCTCCGGCAGCGGCGCCGGACGCCCCGCCTGCGCGACCGGGCGGAAGCGCTCGATGCGGCCGATGGGGAACGGCGGACCGCTCGAGAGCCGGGCCTCGTCGCCCTCGACCACCAGCTGCGTCGCGTGCGCCTCGAGGGCCGCGCGCTTGCGGGCGTGGTCCTCGGCGGACAGCTCGATCACGACGTCCCCGGGGAGGGGCGGGGCCGCGTCGGGGAGGACGGCGAGGAAGCGCAGGCCCAGCAGCTCGGCGGCGCGCTCGGCGACCCGGGCGGTGCGGACGTGGTCCGGGTGGCCGTAGCCGCCGCCCGCGTCGTAGGACAGCACGACGCCGGCGTCGACCTGCCGGAGGACGGCGACGAGATCCGCCACCTCCTCGTCCTCGGGCGCGGCGGTGAAGGACGCGGGATGCACCGGCTCGAGCGGCACCGGGATGCGGCCGGGCCCCCACTGCATGCCGGAGTCCCGGTAGACGCGCGGAGCGAGGCCGGGTGCGCGGGCGCCGGCCTCGCCGAGGAAGCGGTGGTCGGCGACGCCGAGGGCCGTCAGGGCGACGACGAGCTCGGTCGTCCGGTGCGCGGCCAGCTCGGCCGAGCTCTCGAGCGGAGCGAGGTCCTCGGGGATGACCTCGCCGCACTCGCCCCGCGTGGCGGTGACGACGGTGACGGAGGCGCCCTGCGCCACCAGCCGCGCCAGGGTCCCGCCCATGGTGATCGTCTCGTCGTCGGGGTGGGCGTGCACCGCCACCACCCGCTCCGCTGCTGCGTCCCGGCCCGCGTCCACTCTCCGCCTCTCGTCCTGCGCGGCCTCCGCTGCGGGCGCTTCTGGACAGCGACCGGGCAGCGGACTACAGTCGACCCGGGTTAGGCAAGGCTTACCGAACAACGGAGGCCCGCCGACCGGATCGACTCGGGGCGGGAGTCGCCCCCTCCTCGTCCACCATCGACCAAGAGAACACGCGTGCTCGCAAACTACCTCATCGGCCTCCGCGAAGGCCTCGAAGCCGGCCTCGTCGTCGGCATCCTCGTTGCCTACCTGACCAAGCTCGGCCGGCGCGACGTGCTGCCGCGGCTCTGGACCGGTATCGCCGCCGCGATCGCGATCTCGCTCGTCACCGGTGCGATCCTCACCTGGGGCCCCTCGACCCTGTCGTTCCAGGCCCAGGAGCTCATCGGCGGCGGCCTCTCGATCCTCGCGGTCGGGCTGGTCACCTGGATGATCTTCTGGATGGGCGCGAACGCCCGCAGCCTCAAGGGCGACCTCGAGTCCCGGCTCGACGGCGCCGTCGCGGGGTCGGCCCTCGGCATCGTGGTCCTCGGCTTCATCAGCGTCGGGCGCGAGGGCATCGAGACGGCCCTCTTCGTCTGGGCGAGCGTGTCCTCGAGCAGTGCGGGGTCCGGATCCAGCGCGTGGGTCGGCACGGTCGGCGCGCTGCTGGGCATCCTCAGCTCGGTCGTCATCGCGTACCTGATCTTCCGGGGCTTCGTCCGGATCGACCTCGGGCGCTTCTTCACCTGGACGGGCGGCTTCCTCATCCTGGTCGCGGCCGGCGTCCTCTCCTACGGCGTCGGCGACCTGCAGGAGGCGTCGCTCCTGCCCGGCTGGGGCACCCCGCTGTTCTCGCTCGGCCCGATCCTCCCGCCGCCCGTGACCGCGGTGGTCGGCGGCCTCTTCAACTACACGCCCGAGCCGACCGCTCTGCAGTTCGCCGCCTGGCTGCTCTACCTCGTCGTCGTCGGTGCCCTGTTCGTCCGCCAGGTCCGCCTGCGCGGTCCGCGACGGGGCAGCGCGGCCCCGGTCGCCGCTCCCGCTCCCACCTCCGTCTGACCCGCTCCGGCACCGCCGGCGCATTCGCCCCGATCCAGGAGAAGCATGTCCTCGCGCGCTCGTCCCACCCTCCCCCGCGTCACCCTCGGCCTCGCCGGAGCCGGCGCCCTGGCGCTGATCCTCACGGGCTGCGTGCCGAACACCCCCGCGTCCTCCTCCTCCGCCGCGCTCGACGTCGCGATCAGGGACGACGCCTGCGAGGTGTCGACGGCGACCGCCGAGGCGGGAGCGGTGACGTTCTCACTGACCAACGGCGGCTCGGACGTCAACGAGTTCGAGATCCTGGCCGAGGACAAGCTGCGGATCGTGGGCGAGAAGGAGAACGTGACCCCGGGCCAGAGCGTCTCCTACGTCGCTCAGCTCGAGCCGGGCACCTACTACACCGCCTGCAAGTTCCAGCAGGTCGGCGCCCCGGTCGGGCTGAGCGAGTTCACCGTGACCGGTGAGGCCACCGCGCAGTCGGCGGACGAGAAGGCGGCGACGGAGGCGGCGGTCACCAACTACGTGGCGTACGTGAAGTCGCAGGTGGGCGAGCTGCTCCCCGCGGTCGCCGAGTTCGCGCAGGCCTACGAGGCCGGCGACGACGAGAAGGCGCGCGGCCTCTTCGCGTCGACCCGCGTCTTCTACGAGCGGATCGAGCCGACCGCGGAGGCGTTCGGCGACCTCGACCCGCGCATCGACTACCGCGAGGTCGACGCGGTCGCCGAGGGCCTGGACTGGACCGGCTTCCACCGCATCGAGAAGGACCTGTGGGCCCCCGCGGAGGGTGCCCTCAACTCCGACGGCACGAGCGCGCTCCTCGACTGGGCGCCCTCCACCCCCGAGCAGCGCGCCCAGTTCGGCCAGGGCCTCGTCGACGACGTGCAGAGCCTGGCCGACCTCGTGAACGCGCCCGGCTTCACCGTGTCGGTGGGCGACATCTCGAACGGCGCCATCGGCCTGCTCGACGAGGTCGCGGCCGGCAAGATCACGGGCGAGGAGGACTGGTGGTCGAGCACCGACCTCACCGACTTCGCCGCGAACGTCCAGGGCGCGGAGGTGGCGTTCGGCAACGTCGAGCCGATCGCGACCGCCAGCGGCGACGAGGGCGCCGACCTCACCGGACGGATCACGCAGCGGTTCTCCGAGCTCGACGCTCTGCTCGCGCAGTACGGCTCGATCGACTCCGGCTTCGCCGCGTACTCCACTCTCACCGCGGAGCAGAAGAAGGAGCTCTCGGACGCGGTCAACGCTCTCTCCGAGCCGCTCTCGCAGCTGACCCACACGGTGCTGGGCGTCGAGGAGCCGACCGCATAGTGGACGCCGAGCAGCACGAGGGAGCCCGGCCGACGGAGTCCGAGCAGCCCGCCGACGAACCCCGCCGCCTCTCGCGGCGCGGGCTGCTCGGCCTCGTCTCGGCGGGGACGGCCGGGCTGGCCGCCGGAGTGGGCGGCACGGTGGCCGTCACATCGTCCGCGAGCGCGACGGCCTCCTCCGCCCCGCGCGCCGTGCCGTTCTTCGGCGCGAACCAGGCGGGCATCACCACCGCCGCGCAGGACCGGCTGCACTTCGCCGCGTTCGACCTCGCCGCGGGCACCACGCGCGAGGACCTCGTCGAGCTCCTGAAGGACTGGACGCTCGCCGCCTCCCGGATGACCCAGGGCTTCGAGGTCGGCGAGAACGGCGCGGTGGACGGGCCGGACACGGCTCCCCCGGAGGACACCGGGGAGGCGCTCGGGCTCGACGCCGCGTCGCTCACCGTCACGGTCGGCTTCGGACCCACCCTCTTCACGGACGAGTCCGGCACCGACCGCTTCGGCCTCGCCGACCGCCGGCCTCCGCAGCTGCAGGCACTGCCCCGCTTCCGCGGCGACGCGCTCGTCCCCTCGGCCGGCGGCGGGGACCTCTGCATCCAGGCCTGCGCCGACGATCCGCAGGTCGCCGTGCACGCCATCCGCAACCTGAGCCGGATCGCGTTCGGCCGGGCCTCGCTCCGCTGGTCGCAGCTCGGCTTCGGCCGCACCTCCTCGACGTCCACCGCCCAGGCGACTCCGCGCAACCTCTTCGGCTTCAAGGACGGCACGGCGAACGTGAAGTCCGAGGAGGCCGACGCCGTAGAGGAGCACGTCTGGGTCCCGTCCTCCGACGGCCCCGCGTGGATGGTCGGCGGCAGCTACCTGGTCGCGCGGAAGATCCGGATGATCATCGAGACGTGGGACCGCAGCCAGCTGGGCGAGCAGGAGCGGGTCATCGGCCGCAGCAAGGGGTCCGGAGCCCCGCTCTCGGGCGGCACGGAGTCCACCGAGCCCGACTTCGCAGCGGCCGGCGCCACAGGTGCCCCGCTGATCGATCAGGAGTCGCACGTGCGCCTCGCGCATCCGAGCGTGAACAACGGGGTGCGGCTCCTGCGCCGCGGCTACAACTTCGTCGACGGCAACGACGAGCTGGGACGCCTGAACGCGGGGCTGTTCTTCCTCTCGTTCCAGCGCTCCCCGGAGCAGTTCGTCACCGTGCAGCGGAACCTCGCGACGGACGCGCTGAACGAGTACGTGAAGCACATCGGCTCGGCCGTGTTCGCGGTGCCGCCCGGTGCCCGCGACGAGACCGACTTCCTCGGCTCCGGCCTCTTCGCCTGATCCCTGAGAGGACCCGCACTCCGTCCCAGGATCCGGCGGGCGCACTCCACGGCGCGCCGAAGCCTCCGCCCGTAGCGTCGTCGGCGATGTCCGGGAACAGTGCGAGAAGCGGCCTGACCAAGCGCGAGCGCCAGGAGCTCGCCCGAGCGCAGGCGCGGGAGCGCCGCGAAGCCGAGAGGCGCCGGCGGCGCCGGAACCGGCTGCTCGGGCAGGGCGGAGCGGTCGTCGGGCTCCTCGCGGTCGTGGCCCTGGTCTGCTGGAACGTCTGGTCGCAGCAGGAGGTCGCGAGCGCCGGCCCGGCGAACATGCTCAGCGACGGCATCGTCCTCGCGGGCGACGGCTCGGCCGTGACGGCGACGACGAGCGCGGCGATCGCTCCGGGAGCATCCCCCGTCCCGACCGACGAGAGCGCCACACGGGCAGGCGGAGTCGTCGCCGTCGACCTCTACGTCGACTACCTCTGCCCGTACTGCGGGCAGTTCGAGAAGGCAAACGCCGAGCAGCTGCAGTCGTGGCTGACGAAGGGGGCGATCACGCTCGAGATCCATCCGGTGGCGATCCTCGACTCCTCCTCGGCCGGCTCCGAGTACTCCAGCCGGGCCGCGAACGCCGCGGCGTGCGTCGCCGACGAGGATCCGGACCGCTTCCTCGCCGTGAACGCGGCGCTCTTCGCGCAGCAGCCGGCGGAGGGGACGACGGGCCTCGACGACGACGCTCTGCGGGCGCTGGTGACCGGAGCGGGCGTCACCGACGACGACGTCCTCGCCTGCATGACCGCGGGCGAGTTCCGGCCCTGGGTGAAGGCCGCGACGGAGCGGGCCACCTCGCTCCCCCTCGCGAACTCCTCCCTTCCGAAGCTCGAGTCGACGCCGACCGTGCTGGTGAACGGCGAGCAGTACACGGGGAAGCCGGACGACGCGGCGGCGTTCGTCTCCTTCGTCACCTCGACGCTCGAGGCGGAGTCCGCGACCCCCTCTCCCTCTCCGAGTCCGGCGGGCTGATCCGGACCGCGAGGGACGGGATCGGCGCTGCACGCTGCAACACCGGGCGGAGACGACGAGACCGGCCGGAGCATCGCTCCGGCCGGTCTCGTCGTGGGCGGGCGCCGAGGCGCCCGGGGCTCAGCCCTGCTTCTTGAGGCGGCTCGTCATGCGCGCGCGGGCGTTCGCATCGAGCTCCACCTTGCGGATGCGGACGACCTCGGGGGTGACCTCGACGCACTCGTCCTCGCGGGCGAACTCGAGGCACTCCTCGAGCGTCAGCTGACGCGACGGCGTCATCGACTCGAAGGTGTCGGAGGTGGACTGACGCATGTTGGTCAGCTTCTTCTCCTTGGTGATGTTGACGTCCATGTCGTCGTTGCGCGAGTTCTCGCCGATCACCATGCCCTCGTAGACCTCCTCGGTGGGGTTCACGAAGAAGGTCATCCGCTCCTGGAGCGCGATGATGGCGAACGGGGTGACGACGCCGTTGCGGTCCGCGACGATCGACCCGTTGTTGCGGGTGACGATCGCGCCGGCCCACGGCTCGTAGCCGTGCAGGATCGCGTTCGCGATGCCGGTGCCGCGCGTGGTGGTGAGGAACTCGGTGCGGAAGCCGATCAGGCCGCGCGACGGAACGATGAACTCCATGCGGACCCAGCCGGTGCCGTGGTTCGACATGCCGTCCATGCGGCCCTTGCGGGCGGCGAGGAGCTGCGTGATCGCACCGAGGTACTCCTCCGGGGCGTCGATCGTGAGGTGCTCGAAGGGCTCGTGCGTCTTGCCGTCGACCTGGCGGGTGACCACCTGGGGCTTGCCGACGGTCAGCTCGTAGCCCTCGCGGCGCATCTGCTCGACGAGGATGGCCAGCGCGAGCTCGCCGCGGCCCTGGACCTCCCACGAGTCGGGGCGTCCGATGTCGACGATCTTGAGCGACACGTTTCCGATGAGCTCGCGGTCGAGGCGGTCCTTGACCATGCGCGCCGTGAGCTTGTGGCCCTTCACCTTGCCGACGAGCGGCGAGGTGTTGGTGCCGATCGTCATCGAGATCGCCGGGTCGTCGACCGTGATGGCCGGCAGCGGGCGGATGTCCTCGGGGTCGGCGATGGTCTCGCCGATGGTGATCTCGGGGAAGCCCGCGATCGCGACGATGTCGCCGGGGCCCGCGGACTCGGCCGGGTAGCGGTCGAGCGCCTTCGTGATCAGCAGCTCGGTGATGCGCGCGTTGGTGTGGGTGCCGTCGTGGTGGACCCAGGCGACCGTCTGCCCCTTCTTGATCGTGCCGTTGAAGACGCGGAGGAGGGCGAGGCGGCCGAGGAACGGCGACGCGTCGAGGTTGGTGACGTGGGCCTGGAGGGGCGCGTCGTCGTCGTAGGTCGGCGCGGGGATGTGCTTGAGGATCGCCTCGAACAGCGGCTCCAGGTCCTCGGCGTCCGGCAGCGTGCCGTCCTCGGGCTTGTTCGCCGAGGCGCGGCCGGCCTTGCCGGAGGCGTAGACCACGGGGACGTCGAGGATCGCGTCGAGGTCGAGGTCCGGCACGTCGTCGGCCATGTCGGAGGCGAGGCCGAGGAGCAGGTCCTGGCTCTCGGCGACGACCTCGTCGATGCGCGCGTCGGGGCGGTCGGTCTTGTTGACCAGGAGGATGACGGGGAGCTTCGCCTCGAGCGCCTTGCGCAGCACGAAGCGGGTCTGGGGCAGCGGGCCCTCGGACGCGTCGACGAGGAGGCAGACGCCGTCGACCATCGACAGGCCGCGCTCGACCTCGCCGCCGAAGTCGGCGTGGCCCGGGGTGTCGATGACGTTGATGGTGATGGGACCGTCGCTCGCGTGCTTGCCGCTGTACGAGACAGCGGTGTTCTTCGCGAGGATCGTGATGCCCTTCTCGCGCTCGAGCTCGTTGGAGTCCATCGCGCGCTCGTCCACGTGGGCGTGCGCGTCGAAGGAGTTCGTCTGCTTGAGCATGGCGTCGACCAGCGTGGTCTTGCCATGGTCGACGTGGGCGACGATCGCGACGTTGCGCAGGTCGGAGCGGGTGGCACTTGCCATGGATACGGACTCGTCTCGTGTTCTCGTGCAAAAGGGGGACCATCCATCGTACCGCAGCGAGGCGTCCGCACGGCGAAGGGCCCCGGATCCCCGCTCCGGAGGGCTCCGAGGAGCGCTCCAGGCGGGGCCGGGGCCCAGGTGACGGTCGGTCAGACCGCGAACTCGATGCCGGCGCCGGGGATGGCGTCGAGCAGCTCGCGGGTGTACTCCTGCTGCGGCGAGTCGAACACGGTGTCCGTCGGGGCGTGCTCGACGATCCTGCCCTTCTGCATCACGCAGACGTCGTCGGCGATCACGCGGACCACCGCCAGGTCGTGCGTGATGAACAGGTAGGTCAGCCCGAGCTCGGCCTGCAGGTCGGCGAGGAGGCGGAGGATCTGCGCCTGGACGAGGACGTCCAGAGCCGACACGGCCTCGTCGAGCACCACGATCTCCGGCTTCAGCGCGAGCGCGCGGGCGATCGCCACGCGCTGGCGCTGGCCGCCGGAGAGCTCGTTCGGGTACCGACTAGCGATCACGCGCGGGAGGGACACCTGGTCGAGCAGCTCGAGGACGCGCTCGCGCTGCGACGTCCGGTCGCCGACCTTGTGCACTCGCAGCGGCTCCGAGATGGTGTTGCCGATGTTGTGCAGCGGGTCGAGCGAGCCGTACGGGTCCTGGAACACCGGCTGCATGGAGCGCCGGAGCGCCAGCATGTCGCGGCCCTTGAGCTTCTCGGTCCGGCGACCGGCGATCGAGATCGCTCCGGACGTCGCCGTCTCGAGGCCCAGCACCAGGCGGGCGATCGTCGACTTGCCCGATCCGGACTCGCCCACGAGCGCCGTGGTGGTGCCCTTCGGGATCGAGAACGACACGTTGTCGACGGCGGTGAAGTCCTCGGCCTTCAGGCCGCCGCGGCGGATCTTGAAGACCTTCGTGAGGCCGTCGACCTCGATCATCGGGGCGCCCGAGGCGACCGCGCCGGCGTGGTGCGCGGCGCCCGCGCCGACCAGGTCGACCTCGCGCACGGCCTCCGACTCGCCGGAGACCGACTCCACGGCCCGGCCGGCCGTCGACTGGATGCGGCGCGACGCGAGGCTGGGCGCCGCCGCGATCAGGCGCTGCGTGTAGGGGTGCTGCGGGTTCTGCAGCACCTCCACCGAGGCGCCGGACTCGACGATGCGGCCCTTGTACATGACGATGAGCTTCTCGGCGCGCTCGGCGGCGAGGCCCAGGTCGTGCGTGATGAAGAGCAGCGCGGTGCCGTCGGTCTTCGTCAGAGTCTCGAGGTGGTCGAGGATCCGGCGCTGGACCGTGACGTCGAGCGCCGAGGTGGGCTCGTCGGCGATCAGCAGCTGGGGAGCCGCGGCCAGGCCGATGCCGATCAGCACGCGCTGGCGCATGCCGCCCGAGAACTGGTGCGGGAACTGCTTGAGGCGCTTCTCCGCGTCGGCGAGGCCCGCGTTCTGCAGGACCTCGATCGCCTTGGCGCGCACCTCCTTGCGACCGGTCGCGAGGCCGTTGGCCTTGATGGTCTCCTCGACCTGGAAGCCGACCGACCACACGGGGTTCAGGTTCGACATCGGGTCCTGCGGGACGTAGCCGATCCGGCGGCCGCGGATGTCCTCGAGCTCGGTCCTCGTCGCCTTCGCGAGGTCCTTGCCGTCGAACAGCACGGAGCCGGCGGTGACCTGGCCGGTGCCGGGGAGCAGGCCGATGATCGCCGCGGCGGTCGTCGACTTGCCGGAGCCCGACTCCCCCACGATCGCGACGGTCTGGCCGTGCTCGATCGTGAGGCTCACGCCGCGGAGGGCGGGGACCAGTCCGCTGCCGGTCTGGAAGCCGACCTCGAGGTCGGTGACCTCGAGCAGCGGCCCGTGCGGTGCGTTCGGTGTCGTGGCGGTCATCGGAGGGCCCTCGCCTTCGGGTCGAGCGCGTCGCGGAGCGATTCGCCGAGGAGGATGAAGCTCAGCACCGTGACCGTCAGGGCGATCGACGGGTAGATCAGCGTCTGCGGATTGGTGCGCAGATCGCGCTGGGCCTGGCTGATGTCGTTGCCCCACGACATGACCGAGCCGGGCAGGCCGACGCCGAGGAACGACAGCGTCGCCTCCGCGGTGATGGCCGCGCCGAGCGAGATCGTCGTGACGACGATGACGGGAGCGATCGAGTTCGGCAACACGTGCCGGAACAGGATCGCCATGCGGGAGAGGCCGGTCGCGGTGGCGGCGCCGACGAAGTCGGCCTGCTTCACGCGGAGGACCTCGGAGCGCAGGACGCGCGCCGTCGTCGGCCAGGCGAACGCGCCGATCGCCAGGGCGATGACGAACACGTTCCGGTAGGCCGAGAAGACGGACATGATGACGACCGCGGCGAGGATGTAGGGGATCGAGAAGAAGATGTCGCCGAGGCGCATGATCACGGTGTCGACCCAGCCGCCGAAGAAGCCGGCCAGAGCGCCGCCGATGACGCCGGAGACCGTCGTGATCACGATCACGATGAGGCCGACGGTCAGCGACGTGGACGTGCCGTGGATGATCCGCGAGAAGACGTCGCACCCCTGCTTGGTGTAGCCGAGCAGGCTGCCGTCGCCGGGGCCCTGGTTGCTGAACGAGAGCGCGCACTGGCGGGGGTCCACCGAGGTGAACAGGCCCGGGAACAGCGCGACGGCGATGATGACGAGGATCAGGACGCCCGAGATCCAGAACATGGGCCGCTTGCGCAGGTCGCGCCACGCGTCGGTCCAGAGGTTGCTGGGCTTCTCGTCGAGGCTGACGGCGTCGACCGACGCGATCGGCGTCTCCTCGATCGGGGCCACGAAGTGGTCGATGCGGCGGGCCTTCTGCGCGCCGCCGGTGGACTCATTTGGCATAGCGGATCCTCGGGTCGAGTACGGCGTAGAGCAGGTCGACGAGGATGTTCACCACGAGGTAGAACAGCACCATGACCGTGACGAAGGAGACGACGGTCGGCCGCTCACCTCGGATGATCGCCTGATAGAGCGTGTTCCCGACTCCGGGAACGTTGAAGATGCCCTCGGTCACGGTCGCGCCGACGATCAGGAGGCCGAAGTCGGCTCCGAACTGCGTCGTGACCGGGATGAGCGAGTTGCGCAGGACGTGCACGGGGATGACGCGGCGTCGCGAGAGCCCCTTGCTGTACGCGGTGCGGACGAAGTCCGAGCCGGCCGTCTCGATGACCGAGCCGCGCGTGAGGCGGATGGCCGAGGCGACCACGAAGAGGGCGAGCACGATCGCGGGCAGCAGCAGCCTCTGGAACGACGCGTCGGCTCCGACGGTCGGAGGGAACCATCCCAGCTGGATCGCGAAGAAGGACTGCGCGATGAAGCAGAGCACGAAGATCGGCACCGACACGAGCAGGAGGCTGACGACCAGCGCGCTCGCGTCGAAGAAGCTGCCCTTGCGCAGACCGCTGATGAGACCGATGGTCAGCGCGACGACGATCTCGATGACGATCGCCATCATGGCGAGCGTCAGGGTGACCGGGAAGGTGCGGGCGAGGATCTCGTTGACGGACTGGCCGGAGAACGAGATGCCGAAGTCGCCGCGGACGACGCCTCCCAGGTAGTACAGGTACTGGACGAAGAAGGGCTCGTTCAGGTGGTACTGCTCCTCGAGGCGGGCGAGGAGTGCGGGGCTCGGCGTCTTGTCGCCGAAGAGCGACAGGAGCGGGTTCCCCGGCATGGAGAAGACCATGAAGTAGATGAGGAACGTGGTGCCGATGAGCACGGGGACGGCTTGCAGGATGCGTCGGACGATGTAGGCGAGCATGTCAGCCCAGCCGGTTCCGGAGTCGCATGGATGGGGACCTCATTCGATTGTGACCGAAACAGGGCGCTCCGCCCGTGCCGTGACCTGGTGGCCGACGGCACGGGCGAAGCGCCCCAGTGGTTCGAGCTTAGTTCTTGGTGATCTCGTAGTAGAGCGGCACCGAGTTCCAGCCGAACTCGACGTTCGACACGCCCTCGCCGTAGCCGCCGGTCACGTTCGCGTACCACAGGGGCAGCGACGGGAGGTCCTTCAGGAGGATCTCCTGGGCCTGCTGGAACGTCTTGTTCGCAGCGTCGGCGTCGGCGTCCGACAGGCCCTGCTGGAGCAGGGTGTCGAACTCGGGGTTCGAGTAGTCGCCGTCGTTGGACGAGGCGCCGGTCACGTAGAGCGGTCCGAGGAAGTTGTAGAGGCTCGGGTAGTCGGCCTGCCATCCGGTGCGGAACGCGGTCTCGATCGAGCGGTCGACGATCTTGGTGCGCGCCTCGGCGAAGGTCGGGTACGCGTCGCCCTCGGCGTCGATGCCCAGCGTGTTCTTGATCGAGTTGGTCACCGCGTCGACCCAGCCCTGGTGGCCGCCGTCGGCGTTGTAGGCGATCTTGAAGGTGCCGTCCCAGGGGCTGATCGCGTCGGCCTGAGCCCACAGCGCCTTGGCCTCGTCGGGGTTGTACTCGAGCACGTCGGCGCCGGAGAGGGCGTCGCTGTAGCCGTCGATCACCGGGGAGGTGAAGTCGGAGGCCGGGGTGCGGGTGCCCTCGAAGATCACGTCGGTGATCTCCTTGCGGTCGAAGGACATCGAGATCGCCTGGCGGCGGAGCTGGCCCTCCTCGCCGTCGAAGTGCGGGAGACGGCCCGGGATGGTGAAGGACTGGAACACGGCCGAGGGCTGGTTCACGGCGCGGTCGCCGAGGTCGCTCTCGAAGGTGCCGAAGGCGGAGTCCGGGATCTGGTCGATCACGTCGACGTTGCCGCCGAGGAGGTCGGCGTAGGAGGCGTCCTGGGTGGCGTAGAAGACGATTTTCAGGCCGCCGTTCTGGGCCTCGCGGGGGCCGGTGTACTCGTCGTTCTTGACGAGCTCGATCTGGACGTCGTGCTGCCACGCGTCGTCGCCGTCGAGCTTGTACGGGCCGTTGCCGATCGGGTTCTCACCGAAGGCGGCCATGTCGTCGAACGCGGCGGCGGGCAGCGGGTAGTACGCCGAGTAGCCGAGGCTGATCGGGAAGTCCGACTGCGGGGACTTGAGCGCGACGGTGAAGGTGGTGTCGTCCACGGCCTTGAGGCCGGTGAGCTCGCTGTCCTCGGTGTCGCTGAAGCCCTCGAAGTTCGAGAAGAACGACGCGCTGAGCTGGTTGTTCGACAGCTTGGCGCCGTAGTTCCAGGCGTCGATGAACGAGCTGGAGGTGACCGGGTCGCCGTTCGTGAAGGTCAGGCCCGACTTGATTGTGATCGTGTAGTTCTGCGCGTCGTCCGACTCGATGGACTCGGCGACGTCGTTCTCGGGGGCGCCCTTGGCGTCGTAGTAGACCAGGCCCGCGAAGATCTCGTCGAGGATCTTGCCGCCGCCCACCTCGTTGGTGTTCGTCGGGATCAGCGGGTTCTGCGGCTCGGAGCCGTTCGTGGAGATGATCGCGGCGGCGTCGCCTCCCGATGCACCTCCGCCCGAGTCGTTCGAGCTGCTGCAGCCGGCCAGGACCAGCGTGCTCGCGGCGACGAGCGCCAGAGCCCCGAATCCGTAACGTCTGATGTTCACTATTCCTCCAGTGATGTGGGGGCGCGCGAGAAGTGGTTTCCCTGACGCGTGGAGTGCCGTGCGCGTGGCGACGGCGGCGGCGCACGAGACTGGTGGCCGTCGCGCGGATGCCTTCAACGAGACTATGTATTCGCCCGCTATCTGCACAAAAGCGTGTGGCAACCGTTACACAGCGGTAACCGGGAGGTGGAATCCTTGCGCTGTTCTGCACGAAACGTGCGTACCGGGCGGCCGTCGCGCAACACATCGACTTCAGAGGAGACGCACGGAGTGTCCACCGACCTGTCAGGATCCGCGCCCGGACGGCGCCGGATCCGCATCGAGATCCTGCTGGTCCTCGGGCTCTCGCTGGGCGCCTCCGCGGTCTACTCGGTGGTCTCCATCGCCAACCGGCTCACCCGCTCGACCGCACTGGCCGACCAGACCGCGACGATCAACGGCGCCCTCAGCGACCGCCCGGGCTTCGACCTCGTCTACCAGCTGCTCGCGCTCTTCTTCGACCTGGTGCCGGTGGCCCTCTGCGCGTTCCTGCTCTGGCAGAGCTCGGGCCGTCCGCTCGGGCGCCTGGGGCTCGACCTGCGCCGGCCGTTCGCGGACCTGGGGACCGGGACCGTCCTCGCGGTGGCGATCGGCGCGCCGGGCATCGCGCTGTACGCCGTCGGACGCGCGCTGGGCATCACCGTGGCGGTGGTGGCCTCGCCGCTGGACGCGTACTGGTGGACGGTGCCGGTGCTCGTGCTCTCCGCGATCCGGGCGGGAGTGCAGGAGGAGGTCGTCGTGATCGGGTACCTCTTCGCCCGCCTGGGCGATCTGGGCTGGGGGCGGTGGCGGATCCTGGTGACCAGTGCGCTGCTCCGGGGCAGCTACCACCTTTACCAGGGCATCGGGCCCTTCATCGGGAACGTGGTCATGGGCCTGGTGTTCGGACTGTTCTACCAGCGCTTCGGCCGCACCCTGCCCCTGGTGATCGCCCACTCGATCATCGACATCGTCTCGTTCGTCGGGTACCCGCTGGCCGTCGCCCTCTGGCCCGAGCTGTTCGCGCCGTCGGCTCCGCGGACGTGACGTCGGACCGATCGCATCCGAGGAGCCGCAGGACCGCGCCGCGCTCGACGGCGGCTCTCAGGAGCCGCGGCGTGACGCCCGCACGGTGGAGCTGCTCGCTCGTCGCGACTCCGTCGAGCCCTGCCGGCACCTCCACCACGCGTTCCCCACGGTCGGGCTCCCTCGTGCACCGGAGTCGCCGTGCGCCGTTCCCCCCGGATCGGGAGGACTGCGCCCCACTCCGCGCCTGTGCGGGACCGACGGTGTCCGCAGCCGAGGGTGGGAGATGACAGGACGGGCTCGAGGCTCCGTTCCTGCTCTCTCACCCTCGGTTGCGGACGAGCGCGTGCGGGCGGATCAGGCGAAGGCCTCGATGGGCGGGCAGGCGCAGACGAGGTTGCGGTCGCCGTAGGCCTGGTCGATCCGGCGGACCGGCGGCCAGTACTTGCCGCGCACCAGCGAGCGGACCGGGTAGACGGCCTCCTCGCGGCTGTACGGGTGCGTCCACTCCTCGGCCGTCAGGCACTCGGCGGTGTGCGGGGCGCCGCGCAGCGGGTTGTCGTCCACCGGCCACTCCCCCGCGCCGACGCGGTCGGCCTCGGCCCGGATCCCGATCATCGCGTCGATGAAGCGGTCGATCTCGGCGAGGTCCTCGCTCTCCGTCGGCTCGACCATCAGGGTCCCGGCGACGGGGAAGCTCATGGTCGGCGCGTGGAAGCCGTAGTCGACGAGGCGCTTGGCGACGTCGTCCACGGTCACTCCGGTCGCCGCCGTCAGCGGGCGGATGTCGAGGATGCACTCGTGGGCGACGAGCCCGTTGTCCCCCGTGTAGAGCACCGGGTAGTGCTCGCGGAGGCGCGCGGCGACGTAGTTGGCCGAGAGGACGGCCGCCCCGGTCGCGGCCCGCAGGCCCTCCTCGCCCATCATCCGGGCGTACGCCCACGAGATCGGCAGGATGCCGGGGCTGCCGTAGGGAGCTGCCGACACCGGTGCGCCGCCGTGGACGATCCGCTCGCCCTGCGTGCCCACGCCGTGCTCGAGCCGCTGCGCGAGCGGGTGGCCGGGCAGGAACGGCGCGAGGTGCGCCTTCGCGGCGACGGGACCGACGCCGGGACCGCCTCCGCCGTGCGGGATGCAGAACGTCTTGTGCAGGTTGAGGTGCGAGACGTCGCCGCCGAAGTCTCCGAAGCGGGCGAAGCCCAGAAGCGCGTTGAGGTTCGCGCCGTCCACGTACACCTGTCCGCCGGCCTCGTGGACGAGGCGGCAGATCTCGGCGACCTCGTGCTCGTAGACGCCGTGGGTCGACGGGTAGGTGATCATCAGCGCGGCGAGGGAGCCCGCGTGCTCGGCGATCTTCATCCGGAGGTCGTCCAGGTCGACGTTGCCGAGCTCGTCGCAGGCCACGACGACGACGCGCATGCCGGCGAGGACCGCGCTCGCGGCGTTGGTGCCG
Organism: Rathayibacter sp. AY1A7; assembly: GCF_002930845.1. Lineage (NCBI taxonomy): Bacteria > Bacillati > Actinomycetota > Actinomycetes > Micrococcales > Microbacteriaceae > Rathayibacter > Rathayibacter sp. AY1A7. Next base: position 174,920 of record NZ_PSTL01000001.1, on the reverse strand, counting down.
TGGGCGCTCGAGGGGATCAGGCAGACCGTGCGGTCCTCGTCGCCGTTCGACCGGTGCCAGCCGCGGATCGCCAGCAGGCCCGCGAGCTCGCCCTGCGAGCCGGCGTTGGGCTGGAGCGACACGGAGTCGTAGCCCGTGAGGTGGGCGAGCCACCCCTCCAGCTGGTCGATCAGCGCCAGCGAGCCCTGCACGTCCGCCTCGGGGGCGAACGGGTGCAGGCCCGCGAACTCGGGCCAGCTGACCGCCTCCATCTCGGTGGCAGCGTTCAGCTTCATGGTGCAGGAGCCGAGCGGGATCATGCCGCGGTCCAGCGCGTAGTCCGAGTCGGCGAGGCGCTTGAGGTAGCGCATCATCGAGGTCTCGCTGTGGTGGCTGCTGAAGACCGGGTGCACGAGGAAGGGCGTGCGGCGGTCGAGCTCGGCGGGGATGCTCCGCGCGGAGCCGCCGAGGAAGCCGAACGACGAGTCCAGCTGCCCGACGGCGGTCGCGACGGCGATCACCTCGAGGTCGGTGACCGTCTCGTCGATCGACACCGAGACCGTGTCGGCGTCGACCAGGCGCACGTCGAAGCCGGCCTGGCGGGCGCGGGCGACCGCCGCCTCCGCGCCGCCGGGCACGACGACCGAGACGGTGTCGAAGAAGTCGGCGTGCCGGAGGGAGTGGCCCCGGTCGAGGAGGAGGCGCGCGAGGAGCGCGGCCCGGCCGTGCACGCGCTCGGCGATCGCGGCGAGCCCGTCCGGCCCGTGGTAGACCGCGTACATCGCCGCCATGACGGCCAGGAGGACCTGCGCGGTGCAGATGTTCGAGGTCGCCTTCTCGCGGCGGATGTGCTGCTCGCGGGCCTGGAGCGACAGGCGGTAGGCGGGGTGGCCGTCCGCGTCCTGGCTGACGCCGACGAGACGGCCGGGCAGCTGGCGCTCGAGTCCCTTGCGGACGGCGAGGTAGCCGGCGTGCGGTCCTCCGAAGCCCAGCGGGACGCCGAAGCGCTGCGTGGTGCCGACCGCGACGTCCGCGCCGAGCTCGCCCGGCGAGCGCACCAGGGTCAGCGCGAGCAGGTCGGCGGCGACGACGGCCAGGCCTCCGTGGGCCTTCACCGCGGCGAGCACCGCCGACGGATCCCAGAGGTGCCCGGACGCGCCGGGGTACTGCACGAGTGCGCCGAAGCACTCCGGCACCTCCTCCGCGGCGGTGCGCGAGAGCGGGAGCTCGACGATGCGGATGCCGACGGCCTCCGCGCGGCCGCGCAGCAGCGCGAGGGTCTGCGGGAGAGCGTCGGAGTCGACGACGAAGACGTCGGTGCGCGCCTTCGAGGCGCGGCGCGCGAGCAGCATGGCCTCGACGACGGCCGTGCCCTCGTCGAGCATCGACGCGCCGGCCGTGTCGAGGCCGGTGAGGTCGGAGACCATCGTCTGGAAGTTGATCAGCGCCTCCAGGCGCCCCTGCGAGATCTCGGGCTGGTACGGCGTGTAGGCCGTGTACCAGCTGGGGTTCTCGAGCACGTTGCGCTTGATCACCGCGGGGGTGTGCGTGCCGTAGTAGCCGAGGCCGATCATCGGCCGACGCACCGTGTTCCTCGCGGCGAGGGCGCGCAGCTCGGCGAGCGCCTCCGTCTCGGTGGCCGGAGCGGGCAGCACTTGCGGGAGGTCGCGGACGTGGATCGACTCGGGGACGGCGGCGGTGACGAGCTCCTCCACGGAGTCGTAGCCGAGAGCCGCGAGCATGGTGCGCTGCGCGTCGGCGTCGGTCCCGATGTGGCGGGACTCGAAGGCGCCGGGGGTCCTGGTGGCCGCCATCTACTCGCCGACCAGCTCGGTGTAGGCGGCCGAGTCGAGGAGGCCGTCGGGCAGGGCGTCGAAGCGGACCCGGATCAGCCACCCCTCGCCGAACGGGTCGGAGTTGACGAGCTCGGGGCTGTCGACGACGGCCGTGTTGGCCTCGAGGACCTCGCCGTCGACGGGGGCGAACAGCTCGCCCACCGACTTGGTCGACTCGATCTCGCCGACGACGCTGCCGCCCTCGACGCGGGCTCCCGCCTCGGGGAGCTCGACGAAGACGACGTCGCCCAGCTTGTCCGCGGCGTAGGCGGTGATGCCGACGGTCGCGACCTCTCCGTCGACCCGGATCCACTCGTGGTCGGAGGTGTACTGCAGCTCGGTGGGCACGGCCATGTCAATTCTTCTTTCTCGAGTAGAAGGGGAGCTCGGTGACGGTCATCGGGAGGCGCGTGCCGCGGATGTCGACGGCGAGCGCCGTCCCGGGCTGCGCGGAGGAGGGGGCGACGTAGGCCATCGCGATCGGGACGCCCAGGGTCGGCGAGAGGACGCCGCTGGTGACCACTCCGACCTCGTCGTCGCCGGAGAGGACGGTGTAGTCGGCACGGGCGGCGCGGCGGCCCTCGCCGACGAGCCCGACGAGCACGGGAGCGTCTCCGGAGGGACCCTCCTCGCTGGCCGCGCGGCCGACGAAGTCGATCGGCTTCCCGAAGGCGACGACGCGGCCGAGGCCGGCCTGTGCGGGGAAGGCGTCGCGGGAGAGTTCGTGGCCGTAGAGCGGCATGCCCGCCTCGAGGCGGAGGGTATCGCGGGCGGCGAGGCCGGCGGGGACGAGGCCCGCTCCGGCGCCGGTCTCGGCGAGAGCCTGCCAGAGCGTGGGAGCGGAGTCGGGCGAGACGTAGATCTCGAAGCCGTCCTCGCCCGTGTACCCGGTGCGCGCGATCAGGATCGGGTGCGCCTCGAAGGTCGCGGGCACGGCGCGGTAGTAGCGCAGCTCCGCGAGCAGGCGGGCGGCGTCGTCCGTGTCGAGCACCGACTCCGCTCCCCGCTCGGTCTCGACGGCGAGGCCCTGGACGTTCTGCAGGATCTCGAGCGAGCGCGGGCCCTGCAGCGCGATGAGGGCGACGTCGTCGCTCTCGTCGAACAGCTCGCACTCGAACATCGCGGTGCGGTCGCGGAGCGTCTCGACGACGATGTGCCGGTTGGCCGCGTTCGCGACGACCATGAAGCGGTCCTCGCCCGTGCGGTAGACGACGAGGTCGTCGATCACGCCGCCCGTGCGCTCCAGGAGAAGGGTGTACTTCGCGCGGCCGGTGGCGACGGCCGAGATGTCGCTCGCCAGCGCGTAGTCGAGGGCGTCGACCGCCTCGGTGCCGACGACGAGGATCTCGGCCATGTGCGAGAGGTCGAAGAGGCCGGCGGCGGTGCGCACTGCGTGGTGCTCGGCGAGATCGCCGGAGTAGCGGACCGGCATCTGCCACCCGGCGAAGTCGGTGAAGGACGCGCCGGCGGCGACGTGCACCTCGTGCAGGGGCGAGTAGCGGGCTTCGGGGCTGGTCGTCGGGGTCTCGGACATGAGTTCTCCATTTCGTCGCAGTGCTGGACTCGCGCCGCGTTCGCGGCAGAGCACAGCAGTGCCGTGGGAACTCCCCCTCTGTCGTGGAGCCTGAGAGATTCGCGCCGCCCCGAGGGGTCGAGCGCTTTCACCATGGGCGGATCCGAGCGGATCGCTTTCCAGAGTGGCCAGTTCGACGCGGTACAAGACCTGAGAGATTGGCGGGGAGGCTTGCTCCTTCGGTGCCGACCGGAGTCGGCTCTCCCGCGTCGCGTATTGCGGCCCGGTATTCGGTTGTGCGGTCAGCCTAGCGGGCGGGGCGGGCCCTTAGCGGCGTGTCGCTTCTCCCGCTAGGTGTTCAGGTGTTGGTGACACTAAGGTGATCCCAGCACTTACAGTCGGTGCGACTCTTAGTAGGGACATCGGATGCCGGACGTGCAGCTCGCCGTGTCGACGGTGATCTTCGCCCTGCGGCCGCACCCGGAGACCCGAGCGAGCACCGTCTGGATCCCCGTCGTCCGGCGCATCCGCGAGCCGTTCGAGGGACTCTGGGCACTGCCCGGCGGACCGCTGCATCCGGACGAGGACCTCGCCGAGTCGGCCCGCCGCACTCTCCGCGAGACCACGGGCCTGGCTCCGCGCTACCTCGAGCAGCTCTACGCCGTCGGCGGCACCGACCGCTCCCCCGGCGAGGACCGCGTCGTGTCGATCGTCTACTGGGCGCTCGTGCGCTCCGCCGAGGCCGACGAGGCCATCGTGGGAGAGAACGTCGCCTGGCTCTGCACCGATCTGCCGCTCGAGCTCGCCTTCGACCACGGACTGATCGTCGACTACGCCCTCTGGCGCCTGCGCAACAAGATGGAGTACTCCCGCATCGCGCAGGCCTTCCTCGGCGGCGCCTTCACCCTGTCCCAGCTGCGGGAGGTCCACGAGGCCGTCCTGCAGAAGCCCCTCGACCCGGCCAACTTCCGCCGGACGATCGAGAGCTCCGGCACCGTGGTGCCCACCGGGGAGCGCCTGACGGGCACCCGCCACCGTCCCCCGCGCCTCTACCGCTACGACGAGTCGGCGGCGCTCGTCGACAACGGCCCGCTGCCCGTCTGAGCGCGCCGCCCGACTCCCCCACCCGCCTCACGAGGAGAACACCGTGACATCCGTCGACAGCACCATCCGGCTCATCGAGGGCGGCTCCGCGCCCGGCGCCACCTGCGCGCCCGAGCTCGCGGAGGCCCCCTGGTCGTTCGACCTCGGCCTGCCCGCCTACGGGCCCGGCGCCTCCCAGGCCGACCCGATCCCGGCCGACGCCCCGGTCCAGGGACGTCTGCCGGAGGAGTACACGACGGCGAGCGCCGACGAGCTGCACCACCGCATCCTCGCGGCGAAGGAGACGCTCGGCGAGCGGGTCGTCGTGCTCGGGCACTTCTACCAGCGGGACGAGGTGGTGCAGTACGCCGACTACGTGGGCGACTCGTTCCAGCTGGCGAAGGCGGCGACGAGCCGGCCCGACGCCGAGGCCATCGTCTTCTGCGGCGTGCACTTCATGGCGGAGACGGCCGACATCCTCTCCGGACCGGAGCAGGCCGTGATCCTCCCGAACCTGGCGGCCGGCTGCTCGATGGCGGACATGGCCGACATCGACTCCGTCGAGGACGCCTGGGCCGAGCTCACCGAGCTCTACGGCACCGAGCCGGACGCCGACGGCCGCGTGCCGCTCGTCCCGGTCACGTACATGAACTCCTCCGCCGCGCTGAAGGCGTTCTGCGGCCGAAACGGAGGCGTGGTCTGCACCTCTTCGAACGCGGCGACCGTGCTCGAGGACGCGTTCGCGCGCGGGCAGCGGGTGCTGTTCTTCCCCGACCAGCACCTCGGCCGCAACACCGCCAAGGCGATGGGCGTGCCGCTGGAGCGGATGCCGATGTGGAACCCGCGGAAGCCGCAGGGCGGCTCCGACACCGCGACGCTCCTGGACGCGCAGGTGATCCTCTGGCACGGCTTCTGCTCGGTGCACAAGCGCTTCACGACGGCCCAGATCGCGAAGGCGCGCGCCGAGCACCCGGGCGTGCGCGTGATCGTGCACCCGGAGTGCCCGATGGCGGTCGTCGACGCGGCCGACGAGTACGGCTCGACCGACTACATCGTGAAGGCGATCCAGGCGGCACCCGCGGGATCGACCTTCGCGATCGGCACCGAGATCAACCTGGTGCAGCGCCTCGCCGTCCAGTACCCGCAGCACACGATCTTCTGCCTCGACGACGTGGTCTGCCCCTGCTCGACCATGTACCGCATCCACCCCGGCTACCTCGCCTGGGTGCTGGAGGGACTGGTCGCGGGGACGGTGCTCAACCGGATCGAGGTCGCGGAGTCGGTGCAGGCCGAGGCGCGCATCGCCCTCGAGCGGATGCTCGCGGCCGTTCCGCCCGCCGGGCCGGCGGCGGTCTGACATGGCGCGGGTCGTCGTCGTCGGCAGCGGCATCGCCGGGCTGGTCGCCGCGCTGACGGCGCAGCGCCGCCACGAGGTGCTGCTCGTCACCAAGGGCGCGCTGGCGGAGTCGTCGACGCGCGCCGCGCAGGGCGGGATCGCCGCGGTCACGGCGCCGGGCGACTCCGTGGCGCTGCACGTGGAGGACACGCTCACCGCCGGTGCGGGCCTCGCCGTGCGCTCGGCGGTCGAGGTGCTCTGCGCCGAGGGGCCGGAGGCGGTCGCGGTGCTGCAGGAGTGGGGCGTCGGCTTCGACCGCGAGGGCGGCGAGCTGGCGCGGGGACTCGAGGGCGCCCACTCGCGTCCGCGGATCCTGCACGCCGGCGGCGACGCGACGGGCGCCGCGATCGAGGCCGCTCTCGTGGCGGCGGTGCGGGCCTCGTCGGTCGAGGTGCGCGAGCACGCCGCCCTGGTCGACCTGGTGCGGGAGGGCGGCTCGGTCACGGGCGCCGACGTCCTGCACGACGGCGTGCTCGAGCGCCTGGCGGCCGACGCGGTCGTGCTGGCCACCGGAGGCGCCGGGCAGCTCTACCGGCACACCACCAATCCGTCCGTCGCGACCGGGGACGGGCTCGCCGCCGCCCTGCGGGCGGGAGCGGAGACGGCGGACCTGGAGTTCTACCAGTTCCACCCGACCACGCTCGCGCTGCCGGGCGGCTTCCTCGTCTCGGAGGCGGTGCGCGGCGAGGGCGCGGTGCTGCGCGACGCCGCGGGCGAGCGGTTCCTGGCAGGGGTGCACCCCGAGGCCGAGCTGGCGCCGCGCGACGTCGTGGCGCGCGCGATCGCGGAGCGGATGCGGCTGCAGGGCGGACTGCCCGTGCACCTGGACGCCCGGGCGATCGCCCCCGAGGTGCTGGCGAAGAGGTTCCCGACGATCTCGGCGGCCTGCCGCGAGAACGGGCTCTCGCTCGCCGACGACCTGCTGCCCGTGACTCCGGCCGCGCACTACTGGATGGGCGGGATCGCGACCGACCTGGACGGGCGCACCAGCCTCCCCGGGCTGCTCGCGGTCGGCGAGGTCGCCCGCACCGGCGTCCACGGCGCGAACCGCCTCGCCTCCAACAGCCTGCTCGAGGGCGTCGTGTTCGCGCGCCGCGCGGCGCTCGCCCTCGACTCCCTCCCGTGGAGCGGGGGCCCGGTCGCCCCTCCCCGGGCCGTCGTCCCGATGACGCTCGACCGCACCGCTCTCCAGGACGCGATGTGGGCGGGAGCCGGCCTCTCCCGGGACGCGGCGGGGCTCACAGCGGCGCGCGGCGCGCTCGTCGCCTCCGCCTCGCCCGCTCCGCTCGGACAGAGGACGCTCGAGGACGCGAACCTGCTGACCTGCGCCCTCGCTCTCATCGACGCCGCGCTCGCGCGCACGCACTCCGTCGGCGCCCACCACCGCATCGACTCCCCCGACCCCGCGACGGCGAGCGCCGCCGCCCCCACCAGAGAGGCGGCCCTTCCGTGCTGACCCGCCAGAGCATCGACCGCGTCGTCACCCTCGCCCTCGAGGAGGACGCGCCCTGGGGCGACCTGACCTCCGACACCCTCCTCCCCGCGGACGCCACCGCGAGCGCCGCCCTCGTGGCCCGCGAGCCCGGCGTCCTCAGCGGCGGCGCCGTCCTCGTCGGCACGATGCGGCAGGTCGACTCCCGGATCCGCTGCTCGGTGCTCGTGGAGGACGGCGCGGTCTTCGATGCCGGGCAGACCCTCGCCCGGATCGAGGGCCCCGCGGGCGGCGTGCTCCGCGGCGAGCGGGTCGCGCTCAACCTCGTGCAGCGGATGAGCGGCATCGCCACCCTGACGGCGCAGTACGTCGCCGCGGTGGAGGGGACGCGCGCCCGCATCGTCGACACCCGCAAGACCACGCCGGGCCTGCGCGCGCTCGAGAGGCACGCCGTCCGCAGCGGTGGCGGCCGCAACCACCGCTTCTCGCTCTCGGACGCGGTGCTGGCGAAGGACAACCACCTCGCGGTGCTCGCCGCGCGCGGGATCGACCTGACCGCGGCCCTGCGGGCCGCGCGCGCCTCGATCCCGCACACGGCGCACCTCGAGGTCGAGGTCGACCGGCTCGACCAGATCGAGCCCGCGCTGGCGGGAGGCGCGGACACGATCATGCTCGACAACTTCACCCCCGAGCTGCTCCGCCAGGGCGTCGCCCTCATCGGCGGGCGGGCCGTGGTCGAGGCGAGCGGCGGCGTCGACCTCACGACCGTGCGCGCGATCGCGGAGGCGGGAGTCGACGTGATCTCCGTCGGCGCGCTCACCCACAGCGTCCGCTCGCTCGACCTCGGCCTGGACATCGCGGTCGAGTGATCTACCTCGACCACGCCGCGACCTCGCCCGTGCGCCGCGAGGTGCTGGAGGCCATGTGGCCGTTCCTCACCGCCGAGTACGGCAATCCGTCGAGCAGCCACTCGCTCGGCGACGCCGCGGCGCGCGCGCTGGAGGCGGCGCGCGCTCACGTGGCCCGCTTCCTCGGCGGCCGCGCCTCAGAGACGCTCTTCACCTCCGGCGGCACGGAGTCGATCAACACGGCGGTCAAGGGCCTCGCGCTGGGATCGCCGCGCGGACGGCACCTGGTGATCTCGGCGCTCGAGCACGAGGCGACCGTCGAGTCGGCCGACCACCTCCGGCGCCTGCACGGCTTCGAGGTGTCGACGGCCCCCGTCGACGCGACCGGCCTGCTCGACCTCGACGCGCTCGCCGCGCTGGTCCGGCCGGACACCGCACTGGTCTCGGTGCTCGCGGCGAGCAACGAGATCGGGACGGTGCAGGACGTTCCGGCGATAGCGGCGCTCTGCCGATCGCGGGGCGTGCCGCTGCACGTGGACGCCGTCCAGGCCGCCGGCTGGCTGGACGTCGCGGGCTGGGGCGCCGACGCGGTCTCGGTCTCGGGGCACAAGCTCGGGGCGCCGAAGGGCGTGGGGGCGCTGCTGCTGCGCAGCCGGCTCCCGTTCGAGCCCCTGCTGCACGGCGGCGGCCAGGAGCGGGAGCGGCGCTCGGGCACCGAGAACGTGGCCTTCGCGGTCGCGCTCGGCACCGCGGTGCGCCTGCTCGATCCGGACCGCGCGGCGCGGGTCGGAGCGGTCCGGGACGCGTTCGCCGAGCGGGTCGCGGCCTTGGCGCCCCGGGCCGTGCCGCTGGGCTCCGCGGCGCACCGGCTCCCCTCGATCGCCGCGTACGCCGTCCCCGGGCGCAGCGGCGAGTCGACGCTCCTCGAGCTGGAGGAGCGCGGCGTCGTCGTCTCGAGCGGCTCGGCGTGCGCCGCCGGGCGCGACGAGCCCTCGCCCGCGCTGCTGGCCCTCGGCCTCGATTCCGACGTCGCCCGGACCGCCGTGCGGTTCAGCTTCGGCGAGGGCGCCACGCTCGAGGAGGCCGAGGCCGCGTCCTCCGCGCTCTCCGCGGTCCTCGCCTGAGACCTCTCGCAGCGGATCCCCGTCGATCGGGAATGTCCGGGGCGTCCGCCGCTGTTCTCCCTCCCTACCCCGCATCCGCGCCCGCGAGTCGAGCCGTCGATGCGCCCCTCACACCGATCCCCCTCACGACCGGAGAACACCTGTGACCGAGCGCAGCACCCTTCCCGCCGCGCGGCCCGCCGCACCCGCCGCCGCCACAACCCTCGAGCCGCGCAGCCGCCTGGTCATCAGCCTCCTGCTGGTGTCGGCGTTCGTCGTGATCCTCAACGAGACGATCATGAGCGTGGCGCTGCCCGACCTCATGCGCGACTTCGACGTCGAGGCGCACGTGGGCCAGTGGCTCTCGACCGCCTTCATGCTCACGATGGCCGTCGTCATCCCGATCACGGGCTACCTGATCCAGCGGCTGCACACCCGCACGCTCTTCGCCGCCGCGATGATCCTCTTCAGCCTCGGCACGCTCACCGCCGCGCTCGCCCCGACCTTCGCGGTCCTCCTGGCGGCCCGCGTGGTGCAGGCCGGCGGCACGGCCATCATGATGCCGCTGCTGATGACGACTGTGATGACGCTGGTGCCCCCGGCGATCCGCGGCCGGATGATGGGCAACATCTCGATCGTCATCTCGGTGGCTCCGGCCGTCGGACCGACGATCTCGGGCGTCATCCTCAACTTCCTCGGCTGGCGCTGGATGTTCTGGATCGTGCTGCCGATCGCGATCGGCGCGCTGCTCCTGGGCCTGCGCAAGGTCGAGAACGTCACCGAGCCCCGCTCCATCCCGATCGACTCGCTCTCGGTCGTCCTCTCGGTCTTCGGCTTCGGCGGCCTCGTCTACGGCCTGTCGAGCCTCGGCGAGGGCGGAGCCGCGGTCGTCGCGCCGTGGATCCCGTTCGTCGTCGCGGGTCTCGGCCTCGCGGGCTTCATCGCGCGCCAGCTGCTGCTGCAGCGCACCGACCGGGCCCTGCTGGACCTCCGGACCTTCTCCTCCGCGAACTTCACCATCGTCATCGCGATGATGGCGGTCAGCATGTCGGCGCTCTTCGGCACCCTGATCCTGCTGCCCCTCTACACGCAGAACGTGCTGGGCCTCACTCCGCTGGAGACCGGGCTGCTCCTGCTCCCCGGCGGCCTGCTGATGGGCCTGCTCGCGCCGTTCGTCGGCCGCGGCTACGACCGCTTCGGCCCGCGCGTGCTGCTCGTGCCCGGCTCGATCGTCGTCGCCGGCGCACTGTGGGGGTACACCCTGCTCGCGGCGGACTCGTCGCCCTGGTTCGTCCTCTCGCTGCACGTCACCCTCAGCCTGGGCCTCGCCTTCGTCTTCACGCCGCTGTTCACCGCCGGCCTCGGCTCGGTGCGCCCCTCGCTCTACTCGCACGGCAGCGCGATCATCGGCACCGTGCAGCAGCTGGGCGGCGCGGCGGGCACGGCGCTGTTCGTCACCGTCCTCTCGATCCGGTCGGCGGAGCTCGCGCAGGGCGGAGCCGACGAGGTCGCCTCCTACGCCGGCGGCATCCACTCCGCGTTCCTGTGGGGCGCGTCGATCGCGACGGTCGCGATCGTGGCCGCGTTCTTCGTCCGCCGCCCGGCGGAGTCGGACGCGCCGCTCCCGATGGCGCACTGAGCCGGGCGGGCCGACCCCGCCTGTTCACCTCCGCGTCACCCCGCCTCCCTACGGTGTCGCCCCGGCCGCCGCGCTCCCGATCGCGCGGCCGGGACGGAGACGAGACGTGACCGAGACGGCCGGCCCCCAGGACGTGCTCGACGCCGGAGCGGCCACCCCTCCTCCCCGCACGCTGGTCGATGTCCTCCGCGACACCGCGGAGCGCCACCCGGACGCCTCCGCGCTGGAGGACCCGGCCGGAGCGCTCAGCTACCGGGAGCTGTTGGCCCGCACGGTGCAGCTCGCGGGCGAGCTCACCACCGCAGGGGTCCGACGCGGCGACCGCGTCGGGATCCGCATGCCCAGCGGCTCCCGCGAGCTCTACCTCGCGATCCTGGCCGTCCTCGCCGCGGGAGCCGCGTACGTCCCGGTGGACGCGGACGACCCCGAGGAGCGGGCGCGCCTCGTCTTCGGCGAGGCCGCCGTCCGCGGCGTGATCACCGGCTCCGGCCGCTTCGAGCGCACCGGCGCCGACGAGCCGGCCGCGCGCCTGTTCACCGCGAGCGCGCCGCACCCGAGCACGGCGTCGATCCCTCTGCTGCAGCCGCCCTCGCTCGAGGACGACGCCTGGATCATCTTCACCTCCGGCTCCACCGGAACCCCCAAGGGAGTGGCGGTCAGCCACCGCTCCGCCGCCGCCTTCGTCGACGCCGAGGCGCGCCTGTTCCTCCAGGCGGAGCCGCTCGGCCCCGGGGACCGGGTGCTGGCCGGTCTCTCGGTCGCGTTCGACGCGTCCTGCGAGGAGATGTGGCTCGCCTGGCGGCACGGCGCATGCCTCGTCCCCGCTCCCCGCTCGCTGGTCCGCAGCGGCATGGACCTCGGCCCCTGGCTGACCACGCACGGCATCACCGTGGTCTCGACCGTGCCGACCCTCGCGGCGCTCTGGCCCGCGGAGTCGCTCGAGAACGTCCGCCTGCTGATCTTCGGCGGCGAGGCGTGCCCGCCGGAGCTCGGCGAGCGCCTGGCCGTCGAGGGCCGCGAGGTCTGGAACACCTACGGGCCGACCGAGGCCACCGTCGTCGCCTGCGCCGCGCCCCTCGGCGGGCCTCCCCCGGTGCGCATCGGGCTGCCGCTGGACGGCTGGCGGCTCGCCGTCGTGGACGCGGACGGGCAGCGGGTCGGCGAGGGCGAGGTCGGCGAGCTGGTCATCGGCGGGGTCGGGCTCGCGCGCTACCTCGACCCGGTCAAGGACGCCGAGAAGTACGCGCCGGCACCGCTCCTGGGCTGGGAGCGGGCCTACCGCTCCGGCGACCTGGTGCGCTTCGAGAGCGCCGGCCTCGTCTTCCAGGGGCGCGCGGACGACCAGGTGAAGCTCGGCGGTCGGCGGATCGAGCTCGGCGAGGTCGAGGCGGCGCTGCAGGCGCTCCCCGGAGTCTCGGGGGCGGCGGCCGCGGTCCGCACCACGGCGGCCGGCAACCAGGTCCTCGTCGGCTACCTGGCCCTCGCCGGCGGCCGGGAGCTCGACCGCGACGCGGCGCTCGCCCGCCTGCGTGAGGCGCTGCCCGCATCCCTCGTGCCGCTGCTGGCCGTGGTCGAGGAGCTGCCGACCCGCGTCTCCGGCAAGGTCGACCGCGCCGCACTCCCCTGGCCGCTCGCCGTGGGCACGACCGAGGACGCCTCCCTCGACCCCGAGGAGGCGTGGCTCGCCGCCCTCTGGCGCGACGTGCTCGGCGTGCCGGTCGACGAGCGGGCGAACTTCTTCGACCTCGGCGGCGGCTCCCTCGCCGCCGCCCAGCTGGTCGCGCGGATCCGCGAGCGCGACCCCGAGTTCACGGTCGCCGACGTCTACGCCCACCCGCGTCTCGCGGCGATGGCCGCCGAGATCCAGAGCCGCTCGACCGGCACTGCGGAGGTGTCCGCTCACCGCATCGCGCCGGTCCCCCTCAGGATGCGCGTGCTGCAGACCCTCCTCGGCGCACCGCTGCTCGTGCTCGGCAGCGCCCGCTGGGTCACTGCGATCCTCACCGCCACCGCGGTGCTCGACCTGGTGCCGGGGTTCGGCTGGCTGCCCACCGCTCCGCTCGCCGCGCTGATCCCCGCGTTCGCGCTCTTCCTCACGCCGTTCGGGCGGATGGGGCTCACCGTCCTCGCCGCGCGCACCCTGCTGCGCGGGATCCGAGCCGGAGACCACCCGCGCGGCGGGAGCGTGCACCTCCGGCTCTGGCTGGCCGAGCAGATCGCGTTCCAGCTCAAGGCCGTGAGCCTCGCGGGCGCGCCCTGGGTCGCCTATTACGCCCGCGCGCTCGGCGCCCGCATCGCCGACGACGTCGACCTGCACTCCCTCCCTCCGCTGACCGGGATGCTCACGCTCGGGCGCGGCGCCGCGATCGAGCCCGAGGTCGACCTCTCCGGCTACTGGATCGACGGCGACGTCCTGCGCGTCGGTGCCGTCCGGGTCGGCGCCGGCAGCACGGTGGGCGCGCGCAGCACGCTCCTCCCCGGCGCCCGGATCGGCAAGCACGCGCAGATCGAGCCGGGATCGGCCGTCTTCGGGCGGGTGCCGGCCGGGCAGCGCTGGGGAGGATCCCCCGCCCAGCGGCTCGGCAGGGCGAACGCCGGGTTCCCCTCGGAGCGCCCGGCGCGCCGCCCGGGCTGGGTCTGGGCGTACGGAGCGTCCGCGGTCGGCCTCGCAGCGGTCCCGGTCCTCGCCCTCGCGGCCGGGCTCGCCGTCGTGGCCGCCGCCGTGCGCGGCTCGGCCGGCCTCGGCACCGCGCTCGGGCCCGCTCTCGCCGCCCTCGTGCCCGCCGTCGCCGTCTCCGGAGTCGTCCTCGCCGCCCTCGTCGTCGTCCTGGTGCGCCTGCTCGGGCGGGGCGTCGAGCCCGGCACCCACCCCGTGCGCGGTCGGATCGGCTGGCAGGTCTGGTCGACGGAGCGGCTGCTCGACTCCGCGCGGGTCCTGCTCTTCCCGCTCTACTCGGGCCTGTTCACCCCGGTCTGGCTGCGGCTCCTCGGCGCGAAGGTCGGACGCGACGTCGAGGCCTCGACGGTGCTGCTCCTGCCCGCGATGACGACCATCCGCGACGGCGCGTTCCTCGCCGACGACACGCTCGTCGCCTCCTACGCGCTCGGCGGCGGCTGGATGCGGCTCGCCCGCGCCGAGATCGGCGAGCGCGCGTTCCTCGGCAACTCCGGCATGGCCGCGCCCGGCCACACCGTGCCCGCCGGCGGACTCGTCGCCGTCCTCTCCTCCGCGCCCCGCAAGTCGAAGGCGGGCTCGTCGTGGCTGGGCTCACCGCCCGTGCGGCTGCGGCGCACCGTCGTCGAGGCGGAGTCGGCGCGCACCTTCCGCCCGGCCCGCCGACTCCGCGCGGCCCGCATCGCGTGGGAGCTCGGCCGCTTCGTCCCGGTGGTCGTCTCGGTCGCGATCGGCCTCGGCGTGGTAGCCGGACTGCTCGCGCTGATCCAGACGCTCGGGGCGGTGCTCGCCGCGCTCGTGGGAGGCGTCGTGCTGCTGGCCGCCGGAGCGGTCGCCGCGGCCGTCTCCACCGCCGCGAAGTGGATCCTGATCCAGCGGGTCGAGCCGAGCGAGCAGCCGCTGTGGTCCTCGTTCGTCTGGCGGAGCGAGCTGGCCGACGCCTTCACCGAGATGGTCGCCGCGCCCTGGTTCGCCCACGCCGCCGCGGGCACTCCGGCGCTGGTCTGGTGGCTGCGGAGCCTCGGCGCCCGGATCGGACGCGGCGTCTGGTGCGAGAGCTACTGGCTCCCCGAGGCCGATCTGATCTCGCTCGGCGATGGAGCGACCGTGAACCGGGGCTGCGTCGTGCAGACGCACCTGTTCCATGATCGAATCATGAGCATGGATCTCGTGAGCCTCGACGCCGGCGCCACCCTGGGCCCGCACAGCGTGATCCTCCCCGCCGCGCGGATCGCCGAGCACGGCACGGTCGGCCCGGCCTCGCTCGTGATGCGGGGGGAGCTCGTGCCCGCGGGCAGCCGCTGGAGCGGCAACCCGATCGGCCCGTGGCGCGAGGTGCGCGTCGCCGACTACCACGCGCCCGTCGCGTGAGCCCCGCGCTGACCGGGCTCGAGACCGCCGGTGACCCCTACGTCCCCGGCATCGGGAACACCGGCTACCGCGTCGAGTCCTACGACCTCGACCTCGACTACCGCGTCGCCTCGAACCGCCTGGCCGGCCGGGCCGTGCTGCGGATCGTCGCGCTGCAGCCGCTCCGGCGGTTCTCCCTCGACCTCTCCCGGCTCCGCGTGGCCCGTGTCCGGATCGACGGACGCCGCGCCCGCCACGAGCAGGCGCCGCACAAGCTGCGAGTGTCCCCCGCCGAGCCGCTGGCCGCCGGCGAGAGCGTCGACGTCGAGATCGAGTACAGCGGCCACCCCGCCCCCCGCGCCAGCCACTGGGGCGAGCTCGGCTGGGAGGAGCTGGAGGACGGGGTGCTCGTCGCCTCGCAGCCCTCCGGCTCCTCCACCTGGTTCCCCTGCAACGACGACGTCGCCGAGAAGGCTCCGTACCGCCTGCGCGTCACCGCCGAGGAGGGCTACGCCGTGCTCGCGAACGGGGTGCTCATCGACTCGAGCGCCCGCTCCGGCCGCCGCACCTGGCTCTACGAGCAGCGCGAGCCCAGCGCCGCGTACCTCGCCTCGGTGCAGATCGGCCGCTACGCGATCGAGGAGCGCGTGCTCGCCGGCGTCGCGGTGACCCTCGCCCGCCCCGCCGCGATGGCCGCACGGGTCGCCCACGACTTCGCTCCGCTCGAGAGCATGCTCGCCCTGTTCACGCGGCTGTTCGGGCCTTATCCCTTCGCCCGCTACTGCGTCGTCGTCACGGCGGACGAGCTGGAGATCCCGCTCGAGGCGCAGGCGATGGCGGTGTTCGGCGCCAACCACGCCGACGGCCGCGGCGGCTCGGAGCGCCTCATCGCGCACGAGCTCGCGCACCAGTGGTTCGGCAACAGCGTGGGCATCGCCCGGTGGCGCCACATCTGGCTCAACGAGGGGTTCGCCTGCTACGCGGAGTGGCTGTGGTCGGAGGAGTCGGGCCGCGCCCCCGCCGACGCCTGCGCCCGCCGCCACCACGCGGTGCTGCGGGCTGCGGCGCAGGATCTCGTGCTCGCCGATCCGGGGCCGGTCGCACTCTTCGACGATCGCGTCTACAAGCGCGGCGCGCTCACCCTGCACGCGCTGCGGCTCACCGTCGGCGACGAGCCCTTCCTCCGGCTGCTGCGGGAGTGGACGTCCCGCTACGCCTCCGCCGCCGTCACCGACGAGGAGTTCCGCGAGCTCTGCACCGAGGTCCTCGGCGAGGGCGTGGACGACCTGCTCGACACCTGGCTCCTCGACGAGGAGCTGCCGCCGCTACCGTCCCGGCGCTGACACCAGCGAGTCCGCGAGCGCGTCGCCGTGCTCGCGCCGCCAGCCGATGATGGGCCCGGCGCCCGCGTCCCCCATCGGCCCGAGGGCGACGCTGACCCGCAGCGCGGGGTCCAGCTGCGGCTCGGCCAGCCGGAAGCGGACGCCGTCGATCCGCGCCTCCGCCGCGTGGTGCGACTCGTGCACGTGCACCCGGCGCGGGTCGAGCTCGAGCCCGCGACCGTCCGCCTTCAGTGCGGCCTCGATCCGGGTCCAGTGCAGGACGGGGTCGGCGGGGCGCATCCCGCCCGTGGCGAAGGGCGCCCCGGCGATGCGCGTGATCCGCTCCCCGCGCTCGGGCGTGCCCAGCGTCGGCTCCACATCGACGCCGACCGCACCGGCGCTGCTCGCCGCGACCACGACGGCGCCCGCGCAGTGCGCGATGCTCACCGACAGCAGCTCGAGCGCGATCCCGCGTCCCTCCAGCCGCGGCCGGCCGTGCGCGCCCCCGCAGCGTGGGCAGCACGCGACGACCCGGACCTCCGACGCGCGCGTCCCCGTGAGCTCGGCCGCGAGCATCCGCAGGAGCACCCGCCCGAAGACGAAGCGCTCGGCCACCGACGCGGCGACCGTGCCGGCGTAGCGCTCGCGCTCCTCGTCGCTCAGCAGCGGCAGCAGCCGCTCGGCGTCCAGCGTCTGCTCGTCGAGCGCCAGCCAGCGCAGGTGCACCCCCGGCAGCTCCGCGCCGATCCCCGACTCCCCCATGTCCGTCCCCCGGTCAGCTCGTCGCGGCGTGCTCGCCGCGCTCGTACACGTCCGCGGCCGATCCGACGATCAGCGGGTCCGGACCCAGCGGGCCCACGACCTCCTCGTCGCGTCCGTCGTAGTCGTAGAGGCTCAGGACGTAGCGCATGGCCTCGAGCCGGGCGCGCTTCTTGTCGTTGCTCTTCACGATGGTCCAGGGAGCGTCGGCGGTGTCGGTCGCCGCCATCATCGCCTCCTTGGCCGCGGTGTAGTCGCCCCACTTGTCGAGCGAGGCGAGGTCCATCGGCGAGAGCTTCCACTGGCGCACGGGGTCGATCATGCGGATCGTGAACCGGGTGCGCTGCTCCTCCGCCGAGACCGAGAACCACAGCTTCACCAGGTCGATGCCGTCGCCGACGAGCATCCGCTCGAACAGCGGCGTCTGGCGGATGAACTCGTCGTACTGCGCCGGCGTGCAGAAGCCCATCACGCGCTCCACGCCGGCCCGGTTGTACCAGGAGCGGTCGAAGAGGACGATCTCGCCGGCGGCCGGCAGGTGCGAGACGTAGCGCTGGAAGTACCACTGACCGGCCTCGCGCTCGGTCGGCTTCTCGAGTGCGACCACGCGGGCTCCGCGCGGGTTGAGGTGCTCGGTGAAGCGCTTGATGGTGCCGCCCTTGCCCGCGGCGTCGCGCCCCTCGAAGACGACCACGAGCCGGCGCCCGTGCTTCTTGATCCAGTTCTGCAGCTTCAGCAGCTCGATCTGGAGGAGGCGCTTGCCCGCCTCGTACTCCTCGCGCGACATCCGCTCGTCGTAGGGGTAGCCCTCGCGCCAGGTGTCGATCTGCGTGCCGTCGCGGCGCAGGAGCACCGGATCGTCGTCGTCCTCGTCCAGCACGACGAGGTCCCGCGCGTCGGCGGGCGTGAGCGTGCGGAGCAGCTCGGGAGTGGGACGGAGGGCGTCATCGGCGGTGTCGGGCACGGAGGGACGCTAGTGCGCCCGTGCGACGCTCCGGTGAACGGCGGGTATCCCCGCGTCTGCGGGGAGGACGGTCGGACGGGCTGCCGCGCCGATCGCGGTCCCGGCCGCCGCATGCGCAGGCTGATCACAACGGCTGTACGCAGCCGAGGCTGCAGTGCTCGATCCGGGGCGCTCCCGCGAGGATCGACCGGCTCCGCCTCGTCTCGGGACGGCGTCAGCCGGTGAACGCCGCAGGAGGCAGGTCGGTCTCGCCGTCCTCGACCGCGTCGAGCAGCCGGTCGACCACGTCCTGCGGCGCCAGACCCGCGCCGAAGCGGGGCGCGTCTCCCGCGAGCGGGTGCCGGGACAGCTCGGTCTCGGTGTGGCCGGGGCGCGCGTCGAGCAGGAGGACGCCCGCCCGCTTGTACTCGCGGGCCGAGGCCTTCACGAAGGAGTGCAGTGCCGCCTTCGAGGCGGAGTACGCGGCGAGTCCCGCGGTCGGAGCCTCCGCCACCACGCCGCTGATGGTCAGCGCGAACGGCTCGCGCCCCTCGCCCGCCGACGCGACGAGCGACGGCAGCGCGGCGGTCAGCACCCGGATCGGCGCCAGCGCGTTCACCTCGACGAGCTCCTCCAGAACGGCCGGATCGAGCTCGGCGGAGGGCCCGAAGGCCACGACGCCCGCGGACACGACGACGCCGTCAAGGCGCCCGTGCCGCTCGAGCACCTCGGCGACCACGCGCCGGGGCTCGTCCTCCCCGCGCAGGTCGGCGACCAGGGGTGCCTCGCCGAGCGCCGCGGAGTCGCGCCCCGAGCGCACCGCGACGGCACCGCGCGCCTCCAGCGAATCGGCCAGGAGGCGGCCGAGGCCGCCCGAGGCTCCGAGGACGAGGACGACGGCACCGTCGAGACGAGTCATGTGGCGAGCCTAGACGGGTGCGCTGTCGCGGATCGGCACTACCGTCCGAGCGACCGGGCCCCTACCGTGAGGCCCATGACACGACTGCAGAGCCGTGCCGTGCTGCACCGCCTGCTCGAGGTCCTCGAGGATCCCGCCCCCGTCACCATCGGCCACGCGCGTCACGTCCGGATGCTCGTCCGCGAGGCTCTGGAGTGGATCGCCGGCCCTCGGGCGCACGAGTCCGGTGCGTGGAGCGGCCCCGCTTCGGGAGAGCCCGCGGCCGCGCTCGCCCCCGAGGATCCCGCCGCCACGGACCCGGGTCTCTGACGCTCCCGCCCTCCTCGTAGACTCGTTCGCCGGAGGAACGGGGGGTCGATGGACGAGGGTGCGCCGGCGGGCTGGTACCGCGACGAGGCCGATGCGGCCGAGATGCGCTGGTGGGACGGCAGGCGGTTCACCGGGGCGCGCCGCTCCGCGCAGGACAGTGCCGCGGTGGTGCGGGACGCACCCGTCACCCCCGTCACGGAGCGCGTCGACTACCGGCTCCCGAACGCCGACGGCGCCCCGAGCGTCGACGCCCTCGCCGAGGCCGAGCGGATCGAGGAGATCGCCGATCTGATCGGCCGCACGCTCGAGCAGGGCGAGATCGACGAGCGGACCCTCGAGGTCGACCTGATCCCCGAGCCCGACCACCCCACCGGCCTCGACGCCGTCTCGGTCCGGGCCGGCGGCCGCGTCCTCGGCTACCTGCCGAACGCCTCCGCCCACCGGGCCGCTCTCGACCGGGTCGTGGCGAGCGGAGCCGTCCCGGTCACGACCGCGCGCCTCCGGGTCGAGCGCGGCGAGGAGGGCCTGCGGGCCGTCCTCCGCGTCGCCCTGGTCGCCCCCGAGCTGCTCGTGCCGCTCAACGAGCCGCCCGTCGAGCGCCACTCGATCCTCCCCTGGTCGCGGGGCCTGCCGGTCCTGCGCGAGGACGAGCACTTCGCCCGCCTCTCGACGGTCGTTCCGGCGAGCGGCCGCGGCCTGCTGCTGGTGACCCTGCACCCGGCCGGCGACCTCGTCGAGCTCCGTCTCGACGGCGAGCGGGTGGGCGAGCTCTCCCCGACCCTCTCGGCGGATTTCACCCCGACCCTCCGCCACCTCGCGAGCCTCGGCCTCACCGCCGCCGCCTACGCCTCCCTCCGCGGATCCCCGCTGAAGGTCGAGCTCACGCTGCAGGCCGCGAAGGCCGCGGAGCTGCCCGCCGAGTGGGTCGACGGCCGTCCGGTCACCCTCCCCCGACTCCTCCCGCCGGCTCGGACCTACTCCGTACCGCCCGCGTACACGCCGCCGCTGCGTCCCACTCCCCGCAGCTCGGAGGCGGTCTCCCGCTCGGTCCGCCGGACCGTCGCCTGGGTGGTCGTCGGCGTCTGCACCCTCGTCGGGCTGTCGAGCTGGCTGATCGGCGACGTGCTGAACTGACGGGCGGAGCGGACGTCCGGGGACGTGACCGGCCTCGTGTCGGACTCCCGGGGTCGGCGATCCCGCACCTCCGTGCAGAAGCGCCCGGCTCGCGGATCCGGGGATCCGAGCGAACCGGGCGCCTCGAGCCGAGCGCGGTCTTCCTACACGTTGAAGCGGAACTCCACGACGTCGCCGTCCTGCATGACGTAGTCCTTGCCCTCGATGCGGGCCTTGCCCTTCGCGCGGGCCTCGGCGATCGAGCCGGTCTCGACGAGGTCGTCGAACGAGATGATCTCGGCCTTGATGAAGCCCTTCTGGAAGTCGGTGTGGATGACACCGGCGGCCTGGGGCGCGGTCCAGCCCTTCCCGATGGTCCAGGCGCGCGTCTCCTTCGGGCCGGCCGTGAGGTACGTCTGGAGGCCCAGGGTGTCGAAGCCGATGGTCGCGAGCTGGTTGAGGCCCGACTCCGTCTGGCCGGTCGACTCGAGCATCTCGGCGGCGTCGGCCTCGTCGAGGTCGATCAGCTCGGACTCGATCTTCGCGTCGAGGAAGATCGCCTTCGCCGGCGCGACCAGGGCTGCGAGCTCGGCCTTCCGGGCGTCGTCGGTCAGCACGGCCTCGTCGACGTTGAAGACGTAGATGAAGGGCTTGGCGGTCAGCAGGCCCAGCTCGCGGATCGGCTCCAGATCGATCGAGGAGGCCGACAGCGGCTTGCCCTGGTCGAGGAACTCGCGCGCCTTCTTCGCGGTCTCGACCACGATCGGCTCGATCTTCCTCCCCTTGAGCTCCTTCTCGTAGCGGGCCTCGGCCTTCTCGAGGGTCTGGAGATCGGCGAGGACCAGCTCGGTGTTGATCGTCTCCATGTCGCTGGCGGCGTCGACCTTGCCGTCGACGTGGACGACGTCGGAGTCCTCGAAGCCGCGGATGACCTGCGCGATCGCGTCGGCCTCGCGGATGTTCGCGAGGAACTTGTTGCCCAGGCCCTCGCCCTCGGACGCGCCGCGCACGATGCCGGCGATGTCGACGAAGGAGACGGGCGCCGGGAGGATGCGCTCGGAGCCGAAGATCCCGGCGAGCACCTCGAGGCGGGAGTCGGGCAGGTTCACCACACCCACGTTCGGCTCGATCGTCGCGAACGGGTAGTTCGCCGCGAGCACCGTGTTCTTGGTCAGTGCGTTGAAGAGCGTCGACTTGCCGACGTTGGGGAGACCGACGATTGCGATAGTGAGAGCCACGGGTGAACATCCTACGGCGTGGCGGCGGAAGGGCCGGGCGGGCGGGCGGAGAGGAACGGGAGGCGCCCGGCCCGCGGCCGGCGGGTGCTCCCGGCCGCTCAGGGCGACGCGCGCGCGACGCTCCCGGCGGCGTCGGAGGTGCGTGAGAGGCTGGAGCGTGCCCATCGACTTCACCGCCATCGACTTCGAGACCGCCAACTCGCACGGGGCCTCCGCCTGCTCCGTCGGGCTCGTCAAGGTCCGCGACGGCCGCGTCGTCGACCGCGCCGGCTGGCTCATCCGCCCGCCGTTGGGGTACGACGACTTCCTCGAGTGGAACACGCGGATCCACGGCATCCGCAAGCACGACGTGCACGCCGCCGCCTCCTGGGTCGACCAGTTCGCCGACCTGGCGGCCTTCGCCGGCGAGGACGTGTTCGTCGCGCACAACGCCGGCTTCGACATGGGCGTCATCCGCGCGGCCTGCGCGGCGACCTCGCTCGAGCACCCCGAGTACGACTACCTCTGCTCGCTGCAGCTCGCCCGCAAGACGTACGAGCTCGACTCCTACCGCCTCCCCGTTGTCGCCATGGCCGCGGGCTTCGAGGACTTCCGCCACCACGACGCGTCGGCCGATGCCGAGGCGTGCGCCGCGATCGTCGTGCACGCGGCCCGGCGGCACGGCGCCGCGAGCATGGCCGAGCTCGGCGAGCTGGCCGGCGTCTCCGTGAAGCGCCTGCGCCCGAAGGCTCCCGTCGCCGCCTGACGTCCGTCATGCCGAGCCTGCTCGAGACGATCGGCTCAGCCGCGGGGGTCGCCGAACCAGGTGCTGAAGATGCGCCAGAAGTTCCGGTTCCCGTAGGCCGAGCAGTCGTCGCCCTCGCCGTAGAGGTTCGCGAGCGCCGCCGCGTTCGGCTGGTACGGCGTGTAGTAGTAGAGACCCGCCGTGGCCGCGTTGGCGATCGTCACCGGGGCGGTACCGCAGGACTCGTCCGGGGAGTAGCGGACGTCGCCGGCCGCGCCGACCGGGTACCAGTCGAAGCTCGAGTCCGGATTCCGGTAGCGCTGGAACTGCCACGCCGCTCCGTACACCTGCGCGGCGAAGCCGTAGGAGTCCGTGTCGCAGTCCGCGGTGTCCGGGCAGCCGTAGCCCGTGGCGCTGCGGAACTGCCGCTCGCTCGGCTCCGGATCGGTCACGAGCGACTGCTCCTTCTGCAGCAGCACCAGGAGGACGGCCGGATTCACGCCGCACGCGCCGGCGACCGAGGTGATGATCTCCGCGGCCGGGACGTCGCGTCCGGCGGGCAGCGCATCGCACTGCTCGTCGGCCGTGATCGCCGCGGTGTCCTCGGCGTAGTCGCGCAGGCACGGCACCGGCCCGCCCGCGCAGTCGGGGACGCGGGCGTCGAGGAACGCCTGCACCGTGAGCGGTCCGAGCGCGTCGCCGGCGAAGAAGACCTCGTCGGAGATCAGGTCGCCCGGGTCGAAGTCGGCCGCGACGGGGCCCGGCTGGAGGAAGGTCCACAGCCGGACGGTCTGCGGCTCGGACGGCACCGCGGCGAGGCGCGTGCCGTCGACGGACCCTCCAAGCAGGAGCGCCACCAGCGCCCCGACGACGACCGCACCGCCCCGCCGGCGTCGGACGCCGGTCGGGGACGGTGCGGTCGGGGTCATCCCTCCACGCTAGTGGCGGGGCCGCGGGCGATCAGCCGCAGGGGGTGAGGCGCGCGACGTCCTCCGAGAGGGTGGTGGGACCGCCGAGGAGGACGACCCGCTGAGCTCCCGACTTCGCGATGTCGGTCAGGACGGCGCGGGGCACGCAGTTCGTCGGCACGGCGAACAGCGGGCTGTTCGAGTAGCCCGCCGCCGTGGCTCCGGCGAGGGCGTCGGGGAAGTTCTCGCCCGTCGCCAGGAACACGGTCTTGGCCCTCGAGAAGGCTGCCCGGTTCAGCTGCTCCGAGGTGTCGTAGCGGTCGACTCCGCCGATGCGGGTGATCGTCGGCACCGGAAGCGAGTTCTTGATCCCCTCGCTCACCGACAGGGGGCTGCCCGCGATGGTGAGGTTCTGCACCTTGAGCTTCGAGAGGATGCCCTTCGTCACGGCGTCGGCCGTGCTGCCGGTGCCGTTCACGAGGACGACGGGCGCGTCGACGGAGCCGGCCGCGGCGCTCGCGCCGAGCGCGTCGGGGAACTTCTCGCCCGTGGCGAGCCAGGCCCGCGTCGAGCCGCCCGAGAACGCGCTCTGGATGATGAGCCTGGACGTGTCGTAGCGGTCCTTCCCTCCGATGCGGTCCACCGTCGGCGAGTAGGACCTCAGCTGGTTCAGCAGGCCGTCGCCGACGCTCAGTGCGGAGCCGACCACGACGATCCTCGCCGGCTTGAGCCGGCTGAGCTCGTCGCGAACGGGCTGCGACATCGAGTCCCGGTCGACCAGGAGCAGCGGACCGCCCTGCTTGGCCGCGGCAGGGGCGGCGCTCAGGGCGTCGGGGAAGTTGGCGCCGGTCGCGATGTAGACGACCGGGACGTTCGTGCGGAAGACGGCCTTCGAGATCGCGACGGCGGTGCCCTGGCGGTCCGTGCCGGCCAGGCGCGAGACGTCGATCCCGGCCGACGTGCTCACGGACGAGCAGCCGAGATCCTTCCGGCCGGGGCCCCGGGAGTCGCCCGTGCCGACCCAGCGGTTCCAGTCGACGGAGTCGGCGGAGACGCAGACCTGGTAGGTGCCGGGTGCCGAGACGGGCGTGGTGGCGCCGAAGCCGTGGGCGCGGCCGGCGACGGAGTACTCGCCCGGGATGTCACCGCGGTCGCCGTTCGCGGTCTGCGTGCGGACCGTGCGGGTGCCGTCGGGGCCGGTCACCGTGACCGTCGTGGTCAGCGCGGCCTGCTGCGTCGTCGGATCGACGGCCCAGCCGGACACGCTCAGGGTGCTGCCCGAGATGCGCGGGGCGTCGACGCGTCCCGCGGGGGCGATCCCGGCGTTGGCCAGGGTGCCGTTCGGGTTCCAGTCGCTGAAGAGGTACCAGAAGTTGATGTTGCCGTAGGTCGCGCAGGCCGCGTTGCCGGAGCCGGTGAGCGCGTAGTCGTTGGGCTGGTACGGCGTGTAGTAGTAGAGGTCGGCCGTGGCCTGGTTTCGGATGGTGACCGGTGAGGAGCCGCACGCGGTGCTCGGGTAGTAGGCGACGTTCGGCGTCGTGCCCGGAGCGTAGGTGGTGAAGTTCGAGCCGGAGCCGGGCGGGTTGGCGTAGCGCTTGAACTGGCGGGCCGCGCTGTAGACCTGCGTGAAGAAGCCCGCCGAGCCGGGGTCGCACGCCGCGGTGTCCGGGCAGTTGTAGCCGGTCGCCTTGGCGTAGTCCTCGGGGCTGGGCGTCGCGTCGGTGACGAGGCTCCGCTCCTTCTGCACGAGCACGACCAGGGCGAGCGGGTTGATGCCGCAGGCCAGGCCGACGCGCGTGAAGATCGAGGCCGACGACTCGCTGCCGGAGCCCTGGTAGGCGCTGCACATCGCGTCCGCCGCCTTGGACGGCGTCGCCTGCGAGAAGTTCTTGAGGCAGGGGGCGGTGCCGGCGGTGGAGCACGGGCTGCCCTTCTCGTTCAGGAGCGACTGCACCTGACCGGTGCTCAGCGCGTCCCCGTCGAAGAACTGGGCGTCGCTGACGATGAAGCCGGCGCGGAAGCTCTTCGTCTCCTCGGCGCTGTACTGCGTCGACTGGTCCGGGACGCCGAGGTCGGCGCGGTCGAGGGACGCGTCGAGAGCGCCGGTCTCGACCGAGACGGTCGACGGCGCGTCCTCGGCGGCGGAGGCGGAGGTGATCGGGACGAGGGCGGTGCCGAGCCCGACGGCGAGAGCGAGCGCGGCCGTGAGCAGGCGCGATGAGCGGTGGTGATTCCCCATGATCGCGAAGTCTACGAGGCGGTCGCAGGGCGTCCTGGCCCTCGTTCGGTGGGCGTGGCGCGTCGATCGCTCGATGTCGGAGGTGCGTGGTGTCATCGGCGGCATGGATCTCTCCTTCGTCCTCGGCCTGGTGGTCGGCGCGCTCCTCGCGGGAGTCGTCGCCGTCCTCCTCGCCCGCTCCCGCACGCCCGACGCCGCCCTCGCCCTCGACCTCGCGACGGCCCGCGCACGCGCGGAGGGCCTGGAGGAGCGCCACGAGGCCGTCGTCGAGCAGCACCGCGAGCACCTCGGCTCCGCCCGCGACCAGATCCGCGAGCTCCAGGAGCAGCTGCGCGTCGTCGCCGAGCGCGAGCGGCACGACGCGCGCATCCTGCAGACCCTCTCCCCCGTCGCCGAGAGCCTGCGCGGCATGCAGGAGGCGGTCGGCCGGCTCGAGCGCGAGCGCGCCGCCCAGTTCGGGGCGATCACCGAGCAGCTCGAGGGACAGCGGGCGGCGGGCGAGCAGCTGCGCTCGACGACCGAGACCCTCGCGTCCGCGCTCCGCTCCACCACGAGCCGCGGCGCCTGGGGCGAGACGCAGCTGCGGAACGTCGTCGAGGCCGCCGGGCTCACCCAGCGGGTCGACTTCGACGTGCAGTTCGGGCTCGAGGGCGAGGCGGGCCGCGGCCGCGCCGACATGGTGGTCCGCCTGCCCGGCGGCAAGGCGATCGCGGTGGACGCCAAGGTGCCGTTCGACGCGTACCTGGAGGCGAGCGCGATCCCCGCGGGCGCCGGCGGCGAGGAGGAGGCGCGGCGCGCGGGGCTCCTGCGGGCGCACGTCCGCGCCCTCCGCGGCCACGTGGACGCGCTGGCCGCCCGCTCCTACTGGACCGGTCTCCCGGCGAGCCCCGAGTTCGTCATCGCGTTCGTGCCGAGCGAGCCGCTGCTCGCGAGCGCGCTCGACGCCGACCCGAGCCTGCTCGAGTACGCGTTCCGCAAGCGCGTCGCCCTCGCCTCGCCCGTGACCCTGTGGTCGGTGCTGAAGACCGTCGCCTACACCTGGCAGCAGGACGTGCTCACCGACGACGCCAAGCGCCTGCTCGACCTCGGCAAGACGCTCTACGCCCGTCTCGGCACCCTCGCCGACCACGCCGAGGGCCTGCGCCGCTCGCTCGAGAAGACGGTCGACTCCTACAACGCCTTCGCCGGCTCGCTCGAGAGCCGTGTGCTGGTCACCGCGCGCCAGTTCGACTCCCTCGACGAGTCGCGCGTCATCGCCCCGGTCGGAGGAGTCGCCTCCTCGCCGCGCCGCCTCACCGCCGTCGAGCTGCTCGCCGCGGAGGACGAATCCGAGCGGAGCGCGTAGGGCCCCGGGTCCCCGCTGAGCGAGCACCGGGCGTGCAGGCCGCGCGCGAGCGGCGCCGTCCATCCGGTTCGACACCCGGACGACCGCAGGTCGCGACGGCGCTCCGCCTCCGCGGCTCGGCGGAGGAGCGCCGACGAGGCGTCTCGAGACCCGCCGCGGCCCCGCCCGCTCGCCTCGGTGGCCGGGGCCGGTGTCCTTCCGCGTCCCGCACGCCGGAACGCCGCCGCACTCGCCGAGGCGCCGTCAGCGGAGCGGCGTCTCAGCGGCGGGGCGGCGTCTCGGAGAGACGGTGACGGCCTAGACCCACTTCTCCGCGAGGTGCTGGGCGGTCACGCGGCGGATGGTGCCCGAGCGGGAGCGCAGCACGATGGACTCCGTCGTGATGACGTGGCCCTCCTTGCGCACGCCCTTCACGAGCCCGCCGTTCGTCACTCCGGTCGCGACGAAGTAGGTGTTGTCACTGCGGACGAGGTCGTTGGCGTGGAGCACGCGGTCGAGGTCGTGCCCGGCGTCGATGGCGCGCTGGCGCTCGTCGTCGCCCTTCGGGCGGAGGATGCCCTGGATCACTCCCCCGAGCGCGCGGATGGCGCAGGCCGTGATGATGCCCTCGGGCGTGCCTCCGGTGCCGACGCACATGTCGAGTCGGGAGTCGTGGCGAGCGGCGTTGATGCCGCCCGCGACGTCGCCGTCGAGCAGGAGGCGCGTGCCGGCTCCGGCCGCGCGGATGTCCTCGATCAGCTGAGCGTGGCGCGGGCGGTCAAGCACCGCGATGCGCATCTCCTCGACGGGCTTGCGCTTGGCGCGGGCCAGGGCGCGGATGTTCTCGCCGATCGGGCGCTGGATGTCGATGATCCCGACGCCCTCGGGCCCGGTGACGATCTTCTCCATGTAGAACACGGCGGAGGGGTCGAACATCGCGCCGCGGTCGGCGACGGCGATCATCGAGAGCGCGTTCTGGCGCCCGGCCGCGGTCAGCGAGGTGCCGTCGATCGGGTCGACGGCGATGTCGGCGGCGGGCCCCGAGCCGTTGCCGACGTGCTCGCCGTTGAAGAGCATGGGCGCGTTGTCCTTCTCGCCCTCGCCGATCACGACGACTCCGTCGAAGTTCACGGTCCCGAGGAAGGTGCGCATGGCGTCGACCGCTGCGCCGTCGGCGGCGTTCTTGTCGCCCTTGCCGATGAAGGGCACGGCGCGGATCGCGGCGGCCTCGGTGGCGCGGACGAGCTCCATGCCGAGGTTGCGGTCGGGGTGGAGGTAGAGCGAAACGTTGTCGATCACAGAGCGGAGTCCTTCGTCGTCGAGTTCGTGCACGTCGTCGCAGGACCCGCGGAGCGGATCCCCATCCCTGCCCGAAGCCTAGTCCAGGGCCCTCCACGGGCGGAGGGACCGCGGAGGGGCGCCTCGCTAGACTCGTCCGCGACGCGGGCCTCGCCCGACCCCCCTTCGTTCATCCGTCAAAGGAGATGCCATGCCCGTCGCTACCCCGGACCAGTACGCAGAGATGCTCGACAAGGCGAAGGCGGGCGGCTTCGCCTACCCGGCGTTCAACGTCTCGTCGTCGCAGACGATCAACGCGGTCCTCCAGGGCCTCACCGAGGCGGGCTCGGACGGCATCATCCAGGTCACCACCGGAGGCGCGGACTACTTCGCCGGCCACACCGTGAAGAACCGCGCGGCAGGCGCGATCGCCTTCGCGAGGTTCGCGACCGAGGTCGC
Source organism: Rathayibacter sp. AY1A7 (assembly GCF_002930845.1). Taxonomy (NCBI): domain Bacteria; kingdom Bacillati; phylum Actinomycetota; class Actinomycetes; order Micrococcales; family Microbacteriaceae; genus Rathayibacter; species Rathayibacter sp. AY1A7. The sequence continues at coordinate 146,533 of NZ_PSTL01000001.1, read as the reverse complement.
CAAGAACTACCCGGTCACGGTCGCGCTCCACACCGACCACTGCCCGCAGAACGCGCTCGAGGGCTTCGTCTACCCGCTGATCGCCGCCTCCGAGGAGGAGGTCAAGGCCGGTCGCGAGCCGCTCTTCCAGTCGCACATGTGGGACGGCTCCGCGATCCCGCTCGACGAGAACCTCGCCATCGCGAAGGAGATCCTCCCGCGCGTCAAGAACATCAACGCCATCCTCGAGGTCGAGATCGGCGTCGTCGGCGGCGAGGAGGACGGCGTCTCGCACGACATCAACGAGCACCTCTACACCACGCTCGACGACGCGATCGCGACCGTCGAGGCCCTCGGCTTCGGCGAGCAGGGCCGCTACATGGCCGCCCTGACCTTCGGCAACGTCCACGGCGTCTACAAGCCGGGCAACGTCCGACTGCGCCCGGAGCTGCTCCGCGAGATCCAGGACGGCCTGCAGGCGAAGTACGGCACCGGTGCGCTCCCCCTCGACCTCGTCTTCCACGGCGGCTCGGGCTCGACCGACGAGGAGATCGCCGAGGCGGTCCGCAACGGCGTCGTCAAGATGAACATCGACACCGACACGCAGTACGCGTTCAGCCGCTCCGTCGCGGACACCGTGCTGAAGAACTACGACGGCTTCCTCAAGGTCGACGGCGAGGTCGGCAACAAGAAGGTCTACGACCCGCGCTCGTGGGGCAAGATCGCCGAGACCGCGATGGCCGCGCGCGTCGCCGAGGCGACCCGTCAGCTCGGCTCGGCCGGGAACTCCGGGAAGTAGGGCACCGCTCCGTGACGAACGCACACGATCAGCCGGGCGACAGGCGTCCGGAGCCGCAGTACGGCGAGTACGCGCCGCCCGGCTGGTCGTGGCAGCCGCCGGAGGACGCCGTGGTCGTCCCCGACCCGCGGGGGTCGGAGACCGATCCGAGGCCCGCGACCGCTCCGGCCGCGAAGCCGGTCGCGCATCCCGTCGACCGCCTGCTCACGATCGTGCTGCTCGCGCTCGGCGTGTTCTTCGCCGTGCCGACGCTGCTCGATCCCTCGAGCTTCGCGACGACCCTCCAGGAGCTCTACCGCTCCCAGGGCATCGGCACCTACGCGTCGCCAGAGCTCGCACGGATCCTCGGCGTCGTGGTGGCGCTCGCGCAGTCGCTGATCGTCGCCTTCGCGGTGTGGATCTCGATCCGGCGGCTCCGCGCCGGCAAGCGCGCCGTGCTCGTCCCGATCCTCGGGATCGCGGCGACCGTGCTGCTCTCCCTGATCGTCGCGGCGATCGCCATCCTGGGCGACCCGACGTTCGCGGAGTACGTCACGCGCATGTCGGGCTCGCAGGGCGGCGCCGGCACCGACGTCTAGCGTCGATCCCCGTTCCACCGCACACGGAAGAGGCCGCCGCTCCCGAGGGAGGGCGGCCTCTTCCGTGTCCGGGCCGGAACGCTCTAGGCGCCCGCTCCCGCGCTGATGCGTCCACCGACGCCGCGGGCGTCGCGCTTGCCGGCGACGTCCTTGCGCAGCTCCTTGGGGAGCGAGAACATCAGGTCCTCCTCCGCGGTCTTGACCTCCTCGACGTCGCCGTACCCGGCGGCGGCGAGGTCGTCGAGGACCTCCTGGACGAGCACCTCGGGCACCGAGGCGCCGCTGGTGACGCCGACGGTGCGGATGCCCTCGAGCCACTCCTGCTTGATCTCGCTCGCGTAGTCGACCCGGTAGGCGGCCTTCGCGCCGTACTCGAGGGCGACCTCGACGAGGCGCACGGAGTTGGAGGAGTTCGCGGAGCCGACGACGATGACCAGCTCGGCGCCCGCGGCGACCTTCTTGATCGCGACCTGGCGGTTCTGCGTGGCGTAGCAGATGTCGTCGCTCGGCGGGTCCTGCAGGTTGGGGAAGCGCTCGCGGAGACGGCGCACCGTCTCCATCGTCTCGTCGACCGAGAGCGTCGTCTGCGAGAGCCAGACGACCTTGTCCGGGTCCTTCACGACGATGTTCGGCACGTCGTCGGGGCTGCCGACGAGGGTGACGTGATCGGGAGCCTCGCCCGCGGTGCCCTCGACCTCTTCGTGGCCCTCGTGGCCGATGAGGAGGATCTCGAAGTCGTCGCGCGCGAAGCGGACGGCCTCGCGGTGCACCTTCGTCACCAGGGGGCAGGTCGCGTCGATCGCCTGGAGACTGCGGTCGGCCGCGCCCTGGACGACGGCCGGTGAGACGCCGTGCGCGCTGAAGACGATGTGCGATCCCTCGGGCACCTCGTCGACCTCGTCGACGAAGATGGCGCCCTGGCTCTCGAGCGTGGAGACGACGTGCACGTTGTGCACGATCTGCTTGCGCACGTAGACCGGGGCACCGTAGTGCTCGATGGCCTTCTCGACGGCGACGACCGCGCGGTCGACTCCGGCGCAGTAGCCGCGGGGCGCGGCGAGGAGGACGCGCTTGCGGCCCTCGACGGGGACGTCGCGCAGACGCCCTGTGGCGCGGGGCATGCGCGGCATGGGCAGGCTGATCGGGACTTGGCTCACCCCCTGATTCTACGTGGTGCATCCTGTGCCCGGGCCGTCCCGGTGTCGGACCCGTCCCGTACCGTTGTCGTCGCGGGAGGGCACTCCCGCTCCCCCCGTCCCTCCGAGCAGAGGCAGCGATGACCGACGCCCCACCCACCGCCGACGCACCCTGGCCGGTCGGCCTGCTCGCCAGCAAGATCAAGGGCTGGATCGAGCGCCTCGGGACCGCGTGGGTCGAGGGCGAGATCACCCAGTGGGGCGCGTCCGGCGGCAACGTCTACGGGAAGCTGAAGGACCTGTCCGGAGACGCGACGGTCGGCTTCACCGTCTGGTCGTCGGTGCGGAGCCGCCTCCCGGCCGACCTCAAGCAGGGCGATCGGGTCATCGCGCTGGTGAAGCCCAACTACTGGGTCAAGGGCGGCACGCTCTCGATGCAGGTCTTCGAGATGCGCCACGTCGGCCTGGGCGATCTGCTCGAGAAGCTCGAGCGGCTCCGCCGGCAGCTGGCGTCGGAGGGGCTGTTCGACGCCTCCCGCAAGAAGCCGCTGCCGTTCCTCCCGCACGGCGTGGGCCTCATCACCGGCAAGGACTCGGACGCCGAGAAGGACGTGCTGCGGAACGCGCAGCTGCGCTGGCCGGCGGTGCGCTTCCGGGTGGTCCACTCGGCCGTGCAGGGCGACCGGACGGTCCCGGAGGTGCTCTCGGCCCTGCGGACCCTCGAGGCCGACGACAGCATCGACGTGATCGTGATCGCCCGCGGAGGCGGCGACTTCCAGAACCTGCTCGGCTTCAGCGACGAGGCGCTCGTGCGCGCCGTCGCCGCCTGCTCCACTCCGGTCGTCAGCGCGATCGGCCACGAGGCCGACCGCCCGCTGCTCGACGACGTCGCCGACCTGCGCGCCTCCACTCCCACCGACGCCGCGAAGAGGGTCGTGCCCGACGTCTCCGACGAGCTGCTGCGCGTGCAGCAGGCCCGGCTGCGGATGACCGGCCGCGTGAGCGGGCTCGTCTCGCACGAGATCGACCGGCTCTCGCAGCTGCGCTCGCGGCCGGTGCTCGCCCAGCCGCACGTGCTGGTCGACCGGCACTCCGAGGAGCTGACCCGCTGGGTCGCGCGCGGCGCCGAGCTGGTGGACCGCCGCCTCGAGCGCGCGCACCTCGAGGTCGAGCGCCTGCACGGCCACCTGCGCGCCCTCTCCCCCCAGCACACCCTCGACCGCGGCTACGCGATCGTCCAGAACGCGGCCGGGCACGTCGTCCGGGCGCCCGGTGACGCACCGGCCGGCGGCGCACTCGTCCTCACGCTCGCGGAGGGGGCCGTCGGCGCCCGCTCCGAGGGGCCCACCGGCGATCCCGCCGGCCGGTCCTGAGCCCGCCGCGCCACCCGTCCCCCTCAGCCCCGATCGATAGGATCAGACCCATGCCCGACTCCCCCGACGCCCCGGCGACCGACTCCGACGTCTCGGGATTCTCCTACGAGCAGGCGCGCGACGAGCTCGTCCGCGTCGTGTCCGAGCTCGAGCAGGGCAGCTCCACCCTCGAGCGCTCGCTCGCCCTGTGGGAGCGCGGCGAGGCCCTCGCCGCCCGCTGCGAGGAGTGGCTGATCGGAGCACGCGCCCGGCTGGACGCGGCCCGCTCCGGAGGGGCGGCCGCCGGATGAGCCGCGCGAAGCCTGCGCGGGTCGTCGCCGAGCTCGGGCGCCCGGAGACGGCCGCCGAGACGGCCGCCCGCAAGGCCGAGAACTCCCGGCTCTACCGTCAGCGCAAGACGGTCAACAACCTCGTCTTCTCGCTGCTCGCGACCGTCGGCGCCGTAGCGCTCATCGTCCTGCTCGTCCCCCGCGGCGACACCGTGGAGCTCTCCTCGGTCGACGTCCCCCGCGTCGCCGCGCAGGTCCAGCTGGGCGAGGAGCAGACGCTCGCCGTGCCCTCCCTGCCCGAGGGCTGGAAGGCCAATGCGGCCGAGCTCCGCCGCGAGAACGGCACCGACTACTGGTACGTCGGCCTGATCACCCCGAAGGCGGGCTACATCGGCCTGAGCCAGGGGCTCGACGCGGACGCGGCCTGGGTCGCGACGCAGCTCGACCGCCGGGCTGCGACCGGCGTCGAGACGATCGACGGCCGCGACTGGACCGTCTACGACCACCGCGACTCCGGCGACGACACCGGCAACACGCCCTACGCACTCGAGACGACGGAGGGCTCCAGCACCTACCTCGTCTACGGCACGGCCCCGACGGACGAGATCCGCCTGGTCGTGGACGCCATCACCCCGCAGATCGGCCAGGAGGAGTCCCGATGAGCCTCGGAACCAGCAGCACCGTCCCCCGCGAGTCCCGCCCGCCGGCGTGGGTCTGGAAGGAGATGCTCCGCGGCAACCAGCGCTTCGTCGCCGGCGAGCCCCGCCACCCCCGCCAGGACGTCGAGCGCCGCGCCGAGCTCGCCGCCGCGCAGGCCCCGCTCGCTGCGCTCTTCGGCTGCAGCGACTCCCGCCTCGCGGCCGAGATCATCTTCGACCTGGGGCTCGGCGACCTCTTCGTCGTCCGCAACGCCGGCCAGGTGATCGCGGACTCCATCATCGGCTCGCTGGAGTACGGCGTCGCCGTCCTCGGCGTGAAGGTGCTGCTCGTGCTCGGCCACGACGAGTGCGGAGCGGTCCGGGCAGCGATCCAGTCGCAGGCGCCCGGCGCCGAGCGGCTCCCCCCGCACATCGAGCACCTGATCGAGCCGATCATCCCCGCGGTGCGCCGCCTCGTGGGTGCTCAGCCGGACGGCCGCGTGCTCGTCGACCCGTCGGCGACCGACGCGCTGGCCGTCGGCCGCGAGCACCTGCGCGACACGGTCGCCGAGCTGCTCCAGCGCTCCCCGCTGATCGCCGACGCTGTCGCGACCGGGCGGCTCGCCCTCGTGGGCGCCAACTACCGGCTCTCGGACGGCACCGTGATGTCCGATGTCGTGCTCGGCATCGATCCGCCCGAGCTCAGCCCCTACGTCTCCGAGCTGGAGCGCGACTCCGGCTCGGCCTCCTCCGCCGCCGCTCCGAGCGCGGTGGGATCGGATCCCGCGTGAGCGGCTCCGGACAGCACAGCACCAACCGATCAGACAAGGACGAACACAGCGTGGTGGATCACTCCCCGACCGACGACTCCGGCGACTTCCGCATCGAGCACGACACGATGGGCGAGGTGCGGGTCCCCCGCGACGCCCTCTACGCCGCGCAGACCCAGCGGGCGGTCGAGAACTTCCCGATCTCCGGTGCGGGCCTCGAGCCTGCCCAGATCGCGGCCCTCGCCCGCATCAAGAAGGCGGCGGCGCTGGCCAACGCCGAGCTGGGCGTGCTCGACGCCGACATCGCCACGGCGATCGCCGACGCGGCCGACCTCGTCGTCGGGGGCGGCTACGACGCGCACTTCCCGATCGACGTGTACCAGACCGGCTCGGGCACGTCCTCGAACATGAACATGAACGAGGTGCTGGGCTCGCTGGCGACCACGGCCCTCGGCCGCACCGTGCACCCGAACGACCACGTCAACGCCTCGCAGTCCTCCAACGACGTGTTCCCCACCTCGGTCCACGTCGCCGTCACCGGCGCGCTCATCGAGTCGCTGATCCCCTCGCTCGAGCAGCTCGCCGAGTCGCTCGAGGTCAAGGCGGAGCAGTGGGCCGAGGTCGTCAAGGCCGGCCGCACCCACCTGATGGACGCCACCCCCGTCACGCTCGGCCAGGAGTTCGGCGGCTACGCCGCGCAGATCCGCCTCGGCATCGAGCGCGTGCAGTCGGCGCTCCCCCGCGTCGCCGAGGTCCCGCTCGGCGGCACCGCGGTCGGCACCGGGATCAACACCCCCGCCGGCTTCCCGCAGAAGGTCATCGCGCGCCTCGCGGAGGAGACGGGCCTGCCCGTCACCGAGGCCCGCAACCACTTCGAGGCCCAGGGCGCGCGGGACTCGCTGGTCGAGGCCTCCGGAGCGCTGCGCGTTCTCGCGGTGAGCCTGACCAAGATCAACAACGACCTCCGCTGGATGGGCTCCGGCCCCAACACCGGCCTCGGAGAGCTGCGGATCCCCGACCTCCAGCCCGGATCCTCGATCATGCCCGGCAAGGTGAACCCGGTGATCCCAGAGGCCGTCCTCATGGTCTGCGCGCGCGTGATCGGCAACGACGCCACCATCGCCTGGGCGGGCGCCTCGGGCGCCTTCGAGCTCAACGTCGCGATCCCCGTCATGGGGACGGCGCTGCTGGAGTCGATCCGCCTGCTCGCGAACTCCGCCGTGCTGCTCGCCGACAAGACCGTCGACGGCCTCGAGGCCGACGTCGAGCACGCCCGCGCCCTCGCCGAGTCCTCCCCCTCGATCGTCACGCCGCTCAACAAGGTGATCGGCTACGAGGCCGCCGCCAAGGTCGCGAAGAACTCGGTCGCCAAGGGGATCACCGTCCGAGAGTCGGTCGTGGACCTCGGCTTCGTCGAGCGCGGCGAGGTGACGGAGGAGCAGCTCGACAGCGCCCTCGACGTCATGTCGATGACCCACCCCGGCTGAGCCCGGCCCTCCGACGGCCCGTCCCTGCGATCGGCGCGGAGGCGGGCCGTCAGAGCACCAGCCAGAACCCCGTGAGCAGGAACGGTCCGAATGCGACCCGTCCGCGGACGCGCAGCACGAGCACCCACAGCCCCGCCACCGCGAAGCCGACAGCGGGCGCGGCGACGACCTGCTCGGGTCCGAGAGCCGCGAGCGGCGGTGCGAGGGCCGCCTGGAGCTTCACGTCGCCGAGGCCCAGCCCGCCCGCCGCATGCAGCACGCCCAGGCACAGCACCGTCGCGAGGACGGCGAGAAGCGTCCCCGCCGTGGGCGCGAGGACGGCTCCGACCACCAGCAGCGGGAGCGTGACCGCGTTCGGGAGCCGGTGCCCGCGCACGTCCGCCAGCACCAACGGCACGCTCGCGAGCGCCACCGGGACGAGGCCGGGCGCCCGACCCAGGTGCGGGGCCCCGATCAGGAGGAGCACCAGGGCGCCGAGGAGCAGGGCGGCCCGGTCGAGTAGAGATCCGCGGAGCATCCGCCGAGACTAGGGGGCACCGCCCTCGGGGCGTCGGAGTTCTCCACAGGGCGGCCCGCAGGTGTGCTCGGGCGGCGGCGGGTCCCTCCCCGGCCTCAGTCGCGCGGAGGCAGCGGTCCCAGCAGGAGCGACGCCCAGGCGCCGTGAGCCGACGCGTCGTCGGAGGGGTGGAACTGCCCGGCGAGCACGTCTCGGTAGAGGCGACCGAGCTCCGACCGGCGCTGGTACGCCGAGCCGCCCGCGATCCGGACGGCGCTCTCGACCACGCGGAGCGCTCCTTCCGTGGTGCGGATCTTCACCCCGACCAGCGAGGGGAACCAGCGCGCGCCGCGGTCGACGAGCGCGTCCACGTCGGCCGCCGCCGAGCGCAGGGGCGCCTCGAGCCCGTCGAGCAGCATCCCGGTCTCAGCCACCCGGTGCCGCACCTCGGGGTCCTCCGCCAGTGGCCGCCCTCCCGCCCGGAGGGAGGCCCGTCGGCGGACGGAGGCGACGGCGAGCTCGAGCGCGCGCTGCGCGACACCGAGGTAGACCGAGGAGATCAGCAGCTCGAAGGCCGCGAAGACGGCGAAGACGAAGGGGTCGGCGGTCGGTCCGACGGGCAGCGAGCGGATCATCCGCTCGGCCGGGACGACGACGCCGTCGAGCACCGTCGTGCGGCTCTGGGTCGCCCGCATGCCGAGCGTGTCCCAGTCGTCGCGGACCTCGAGCCCGGCGACCGGCGAGTCCGGGCGCTCACGGTGCACGAAGCCGTGCACGAGCCGCGGCTCCGACCCGCTGTCGTCGCGGCCGAACACGCCGAGCCGCGTCCAAGCGGGCGCGAGGGAGGTGAAGACCTTCGTGCCGGTGAAGCGGTAGCCGCCGTCCCCGAGCGGCTCCGCCCGCGTCAGCGAGTCCGAGAGCACCAGGTCGTTGCCCGCCTCGCTGTTGCCGAAGGCGAAGACGTGACCCGCCGCGGCGTCGACGAGGACCGAGCGGAGGGAGTCGTCGCCCCGCTCGAGCAGGAGTCGCGCGATCCCGGTCCAGACCAGGTGCATGTTGACGGCGAGCGCGGTCGCGGGCGCGGCCGTCGCGAGGCGCGTCTGCTCGGCGGCCGCCTGCTCCAGGCCGAGGCCGGCACCGCCGAGCTCCTCGGGGACGAGCAGCGCCAGGTACCCGATCGAGCGCAGCTCCTCCAGGTCGTCCGCGCAGAACGCGTTGCGCTCGTCGTAGTCGGCCGCGCGGGTGCGGAAGCGCTCGAGGAGCGCATCGTCGAGGATGCTCACCCGTCCACGCTACGCCCCGGTGCCCTGCAGGGACGCGCCCGGCCCGGGGATCCTCGGATCCCACGGGCCGGACGCACGGCGAGCCCGTCAGGCGAGCTCGTTCGACTCCAGCATCTCGGTGACCAGAGCGGCGATCGCCGAGCGCTCGGAGCGGGTCAGCGTGACGTGCGCGAACAGCGGGTGGCCTTTCAGCGTCTCGATCACGGAGGCGACCCCGTCGTGCCGGCCGACGCGGAGGTTGTCGCGCTGCGCCACGTCGTGGGTCAGCACCACCCGGGAGTTCTGCCCGACGCGCGAGAGCACCGTGAGCAGGACGTTCCGCTCCAGCGACTGCGCCTCGTCGACGATCACGAACGCGTCGTGCAGCGAGCGCCCGCGAATGTGCGTGAGCGGCAGCACCTCGAGCATCCCGCGCTCGATCACCTCGTCGAGCACGTTCTGCGACACCAGCGCCCCGAGCGTGTCGAAGACCGCCTGCGCCCAGGGGTTCATCTTCTCGGCCGCGTCGCCGGGCAGGAAGCCGAGGTCCTGGCCGCCCACCGCGTAGAGCGGCCGGAAGACCATGATCTTCTTGTGCTGGCGCTTCTCCAGCACCGCCTCCAGGCCCGCGCAGAGCGCCAGCGCCGACTTGCCGGTTCCGGCCCGGCCGCCGAGCGAGACGATGCCGACCTCCGGGTCGAGCAGCAGGTCGATCGCGAGCCGCTGCTCCGCCGACCGCCCGTGCAGGCCGAACACGTCCTTGTCGCCGCGGACCAGCGTGATCTGCCGCTTGCCGGTGACCCTCGCGAGAGCGGAGCCGCGGTCGGAGTGGACGACGAGCCCGGTGTTGACCGGGATGTCGGCCACGACGTCCGTGAAGAGCCGCTCGCGGTCGTAGAGCTCGCTCATCGCGTCGCCGCCGAGCGTCACGTCGTCCATGCCGGTCCAACCGGACTCGGGGGCCTGCTCGGCCAGGTACTCCTCCGCGGCGAGGCCGATGGAGGCGGCCTTCACGCGCATCGGCATGTCCTTGGACACGACGGTGACCACGGCGCCCTCGCTCTGCAGGTTGAGCGCGACGGCGAGGATTCTCGCGTCGTTGTCGCCCATCTGGAGCCCGCTCGGCAGCACCGACATGTTCGAGTGGTTGAGCTCGACGCGGAGCGTGCCGCCGCGGCCGACGGCGATGGGGAAGTCGAGGCGCTCGTGCTGCACGCGCAGCTCGTCGAGGCGGCGCAGGGCCTGCCGGGCGAAGTAGCCGATCTCGGGATCGTTGCGCTTGCCCTCGAGCTCGCTGACGACGACGATCGGCAGCACGACGGCGTGCTCAGCGAACCGGAACATCGAGGACGGATCCGACAGCAGCACCGAGGTGTCCAGGACGTAGGTGCGGAGGAGCTGATCGGCCGGATCCGAGGAGCCGTGCTGGACACGGCGGTGGACGCCGCCCTGCGTCCCGGTCTGCGGATCCATGCCCTGGGGAACTGTCACGACGACTCTCCACACTCCGGGGGCCGGAGCCCCCGGCTCATGTCCTCGAGCCGGCCTCATCGGTGCGTGTCGTGCACCGCGCAGTGTCCCTTCGGCGTCTGCGCGATGTCGAGCCGTACTTCTGTGGCCGTCTCGACCAGGCGCTGTACCTGATGACTCGAACCTAACCCGGCGAATGACATCCGTGTGCTTCTCACCGCTACGAATGTGTAACCAGTGTGTGAACGCGCGGAATCCGGCCTAGTAGTCGATGCTCGTGGCCGACGAGATCAGGGCGGCGCGGAGCAGCGCGAGGGTCGCGTCGGTGGTGCCGGCGTGCGCGCTGAAGCGGACGGTGCTCGGACGCAGGCGCGCGGTCACGCCGTGCGCGGCGAGGGAGGCTGCCAGCGGGGCCAGTTCCTCCGGCTCCGGCTCGACGACCACGATGCCGGCGCGCTCGTGCTCGCCGCGGGAGCCCACGACCGCCAGTCCGAACTCGTCCGCGAGGTCGACGATCGCGCTGACCCGCTCCGCCACGAGCGCGGCGATCGTCGACTGCCCGACCGCGGCGACCTCCTCCAGCGCCGACGCGAGCCGGGCCTGGGCGATCGGGTCCGGGTTGCTGATGCTGAAGGCGCGGGCGTCGCCGCGCGGCGGAGCCACCTCGTCCCACGGCTCCGCCTGCTCCGATCCCGTCCAGCCGGAGAGCACCGGGGTCAGCCGCGACAGCGCCCGCTCGCTGAGCGCGAGGAAGCCCGTCCCCCAGCCGGCGCGGAGCCACTTCTGGCCGCCGGTGACGACCACGTCCGCCAGCTCGTAGGGCGCGTCGACGACGCCGAAGCCCTGGATCGCGTCGAGGACGAGCATCCGGTCGCCGATCACGTCGCGGATCGCCGCGACGTCCGCGAGGTAGCCGGTGCGGGAGTCGACCAGGCTCACCGCGACGGTCGTCACGTCGTCCGTGAGCTGCTCGCGGACGGCCTCCGGCGTCACCCGTCCCTGCTCGGTCCGCAGCCAGCGGGGCTCCACCGAGCCGAGAGCCTGCGCCGAGCGCACCGCCGCGAACGGCAGGCTCGGGAACTCCGCGGCCGACAGCAGCACCGCGCCCGAGGCGCCGAACAGCGCGTGCAGGAGGCCGGTCGAGGTGTTGGGCTGGAAGACGACGCGGTCGCTGGGGACGCGCACGAGCGCCGCCGCCGCCTCCCGGACGCGCTCGTCCTGCCGGAACAGCTCGTCGAGGGTGCCGCTGCGCGCGCGCACCAGCAGCTCGACGGCCGCCTCCTGCTCGGCGGCGACGGTCGCCGAGAGCGGGCCCACCCGGCCGAAGTCGAGGTACCCGGTCTCCTCGCCGAAGCCGGCGAGGTAGTCCGCGGTCGTGGTGGAGGTGGCCTCGTTCGAGCTCATGCCGGCCCTTCCGGTCGGTGGTGCGGCAGGAGCCGCGAGGTCAGCTGCCGAAGCGGCGGTGCCGTCCGGCGTAGTCGCGGAGCGCGCGGAGGAAGTCGACCTCGCGGATGTCGGGGCCGAGCGCCTCCATGAAGTAGAACTCGCTGTGCGCGCTCTGCCAGAGCATGAAGTCGGAGAGGCGCTGCTCCCCCGAGGTGCGGATGACCAGATCGGGGTCGGGCTGCCCGCTGGTGTACAGGTGCTCGCCGATGAGCTCCGGGGTCAGCAGGCCCGCGACGTCCTCGATGGAGGAGCCGCGCTTGCCGTGCTCCTCCAGGATGCTCCGCACGGCCTGGGCGATCTCGTGCCGCCCGCCGTAGCCGACCGCAAGATTGACGTGCAGGCCCGTGTGGGAGGCGGTGCGCGCCTCCGCCGTGTCGAGCGCGGCCACGAGCGAGGGCGGGAGGCCCTCGTCGGAGCCGACGTGCTGCACGCGCCAGTCGGGCTGCTGGGAGACCTCCTCGGCGAGGTCGGCGATGATCGCGATCAGCTCGGTCAGCTCGCTGCTGTCGCGGCCGACGAGGTTGTCCTGCGAGAGCAGGTAGAGGGTGACGTGGCGCACGCCGAGCTCGTCGCACCACTGCAGGAACTCGTGCACCTTGGCGGCGCCGGCCCGGTGGCCGTGCGCGGCGGTCTCGAGGGCCCGCTGCCGCGCCCAGCGCCGGTTGCCGTCGATGATCATCGCGACGTGGTTCGGCAGGGAGTCGGGGGGAAGGCTCGAGCGGAGGCGCTTCTTGTAGACGCCGTAGAGGAGGTCCCTTCCCACAGGCAGTCTCGGCTTCGGCACAGTGACACGGTAGTCGACCCGGGGCGCTCCTCGAAGCCCGGCGGCGCTCGGCGTCGGCCCGCGACGGCGTCGTAGTCTGTCCGGCATGAGCCAGCGGCCGACGCCTCCCCCGTCCGATCCCCGCGTCCGCACTGTCCGCGGCGGAGACGCCGTCGGAGCGGACGGCCCGGACCTGCCCGCCCTCCCCCTCGTCGAGGACGCGATCGAGCACGACTCCTCGGCGGAGGTCCGGCCCACCTGGCGCGGCTGGATCCACGCCGGCCTCTTCCCGCTCGCGATCGTCGCCGGAGTGGTGCTGATCGTGGTCGCGGAGGGGACCGCGGCGAAGTGGGCGGCCGCGGTGTTCGCGACCACGTCGCTCCTGCTCTTCGGCAACTCCGCTCTGTACCACCGCTTCGACTGGAAGCCGCGGACGAAGATGATCCTCAAGCGGATCGACCACGCCAACATCTTCCTGCTGATCGCCGGCACCTACACGCCGCTGGCGGTGCTCGCCCTGCCGCCCGCGCAGGGCACGCTCCTGCTGGTCCTGGTCTGGGCGGGGGCGCTGCTCGGGATCGGCTTCCGCGTCTTCTGGATCGGCGCACCGCGCTGGCTCTACGTGCCGCTCTACCTGCTGCTGGGCTGGGCGGCCGTGATGTACCTCGGACCGCTCTTCGAGGCCAGCGCGACGATGATGGTGCTCGTCCTCGTCGGCGGGCTCTGCTACTCCGCGGGCGCCGTGATCTACGGGATCAAGAAGCCCAACCCGGTCCCGGGCGTCTTCGGCTTCCACGAGATCTTCCACGCGCTCACGGCCGTGGCGTTCCTCTGCCACTGGACGGCGGCGCTGATCGTCTCGCTCCACCCCGCCTACAACGCCTAGCGCGACCCGGGCCCACCGGTGCGGGCCGGGCTCAGCCCTCGCTGCGCTCCGCCTCCTCGGCGTCGAGCCGCTCCTTCACCTGGGCGGTGTAGGTGGTGCGCCGCACGCGCCGGACCATGTCGAGCGCGAGGAGGACGGCGGCCAGAGCGATCACGAGCATCGTGATGAAGCCGAAGAGGCCCGGCGTGACCGTGTCCTCGTTGAACTCGGGACCCGGGGTCGGCACCGTCGTGGAGGCGAGGACGACGGCGCGCTGGGCGCCCTCGAGCAGCCCGGCGATCACGCGCGCACCTCGTCGGCGACGACGACGCCGGAGCCGTCGGGCTCCGGGGACACCGGGGCGTCCCCCGAGGGCTCGGGGTCGGGAGCGATCGGCGGGACGACCGCGGTCGGGCCCGGGGCGAGCTCGGCCAGGTCGAGACCGGCGAAGAGATCCGTCTCGGGCGTCGGCGCGTCGACCCGGCTCTCGACGAGCTGGAAGTCGTCGGTCGGCCAGGCGGCGTCGATCGCCTCGTGCGGGAGGAAGAAGAAGGCGTTGTCCGGAGCGACCTGGCTGGCGTGGGCCAGCAGGGCCGCATCGCGACGATCGTGGAAGCCGGAGATCACGACCCGCGTGGTCGCGAGGTACGGGGTGTCCTCGTTCCAGCGCTTCATCTCCTCGAAGACCGACAGGCGCGGGTCCTCCGGGTCGATCGAGCGCAGGTGCTCGGCGATCGCCCGCAGCTTCTGGCCGCTGAAGACGCGGTCGTAATACAGCTTCGAGATCGACCACGGAGCGCCCGTGCCCCGGTACTCCTCGGCGAGGCCCGCCGCGCGGTACGCCTCGACGGCGACCTGGTGGGCGCGGATGTGGTCGGGGTGCGGGTAGCCGCCGTTCTCGTCGTAGCTGATGATCACGTGCGGCCGAAACCGGCGGACCAGGCGCACGAGCGGAGCGGCGGCCGTGGCGAGCGGCAGACCCGCGAACGAGGCGGCGTCGACCTTCCCGTCCTCGGGCATGCCGGAGTCGACGAAGCCGAGCCAGGCGTGCTCGACGCCGAGCGCCTCGCGAGCGGCCGCCATCTCGTACCGGCGGAGGCCGCCGATGTCGCGCTCGGCGTGCGCGCGGGCCTCGAGGTCCTCGTTCAGCACGGAGCCGGCCTCGCCTCCGGTGCAGGAGACCACCATGACCTCGGCGCCCCGCGAGGCGTAGGCGGCCAGCGTCGCCGCGCCCTTGCTCGACTCGTCGTCAGGATGGGCGTGCACGGCGAGGAGGCGCGGAGTCTCCCGCACCTCCGAATCGACGGAGACCTCGACGGCCTGGGACACGATCGCTCGATTCCTCGGGGTTTAATGGGATCGGCGCTCCCGTCCGCGAAGGACGCGCGCCACCCGTCCAGAGTAGACGCATCACCCAGGGAGTTCCGTGGCCGCCCGCACGTCCGAGAGCGTCGAGGGAGCCGCCGCGCCCGCACTCGATCCGGACGCCGTCCGCGCCGCCGGACCCCTCGCCACCCGCTACGGCCGCACGACGCGCACCCGCCGCGGCAACCGCTGGCTCTTCGGCGGCGTCGCGCTCGCCTTCGTCGCCGTCTTCGCCGCCTGGGTCGTCTGGGCCGGACTCGACGGAGCACGCGGAGGAGTGGACGTCCAGGACACCGCGCACCAGGTCGTCGACGACCGCACCGTCACCGTCTCCTTCGACCTCACCGCGCCCGTCGGCCGCGAGGTCGCCTGCGCGGTCCAGGCCCTCAACGAGCAGTCCGCCGTGGTCGGCTGGCTGGTCGTGGAGTACCCCGCCACGACGGAGCGCTTCCGCTCCTACACGGAGACCGTCCGCACCACCGAGCTCGCGAACACAGGTTTGATCTCCTCCTGCTGGCTCCCGTAGGCTTGCCCGAAGCCCTGACGGACTCGTCGGGGCCTCGCCATTCCCACCGCCGCCTGACGCCGGCCGTCCCCACCGCCGGACGCGGACACCTCCGCACGGTGCTGCCGGGCGCCGCGAGCGCGGCCCGCAGAGCAGGAGCCCACCATGGCCGACCAGTCACAGGTGACCTGGATGACCCAGGAGTCGTACGACCGCCTCGAGGCGGAGCTCACCGAGCTGTCCACCAACGGACGCGAGGAGATCGCCAAGCGCATCGAGGTCGCCCGCGAGGAGGGCGACCTGAAGGAGAACGGCGGCTACCACGCCGCGAAGGACGAGCAGGGCAAGATCGAGGCCCGCATCCGCCAGTTGACCTCCCTCCTCCGCGAAGCCGAGATCGGCACGCCCCCCGAGAGCCACGGAGTCGTCGAGGCCGGCACCATCATCACCGCCGAGATCGCCGGCGACGAGTCCCGCTTCCTCCTCGGCAACCGCGAGATGGCGGGCGAGAGCGACCTCGACGTCTACAGCCCCCAGAGCCCCCTCGGATCGGCGATCATGGGCCTGAACGTCG
The DNA here is from genome assembly GCF_002930845.1 of Rathayibacter sp. AY1A7. Taxonomy (NCBI): domain Bacteria; kingdom Bacillati; phylum Actinomycetota; class Actinomycetes; order Micrococcales; family Microbacteriaceae; genus Rathayibacter; species Rathayibacter sp. AY1A7. Next base: position 130,758 of record NZ_PSTL01000001.1, on the reverse strand, counting down.
GCGACACCGCCCGCTTCACGGCACCCAACGGGCGGGAGATCGAGGTCCGCGTCGCCAACGTCGAGACCTGGTCCGGCCACTGATCGCACGTCGCGGCGCTCTCCGCGGCGTTGTCGTCGGGCGCGATACCGCCGGTATCGCTTCCTCCTCCGCCTTGCGGAGAACGCCGCGACGCACGATCAGCCCTCTCTGAACGGGAGCGGGGCGCCGGCTTCGCGGCGACAGCGTCGGGCGCGACACCGCCGGTACCGCTTCCTCCTCCGCCTTGCGGAGAACGCCGCGACGCACGATCAGTCCTCTCCAGACGGGGGCGCCGGCTTCGCGGCGACAGCGGAGGACGCGAGATCGCCGTGATCGCCGTGATCGGATTCTTCCCCGCTGTGCGGGGAACGCCGAGACGGACGAACGGCCTTCCCCGGACTCGGGGCGCCGGCCTCGCGACGGGATCGCGGACGCGGCGCCCTCGAGCGGTCAGTTGCGGGAGATGCGGGGGGCGTAGCCGGCGTCGGTGAGGACCTGGATGACGCGGTCGGCGTGCTCGGGGCCGCGGGTCTCGACGCTGATCTCGATCTCGACCTCGCTGATCTGCAGGCCCCGGCCGTGCCGAGTGTGCAGCACCTCGACCACGTTCGCGTTCGCCTCCGAGATGAGCTCCGCGATGCGCGACAGCTGCCCCGGACGATCCGGCAGACCGATGCTCATCTTGAGGTAGCGCTCCGACGCGGCCAGGCCCCGGCTGATCACCCGCTCCATCATCAGCGGATCGATGTTGCCGCCCGACAGGATGACCGCGGTCGCTCCGGCGTCGCGGATCTTCCCCGTCAGGATCGCCGCGATGCCCACCGCGCCCGCGGGCTCCACCACGAGCTTCGCCCGCTCCAGCAGCACCAGCAGAGCCCGGGCGATGTCGTCGTCCTCGACGGTGACGACCTCGTCCACCATCTCGCGGACGATCGCGAAGTTCAGCTGCCCCGGCTTCGCCACGGCGATGCCGTCGGCGATCGTCGGAGAGATCGTGATCGCGGTCGGCTCGCCGCTTGCGAGCGAGAGCGGGTACGGCGCCGCGTTGGCCGCCTGCACGCCGATGACGCGGAGCGTGCGCCCCTCCTCGGCCGCCTTCTGCTTGGCCGCCGATGCGACCCCGGCGATGAGGCCGCCGCCGCCGATGGGCACCACGATGGTCTCGACGGCGGGGGCCTGCTCGAGGATCTCGAGGCCGACCGTGCCCTGGCCGGTGATCACGTCGGGGTGGTCGTAGGGAGGAACGAAGACCGCGCCCGTGCGCTCGGCGAACTCCGCCGCCGCCGCGAGCGCCTCGTTGAAGATGTGGCCGCTCAGCACCACGTCCGCGCCGTAGTCGCGGGTGGCTGCGAGCTTGGGCAGCGCGACGCCGATCGGCATGAAGATCGTGGCCTTGATCCCCAGCTCCCGCGCCGCGTAGGCGACGCCCTGCGCGTGGTTGCCGGCCGAGGCCGCCACGACTCCGCGGGCCCGCTCCTCCGGGGTGAGCCGCGACATCCGGAACACCGCTCCGCGGATCTTGTAGGAGCCGGTGCGCTGGAGGTTCTCGCACTTGAGGAACACGGGCGAGCCGAGGACCTGCGCGAGGAAGGTGCTCGTCTCCATGGGGGTGGCGGCGATGACGGGGGCGAGGACGGCGCGGGCCGCCTCGAACTCGTGGAGGGCGGGTCCGACGACGCGGCTAGTCTGCATGCTCTGCGGCAACTCTCTCGGGGGTTCGGGTCGGCGAGCGCCAGGCTCCGCTCGCGACGTACTTGACCATGACGTTGAGCGTGGCCACGACGGGCACCGCGAAGAAGGCGCCGGCGATGCCGCCGATGATCGAGCCTCCGGCCACCGCGAGCACGACGGCCAGCGGGTGGACCTTGACCGCCGACCCCATGATCAGCGGCTGGAGGATGTGGCCCTCGAGCTGCTGCACCGCGAGGACGACGATCAGCAGGAAGAGCGCGATCAGCGGTCCGTTGTAGACCAGCGCGATGAAGACGGCCAGCGCCCCCGTCACCACGGCGCCGATGACCGGCACGAAGGAGCCGAGGAAGACGAGCACGCCGATCGGGATGGCCAGCGGGACGCCGAGGAGGAAGGAGCCGAGGCCGATGCCGACCGCGTCGACGAAGGCGACCAGGATCTGCACCTTCACGAAGTTGGTCAGCGTCACCCACCCTGCGCGACCGGCGCCGTCGACGGCTCCGCGGGCGCGGCGCGGGAAGAGGCGGACGACCCAGCTCCAGATGTTCGGCCCGTCGATGAGGATGAACAGCGTCGAGAAGAGGGTGAGCAGCACGCCCGTCAGCAGGTGGCCGACGGTCGAGCCGACGCTGAGAGCGCCGCTGACCAGCATCCCCGAGTCCTGCTGCAGGGCCGTGAGCGCCTGCTGCGCGTACTGGTTGATGTCGGTCTCGGTGAGGTGGAGCGGCGACTCGAGGAGGAAGGCCTTGAAGTCGTCGTAGGACTGCACCGTCTGCCGGCGGAGGTCGTCGAAGCCGGAGTAGACCTGGGTGACGACGAGGAAGAGGAGCCCGCCGATCACCACGACGATCCCCAGCTCCGCCAGGACGACGGCGGCCCACTTGGGCCAGCGGTGGCGCTGGAGGAAGCTCGAGAACGGCACGAGCAGGGCGGCGATCACGATCGCGAGCAGGAGCGGGATGACGATCAGCCGCAGCTCGATGACGAGCAGCACCAGCACCGCGAGCGCCGCGACCACGACGAGGACGCGCCAGGCCCAGGCGCCGGCGATGCGCATCCCGTCGCTCACGAAGGCCGAATCGGCGACGGGAGCGGGCCGGGAGGGGGCGGCCGGGGCGACGGGCGCGGCGGGCTGGACGGCGCGCGGGCCGGAGGTGCGGCGGGACCTGCCGAGTCTCATCTGCCCAGACTAGGCCCCGGCGCATACCCCGCGCGGTATCCCCGGGGAGTGCTCATGCGGCGGCGCCGACCGCCGCCTGCTCCGGTGCCGGACCGACCGCGACCGGGCGCCGCGCGGGCAGCACGCCGACCCGCTCCCCCGGCTCGAGGCGGTGCCCCGACGCGTGCTGGACGGTGACCTCCTCGCCCGTCGACAGCCGGACGGTCGAGCGCCGCACCGGCCCCAGGAAGCTCGAGGCGAGGACGACTCCGGGCAGGGAGTCGGGAGCGCCGTCGGCCACGACGGCGAGGTCCTCGGGGCGGAGGAACACCGACACGGGACCGTCGGCCGCCGCCGCGTCGACGAGCGGCAGGCGCACGCCGAGCGCGAGGACCGATCCCGACGAGACCGTCCCCGCGACCACCGTCGAGAGGCCGACGAAGCGGGCCGTGAAGGCGGTCGCCGGGCGCGCGTAGAGGTCCTCCGGTGCACCCAGCTGCTCGATCCGCCCGGCGTTCATCACCGCGACGCGGTCGGCGACGGCGAGCGCCTCCTCCTGGTCGTGCGTGACGAAGAACGTGGTGATGCCGATCTCGGACTGCAGGCGCTTGATCTCGTCGCGCAGCTGGACGCGGACCTTCGCGTCCAGGGCCGACAGGGGCTCGTCCAGCAGCAGCACCCGCGGCCGCGTGACGAGGGCGCGCGCGAGCGCCACCCGCTGCTGCTGGCCGCCGGAGAGCTCGTGCGCGTAGCGGTCGCCGAGGGCGCCGAGGCCCACGACCTCCAGCGCCTCCCCCGCGGCCGCCCGGCGCTCGCGCGCCCCGACTCCCCGGGTGCGCAGCCCGAACTCGACGTTCTCGCGCGCCCGCAGGTGCGGGAAGAGCGAGTACGACTGGAAGACCATGCCCATGTCGCGCTTCGCGACGGGGACGTGGGCGACGTCCTCCTCGTCGACGAGGATCCGCCCCGCGTCGATCCGCTCGAGACCGCTGAGGGCGCGCAGGGCTGTGGTCTTGCCGCAGCCGGAGGGGCCGAGCAGCGCGATGAACTCGCCCGGGGCCACGTCGAACGAGACGCCGTCGAGCGCTCGCGCGGAGCCGTAGTGCCGCTCCACGTCGACGAAGCGCACGCGGGCGCCGGGGAGGGTGGGAGCGGTCACGAGGAGCCTTTCGAGGAGCGCGCCCGGCCCGTCGGCAGGCCGATCCGCGCGAGGCGGCCGATCCCGATCAGGAGGGCGAAGGCGAAGAGGAGGGAGAGCAGCGAGAAGATCACGGCGACGTAGGCGTCGGACTTCGACACCTGCACCAGGCCGGTCTGGAGGGTGGTGCGGCTGAGGAGCGAGGCGATCGTGTACTCGCCGAGAACGACTGCGACGGTGATCAGCGCGGCCGCGACCAGGCCCCGGCGCAGGTTCGGCAGGAGGACCCTCCCGAGCACCGCGAGCGGGCCCGCGCCGAGCGAGCGGGCCGCCTCCGAGAGCGTCACGGCGTCGAGACCGGCGAGGTCCGCCGCCACGGCGCGGTAGGCGTAGGGCAGGACCAGCACCCCGTAGGCGAGAGCGAGCGTCCACGGCGCGGAGCCGGCGAGCTCGGTGACCACGGAGTAGACCGGCGCGAGGCCGACGACGAGGACGATGGCGGGCACGGTCAGCGGGAGCAGGCAGACCAGCTCCAGAGCCCGGCGCAGGCGCGGGAGCCGGATCTCGACGAGCAGCATCGTCGGCACCAGCAGGACCAGGACGATGAGGGCGGTGACGACGGCGAGGACCAGCGAGTTTCCGATCCCCTGGAACAGCGAGCGGTAGGCGCGCTCGTTCTCCGGGTCGAGGATCGCCGTCCAGTGCGAGAGGTCGTGGCCGCCGGCGCCGCGGAGCGTGAACTCCGCCATCGCGACGATCGGAACGGCGAACACCAGCCCGGTGATCACGAGCACCGCCCCGGACAGGAGCCGCGCGGGCCTCATCGCTGCCACCGCCTGGCCCGGCGCTGCAGCAGCGCGTACCCGGACATCAGGACCACCATCACCGCGAGCATCCCGAGCGCGAGGGCGCCCGCGAGGTTCTCACGGCCCAGCACCGTCTCGCTGACCAGCGCGGCGCGGATCTGCAGCGGGACGATCTGCGCGCCCTGGCTGATCAGCGCCGCCGCGGTGGCGAAGGAGGAGAACGCGTTCGCGAACAGCAGCAGCACGCAGCCGAGGAACGACGGCGCCAGCACCGGGAGGGCCACGTGCAGCCAGTAGCCGAGCCGGCCCCCGCCGAGCACCGCGTTCGCCTCGGCCCACTCCGGACGCAGGCCCTCGAGCGCGGGCAGGAACGTGAGCACCATCAGGGGCACCTGGAAGTAGAGGTAGGGCAGGACGAGCCCGGGCAGCTGGTAGAGCCACACGCCGTCGGCGTAGAGGTCGACGCCCGCTCCCGCGAGGAGGGTGGTCACCAGCCCCTGCACGCCGATCGTCGCGATGAACGCGAACGCGAGCATCACGCCGCCGAACTGCGCGAGGACGCTCGCCGCTGCATCGACGACGGTCCGGAGCGCCCCGCGCGGATCGGAGCCGAGCAGGGCCAGGCACACGACCGCGCCCAGCACCGCGCCGACGACGGCGGTCACGGCCGAGAGCCCGAGCGACGCGCCGAAGGCGGACAGCACGACGGGATCCCCGAGCGCGAGCACGTTCGCCGTGGTGAAGCGGCCGTCTCCGTCCGTGAATCCGGTCGCCACGGCGAGGACCGTGGGGACGGCCAGGAACAGCAGGACGTAGAGCGCGAAGGGGGCGACGCCCAGCACGGCCGGGGTGCCGCGCCGTCCACGGGGCGCGGACGCCCCGGAGACGGCCTCGGCGGGAGCGGTGGTCACTGGATCGCCGCGGCCCACTTCTCGGCGAGGAGCGACGAGGCCGCCTCGGTCTGCTTCTCCGTGAACTGGACGAGGTCGGAGGGAGCGGCGCCGACGGCGTCGAGCGCGTCCTGGTCGACCGTGCCGGCCTCGGTCATCGCGGCCAGGCGCACCGGGTAGGCGCCGGCGGCGAGGTAGAGGTTCTGCGCGGCGTCGGAGTAGAGGTACTCCTGCCAGAGCCGCGCGGCCGCCGGGTGCGGAGCGTCGGCGTTGACCGCCTGGTTGTAGTAGCTGCCGACGGCGGAGCCCGGGAGGACGGTCGTCGTCCACTCGCGGGTGCCCTCGTTCGCCTTCCCGGCGGCGAGGTTGTTGTAGCTCCAGTCGAAGACGACAGGGGTCTCGCCCGAGGCGATGGTGGCGTCGGTCGGGTCCAGCGGCAGGAGTTGCCGGCGTCGTTCAGCTTCTCGAAGAAGTCGATCCCCGCCTGGACGTCGTCGGCGGAGCCGCCGGACTGGAGAGCCGCGAGCTGCACTGCGGCCGCGGCGGCTCCCGCCTGGGTCGGGTCGCCGTTGATCGCGACCGAGCCGCGGTAGTCGGCGCCGAGGAGGTCCTCGAGCGACGCGGGCGCAGGCACCGCGGCCGCGTCGAACCCGATCGACATCAGGCCGGTGTAGTCGTTGACCCAGAGGCCCGACTCCTCCTTGTTACCCTCGGGGATGTCGTCCCAGGACTGGACCTTGTACGGCGCGAACACGTCCGTGTTCGCCAGAGCGACGGCCGGCCCCAGGTCGAACACGTCGGGAGCGGTGTCCTGCCCGGCGAGGTTCTCCGCCGTGCTGATCTCCTCCGCGGAGGAGACGTCGGGGTCGGCGGAGTTCACGGTGATGCCGTACTCGTCCTCGAAGCCGCTGATCAGCTCGCCGTAGTTCGCCCAGGTGTCGGGCAGGGCGATGACGTTGAGCTCGCCCTCGGCCTTCGCAGCCTCGACCAGGGCGTCCAGCCCGCCGAGGTCCGCGGCGGACGTGGCGGACGCCGCGTCCGTGCCGCCGCCGTCGGACGAGGCGGTGGCGCCGCCGGAGCAGGCCGAGAGCGTGAAGACGAGGGCGGTGCCGGCGGCGGCGACCGCGGCGGTGCGCGACAGGCGCTGAATGGTCAAGGGGCCTCCAGGAGTCGGGTGGGCCGCCCCGGTGGGACGGCCTCGGGAACGGTAGGAGCGCCGCGAGACGGCGAGGGAGCGCGGCGGTGAATGCCGGGCGAAAGCCGGGGGCCGAATCGGAGACGGCGATGTCGGGGGCGTTCGCTAGCGTGGGCGGACCATGACCGAGCAGCTCTCCCCCGCGCTGGCGCGCCGCATCGCCCTGGCGGCGCAGGGGTTCGGCCCCCGTCCGTCCCGGGTCGACGCGCGCCGGGTGCGCGCCGCCGTGGACCGGATCCGCCCGCTCCAGCTCGACTCGGTGAACGTCTTCGAGCGGAGCCACTACCTGCCGCTGCTCGCGCGGCTCGGCCCGTACGATCGCTCCCTCCTCGACGCCGCGGCCTTCTCCCCCGACGGCCCCTACGTCGAGTACTGGGCACACGAGGCCGCCCTCGTCCGCCGCGAGGATCTCCCGCTCTACCGCTGGCGGATGGAGCACTACCGCCGGGTCCGCCTGCCCGAGCACGAGGGCTGGGCCCACGAGAACCGCGCCACCCTCGACTGGCTCCGCGCCGCGCTCGCCGACGGTCCCCTCCGCGCCTCCGAGATCGAGCACGAGGCCAACGTCCGCACGGGCCCCTGGTGGGGCTGGTCCGACATCAAGCGCGGCCTCGAGGTCCTGTTCCGCTGGGGCGAGGTGGTGACGGCGGGGCGCACGCGCTTCGAGCGCTCCTACGGTCTCGCCGAGCGGCTCCTCCCGAGCGCGGTGCTCGATGCCGACGTGCCCCTCCCCGACGCCGTCCGCGAGCTCGTGCGCCGGGCGGCCCGGGCCCATGGGATCGGCACCCTCGGCGACCTGGCCGATTACCACCGGCTGCTCCAGTCCCCCACGCGCGTCGCGATCGACGAGCTGGTCGAGGCGGGCGAGCTCGAGCGCGTCGAGGTGCGCGGCTGGGAGCGGGGCGGGCGACCCGTGCCGCTCTGGCGGCACGTCGATGCCCGACGCCCCCGCACGCTCCGGGCGGACGCGCTCCTCTCGCCGTTCGACCCCGTGGTCTGGCACCGGCCGAGGGCCGAGCTGTTCTTCGGCTTCCATTACCGGATCGAGATCTACACCCCGGCCGAGCGGCGGGTCCACGGCTACTACGTCCTCCCCGTGCTCCTCGACGACGTGATCGCTGCACGGGTCGACCTCAAGAGCGAGCGCAAGCGCCGGGTCCTCCTCGTGCAGGCCGCCTGGCTCGAGCCGGGGGCCCCGGCCGACACGCCGGAGCGGCTCGCCGCACTGCTGGTCGAGGCGGCGGCCTGGCAGGGCCTCGACGCCGTCGAGGTCGTCGGTCGCGGCGACCTCGCGGCCGCCCTCGCCGCAGCACTGAGGAGGATCGCGTGAGCGCGCCCGGCGGCGTCCTGGCGCTGGCGCTCTCGGAGCGCTGCGTCGCCCGTCTGCTCGAGCGCGGGAGCGTCGTCGGAGTCGGCACGGGCGAGCTCGCCCACGCGGCCGGCGTCTCCCTCCGGACCTTCCACCGGTACCTCGGCGGGAAGGAGGACTGCGTGCGCCCGGTGCTCGCCGCCGCGATCGCCGCGATGGGACGCGCCCTCCTCGAGCGCCCGGCCGCCGAGCCGCTGAACGCGGCGCTCGGCCACGCCTTCGCCGCGGCGGCCTCCGGTCCCCAGCTCGACCGCACCCTCCGGCTGATCCCCCAGCTCACCGAGACCTCGGCGATGCGCGCCGTCTGGGCGCAGTCGCTGCACGACGGCGAGGAGGCGCTGACGCCGTTCCTCGCGGAGCGGATGGGGCTCGGCCGCACGTCCCCGCACCGGGCGGCCGTCCTGGCCACCGTCGTCCTCGCCCTGGTCCGGCGGGCGCTGGTCGACGCGTCGGCGAGCGGCATCGACCCGGCGCCGGTCTTCGCCGAGTACCTGACGACCGTCGACGGCGGTCCGCTCGCGGCTCCGACCGGATGACGTCCCGTCCGGCGCGGTGACGGGCGCGCCTCTGACCGAAGCGGGATGCGGTGCGGGGCGGCGATCGTCGACGGGGCGTCGGCCGGATCGGCCTGCTAGAAGCGCGAGCCCATCTCGGAGAGGCGGGCGACGCGGTCCGCGATCGGCGGATGGGTCGCGAAGAGGCGCGCGACCACCCCCGGCTTCGACGGGTCGGCGATCCAGAGGTGCGCCATCGAGCTGTTCTGCCGCTGCATCGGCCGGCCCGCGGACTCGAGCTTGAGCAGGGCGCGGGCGAGGGCGTCGGGGTGGCGGGTCGTCAGCGCGCCGGTCGCGTCGGCGAGGTACTCGCGCTGACGGGAGATCGAGAGCTGCACGACCGAGGCGACGATCGGCGCGAGGACCATCGACACCAGCCCGACGATCAGGAGCGCCGGGTTGCCCCCGCCGTTGCCGTTGCCGCCCCGCCCGAAGAAGGCCAGGCGGAGGAAGGCGTCCGAGAGGAAGCCCACCGCGACGACGAGACCGAAGACGATCATCGAGACGCGGATGTCGTAGTTGCGGACGTGGCCCAGCTCGTGGGCCATCACGCCCTCCAGCTCGGCGTCGTCCATGATCGCGAGCAGGCCCGTCGTCGCAGCCACGACGGCGTGCTCGGGATCACGGCCGGTCGCGAACGCGTTCGGCGCCGGGTCGTCGATCAGGTACACCTTCGGCATCGGCGTGCCCGTCGCGATCGAGAGGTTCTCGACGATGCGGTAGAGCCTCGGCTCGTCCGCCTTCTCCACCGCCACGCCGCCGCTGAGCGCGACCGCCTGGCGAGCGGCGAAGAAGTACTGGAAGAACGCGTACCCGGCGGCGATCACGAGCACCGCCACGACGATCGCCGTGCTGCGGTAGACCGCTGCAGCCAGGGCGCCCAGGCCGCCGATGATCGCCAGGAACAGGACGAGGATCAGGACCGTGTTGCGCTTGTTGCGGGCGATCGCGCTGTACACGGCGGCTGCCTAGAACTGGACGCGCGGGGGCTCCGAGATCGCGGCGAGATCGCCGACCTCGAAGAACTCGCGCTCCGAGAAGCCGAGCCGACGCGAGAAGAGCGTGTTCGGGAAGACCTTCACCTTGGTGTTCATCTCGCGCACGCCGCCGTTGTAGAAGCGCCGGGCCGACTGGATCTTGTCCTCGGTGTCGACCAGCTCGCCCTGCAGCTGGAGGAAGTTCTGGCTCGCCTGCAGCTGGGGGTACGCCTCCGCGACCGCGAAGATCGACTTCAGCGCGCTCTGCATGTGGTCCTCGGCGACCGACGCCTCCGCCGGGCCCTGGGCCTGCAGCGTCTCGGCGCGAGCCTGCGTCACCGACTCGAAGACCTGGCGCTCGTGCGAGGCGTAGCCCTTCACGGAGTCGATCACGTTGGGGATCAGATCCGCACGGCGCTTCAGCTGGACGGTGATGTCGCTCCACGCCTCGTCCACGCGGACGTTGAGGGTGACCAGCGAGTTGTACGTCGCCCAGAGGTAGACCCCGAGGATGACGACGAGCGCGACGACGACGATGAGCGGGACGAGCCATTCCATGCCGTCCAGTGTAGGGACGGCGCGCTCCCCGGCACCTGTCGATGAGGCGCATTCGCAGGGGCGGGTCGGCCCTACTTGAGCGTCTTCTGCAGCAGGACGGTGCTGAGCCAGCGCTCGAACTTGAAGCCGACGCGGCCCATCCGGCCGACCTCGACGAATCCGAACTGCGCGTGCATCGCCAGCGACGCCTCCGCGCCCTTGTCGGCGATGACGGCCATGATCTGACGGATCCCCACGGCCTTCGCGCGCTCGAGGAGCTCGGCCATCAGCGCCCGGCCGAGGCCCTTGCCGGTGGAGGCCGCCCGCAGGTAGATCGAGTTCTCCACGGTGAAGCGGTACGCCCGCTTGGAGGACCACGGCGACACCATCGCGTAGCCGAGGATCTGGCCCGACGGCGAGACGGCCACGATGAAGGGCAGCCCGAGCTTCTGGTTGCGGGAGAACTTCGTGCGCCACTCCTTCAGCGTCGAGTCGTCCTCGTCGAAGGTCACCACCGTGTTGCGCACGTAGTGGTTGTAGATCTCGCGGATGTCCGGGAGGTCGGCGTCGCGGGCGTCGCGGATCTCGAACGAGAAGCCGGGCTCGGGAGGCGGCGCCTTCCGCAGGTGCGGCGGCAGGACGCGCCGGCTCTCGTACTCTTCCTCAAGCATCCGGCTCCCCTTCGGCTCCGCCCATCGATCCGGGCCAGCGTAGCCGCCCCGCGGGCGAGCGCCCGGTCACGCGAGAGCGCTCCAGTCGACCGGCTCCGCGCCGCGCTCCTCCAGGAGGGCGTTGGCGCGGCTGAACGGCCGGGAGCCGAAGAAGCCGCGCGAGGCCGACAGCGGGCTGGGGTGCGCGCTCTCGATCACTCCGGCCTCCCCCAGCATCGGGCGGAGCGACGCGGCATCGCGGCCCCAGAGGATCGCGACGAGAGGCGCGTCCCGGGCGGCCAGCGTGCGGATCGCGTGCTCGGTGACCGCCTCCCAGCCCTTCCCGCGGTGCGAGGCGGGAGAGCCGGGGGCGACGGTGAGGACCCGGTTGAGCAGCATCACGCCGCTCGAGGTCCAGCCGCTGAGGTCGCCGTGCTCGGGCGGCTCGACGCCGAGGTCGTCCCGGAGCTCGCGGTGGATGTTCTGCAGGCTCCTCGGCAGCGGGCGCACGTGGCGCTCGACCGCGAAGGACAGCCCGATCGGGTGCCCGGGCGTCGGGTACGGGTCCTGTCCGACGATGAGGACGCGCACGTCCGCGAGCGGTGCGGCGAAGGCGCGGAGCACGTCGCGGCCCGCGGGGAGGTAGGGTCGGCCGGCCGCGACCTCGCCGCGGAGGAAGTCGCCCATCGCGGCGATGTCCCCGGCGACGGGGGCGAGCGCCTCCGCCCAGCCCCTGTCGATCAGTCCCGAGGCCGCGAGCTCCGCGAGGTCCACCGAGTCAGCCCGCCGCGAGCGTCGCGACGACGACTCCGGCGTCGCTGCCGCTCACGCGCCACACCGAGCCGGCGCCGCCGACGCGGAGCGCGCCGGTGCCGACGATCAGCACGGTGGACTCGTCGAGCGCGACGCCGCCGTCGACCAGGCCCGCCTCGACGGCCGCGACCAGGCGGCCGAGGGTCCCCCACTGCGCCGCGTGCACGTCGACCGTCACGTCGATGAGACCGATGCCCTCGAGCACCGTGACCTCGTCGAGCTCCTCCGCCGCGCCCTCCGGGACGACGGCGACGCCGCCGATCCGGTGGCCGCCGACGAGGGCGCGGTCGGCCGCGACGGCGGCTCCCGCCGAGTAGCCGGCGTACGGCACTCCGGAGGAGACGAGATCGCGCAGCCGCGGGAAGCAGGCCTCGAGCGCGTCGCGGTAGGCCGGGGTCAGCCCTCCGCCGACGAAGATCCCGTCGACGTCGTCGAAGACCGCGGGATCGATCCGGCCGCCCTCCGGCTTCATCACGGCGAACGCGTCGAGCGGGCCGACCGTCGCGAGCAGTGCCGCGTAGCCGGCGTAGGCCTCGGGGCCGAGCCCGTCGTGGACGACGACGATCGCGATGCGCGGGCCCTCGATCCGGCCGGCGTCGACCGCGTGGGCGCGCGCCTCCGCGAGGAACGCCCCGTACAGCTGCTGGTCGTGCTCGACGCCGCCTCCGCCGCCGATCAGGTGGACGCTCACTCGTCGTCCTCGGCGAGGGCTCCGTCCACCGGGGGCAGAGCCGACCAGGGGAAGACGATCCAGCGCGGGGTGCGGCGCCAGAAGAAATCGGGCTCGAGCACCGTGCGCGGCTTCGTGTAGAGGGTCACGGTGCGCACCTCGGCACCCATCGCGCGGATGAGCTTCACCGAGAGGGCGAGGGTGTGGCCGGAGTCGGAGACGTCGTCGACCAGGAGGATGCGCTTGCCGCGCACGGACGCCTCGTCGAGCAGCGGCGGCAGCACCACGGGCTCCGCCAGGCGCGCCTCGACGCCGGTGTAGAACTCGACGTTCAGCGCGCCGCAGCTCTTGATGCCGAGCGCGTAGGCCACGGCGCCCGCGAGGAGCAGACCGCCGCGCGCGATGGCGACGACCAGCTCCGGCCGGTAGCCCGACGCGACCACGTCGTCGGCCAGGTGCCGAGCGGCGTCGCCGAACTCGAGCCAGCCGAGCACCTCCTTCTCCGTGGCGGCGAGGAGGGCGGCGGAGTCGTCGGCGTCGGAAACCATGAGGGACAGGCTAGGCCGTCGCGGGCCTCCGCGTCACATCGGTCAGGCGCGCGGGGCCAGGGGTCCCTTCGCGACCTTGTGCGGGGCCGCCTGCGCGACCGGCTTGATGGTCACCAGGTCGAGGTTGACGTGGGCGGGGAGCTCCACCGAGGAGACGATCGCAGCGGCGACGTCCTCCGCGACGAGCGGGTCGGGGACCTCGGCGTAGACCGCGTCGGCGCGCTCCCGGTCGCCGCCGAAGCGGACCAGCGAGAACTCGTCCGTGTGCACCATCCCCGGCGCGATCTCGATCACTCGGATCGGCTCGCCCGCCAGCTCGAGCCGCAGCACGGCGACCAGCGCGTGCGCGGCGTGCTTGGCGGCGTTGTACCCGCCTCCGCCCTCGTAGGCGACGTGGCCGGCGATCGAGGTGACGGTCACGATGTCCGCGGAGGTCCCGCTCCCCCGGATCCCGGCCCGCAGCAGCGGGAGCAGCGCGCTGGTCACGAGCTTCACCGAGAGCACGTTGATCTCGAACATGCGGCGCCAGTCCTCGGGGTCGGACTTCTCGACCGAGTCGAGTCCGAGCGCACCGCCCGCGTTGTTCACGAGCGCGTGCACGGGCCCGGAGGAGGAGAGGTGGTCGCGCAGAGCGTCGACCTGGGCGGCGTCGGTGAGGTCGGCGGCGAAGTACCCGGCGCCGGTCTCGGCGGCGAGCGCCTCCAGCCGGTCGCGCCGGCGCGCGACGGCGACGACCTCCCAGCCGTGCTCGCGGAACAGACGGACCGCGGCCGCCCCGATCCCTGAACTCGCTCCTGTCACGACAACGCGTCGATCCACGCCCGTCCCCTTCCGTCAAGCCTCGGACACCCTCGACTCCGTCGTCGCAGCCCAACGCTAGTCTGGCCGCGTGCCGCCCGCCGACCCGGTTCCCGCGACCGCCGGGACAGCCGTCACCCCGAAGCGCCGCGTTCCCCTCTGGGACAACGCGCGCTTCGTCTGCGTGACCCTCGTCGTGATCGGGCACGGCGTCCAGAGGCTGACGGCCAACTCCGACACCTCGCTCATCGTCTACCTGACGATCTACGCCTTCCACATGCCGGCGTTCGCGATCATCTCGGGCTACTTCTCCAAGAGCGGCGCCCCGAGCGGGCGTGCGATGCGGCGGGTGCTGACCGACATCCTCCTGCCCTACCTGATCATGGAGACGATCTGGACCCTGGTGCAGTTCCTGGTCGAGGGCAAGCAGGAGTTCAACCCGACGAAGCCGAGCTGGACGCTGTGGTTCCTGCTCGCGCTGGGCATCTTCCGCCTCGTCCTCCCCTACCTGGCGCTGCTGCGCTGGCCGCTGCTGATCAGCGTGGTGCTCGCGGTCGGGGTCAGCTACTACGACAACATCGACTCGACCTTCTCGCTCGCACGCGCGATCGGGATCCTGCCGTTCTTCGTGTTCGGCTGGCGCCTGCGCGGCTTCGCCCCCGGCGGCCGCTCCGCCGTCGAGCGCTGGCTCGATCAGCCGCCGTCGCGGGTCCTCCTCGCCCGGATCCTCGCCGTCGTCCTCTTCGCGGTCACGGCGGTCGTCATGACCGTCAACATCGAGGCGTTCCGAGCGGCGGACCTGCGCTACTGGTTCTTCTACGACCGCCCCTACGACGCCCTCGGCGAGACCCAGTGGTGGGCCGGGCTGGTGCGGCTGGCCCTGATGGCCGGAGCGGTCGTGCTCTCGCTCGCGCTCTTCGCGCTGGTTCCGCGCCGCCGCACCCCGCTCACCGCCTGGGGGCAGTCCACGATGTACGTCTACCTCCTCCACAGCTTCGTCCTCTATCCGCTGCGGGAGTCCGGGATCCTCTCGCGGACGGAGAGCACGCTCGCCCTCGTGCTGATGATCGTGTTCTGCATCGCGGTCTCGGTCGCGCTCTCGCTGGGCTGGACCCGCACCGTCTTCCATCGGCTGGTCGAGCCCCGCGCGGCCTGGCTCTTCGCCCCGGTGGCCGACGAGAGGCCCCCGCGCCCGGACCGCGCAGACCCCACGGGCGCCAAGCGCGACCGGCAGCCCGAGCGGCGCTGACGGCCGTTACCCCGTGTGTCGGCGGTCCTGGCCGCCTGGCGGGCCCCCCGCGTACGCTCGTCGCGACGGAGAACGGCCCCGTCACCGACCCCGACGATCCGATGGGAAGCACCATGACCGACTCCGAGAAGTGGCAGTTCGAGACCAAGCAGATCCACTCGGGCGCCGCCCCGGACCCGGTGACCAAGGCCCGCGCGACGCCGATCTACCAGACCACCTCCTACGTCTTCGACAACGCGGAGCACGCCCAGAACCTGTTCGCGCTGGCCGAGTTCGGGAACATCTACACCCGCATCCAGAACCCCACCCAGGCGGTCGTGGAGGAGCGGCTCACCGCCCTCGAGGGCGGCTCCGGCGCCCTGCTGCTCGCCTCGGGTCAGGCCGCCGAGACCGCGGCCGTGCTGAACATCGCCCAGGCCGGCGACCACATCGTCTCGTCGTCCTCGATCTACGGCGGCACCTACAACCTCTTCAAGTACACCCTCGCCAAGCTCGGCATCGAGACGACCTTCGTCGAGAACCAGGACGACCGCGAGGAGTGGCGCCGCGCCGTCCGCCCGAACACGAAGCTGTTCTTCGCCGAGACCGTCGGCAACCCCAAGATCAACATCCTCGACATCCGCACCGTGGCCGATGTCGCGCACGACGCCGGCGTGCCCCTGATCGTGGACAACACCATCGCGACGCCCTACCTGATCCGCCCCTTCGAGCACGGCGCGGACATCATCGTGCACTCGGCGACGAAGTTCCTCGGCGGCCACGGCACGGTCATCGGCGGAGCGATCGTCGACGGCGGCCGCTTCTCGTGGACCGCGAACGCCGAGCGCTTCCCCGGCCTCACCACGCCGGACGAGTCGTACCACGGTGCCGTCTACACCGACGCGGTCGGCGACTCCCTCGCCTACATCATCAAGGCCCGCGTGCAGCTGCTGCGCGACCTCGGCGCCTCGATCGCCCCGGCGAGCGCCTGGCAGCTCATCCAGGGCATCGAGACCCTCTCGCTCCGGATCGAGCGCCACGTGCAGAACGCGCAGGAGATCGCGGAGTACCTCGAGAACCACTCCGACATCGCCTCGGTGAACTACTCGGGCCTGCCCACCTCGCCCTGGTACGCCGCGGCCAACCGCTACGCGCCGAAGGGCGTGGGCGCGGTGCTCTCGTTCGAGCTCAAGGGCGGAGTGGACGCCGGCCGGGCCTTCGTCGACTCGCTGGAGCTGTTCTCGCACCTGGCCAACATCGGCGACGTCCGCTCGCTCGTCATCCACCCCGCGTCGACCACGCACTCGCAGCTCTCGCCCGAGCAGCAGCTGACCGCCGGCGTCACTCCGGGCCTGGTGCGCCTGTCGGTGGGACTCGAGAACGTCGACGACCTCCGCGCCGACCTCGACCAGGCCCTCCGCGCCGCGCGCGCCGTCGTCGAGGCCTCCCGCGCGAACGCCTGAGGCCCCTCGGCGCCCTGACGGGGTCCCCGTCCGCGGGGATCGCGTCGGGGCGCTCCGCGCGCGGGCGGAGGAGCGCGGGAGCAGGGCGTAACAAACGGCTCCGCCCCGCGGCGCTCTGACACGATGGACAGCGCTATGGACTGGCAGCAGACACTCGAGGACACGGTCCCGTCGGCGTTCGTCACCGAGCGCCAGCTCCTCTCGGTCATCGGCAAGCCGCCCGCCACCGGAGCCTGGCGCGACGGCGACCACCCGGGCGGACGCCGCTTCGTCGACCTCGGCCCGTTCGACTTCGAGGCGGGCGGCCGCCTCCCCCACGCCCGCATCGCCTACGAGAGCTGGGGCGCTCTGAACGAGCGCCGCGACAACGCCGTCCTCGTCCTGCACGCGCTGACCGGCGACTCCCACCTGCTCGGCCGCGGCGATCCCGGCCACGCGACGGACGGCTGGTGGTCGGGACTCGTCGGCCCCGGCCTCGTGATCGACACCGACCGCTTCTTCGTGGTCGCCCCGAACATGCTCGGCGGGTGCCAGGGCTCCACCGGGCCCGCGTCCCTCGCCCCGGACGGCCACGAGTGGGGCGCACGGTTCCCGTACACGAGCATCCGCGACCAGGTGCGGGCGCAGGTGCAGTTCAGCGACCTGCTCGGCGTCGAGCGCTGGCACACCGTCATCGGCGGCTCGATGGGCGGGATGCAGGCGCTGGAGTGGGGGATCGACCACGCGGAGCGGGTCGCGCGCCTCGCGGTCCTCGCAGCTCCCCCGCGGGCCACGGCCGACCAGATCGCCCTCAACTTCGTGCAGCTCGAGGCGATCCGCAACGACGCGGCCTTCGCGGGCGGCTCCTACTACGACGCGGGCGACGGCCAGGGCCCGTACCACGGCCTCGCGCTCGCCCGCCGGATGGCACTGCTCAACTACCGCAGCCCCTCCGAGCTCAACGACCGCTTCGAGCGCAGCTGGCAGTCGGGGCTGAGCCCGCTCGGCGGCGGCGGCCGCTTCGCCGTGGAGTCGTACCTCGACTTCCACGGCAACAAGTTCACGCGCCGCTTCGACGCGAACAGCTACATCACGCTCGTCGAGGCGATGAACTCGCACGACGTCGGCCGCGGCCGGGGCGGCGAGGCGGCCGCCCTCTCCCGGATCACCAGCCCGACCCTCGTCCTCGGCATCGACAGCGACCGGCTCTTCCCGGTCGAGGGCCAGCGGATCATCGCGGCGCACGCTCCCGGCGCCCTCGACGGCGGAGAGGTCGCGGTGATCACCTCGACGTTCGGCCACGACGGGTTCCTCATCGAGGACGACGCGGTCGGCGCGCACCTCGCCCGGCTGCTGGCGCATCCCGCGACGGCCTGACCGGGTCGACTCCGGCGCGGTTCGACGCCCCGAACCGCTCCGACCGGCCCGGGCAGTGGCTATCTTGAGTCGGGGGCCAGCCCCGCACCACGACCGGAGGGGGCCAGCGCGTGCCGATGATCCGCAGCGCCCGCGAGCGCGACCGGCTGCTGCGCCACTCCGCCTGCGGGATCGGCCTGCTCACGGAAGCGGGGGCGCTCGGCATGGCCCTCATCCCCGGAACGCTCCAGCCCGCCGCCGTGCCGTTCGCCGTCGCGCTGCTCCTGGGCATGATGGCCGCCCACGTCGAGCTCGCCCGGACGGGGCGCCGCAGCCGCGTGATCACCGTCGCCGTCGGCGGCCTGCTGCTGGGCTGGGGCCTCGCCCTGGGGCTCGCTCCGGGCGCCGACTTCGCCGGGTTCGTCCTGGTCAACACCGCGAACGCCGTGACCGCGAGCATCGCCGTGGTCGTGACGACGTCCGCGCGCCGCCTGCTCCTGCTGCTGCCGGTGCTCCTCCCGAGCCTGATCCCGTCGGTACTCGTCTCGAGCGGCACCATGATCCCCACCGTGGTCGTCCAGAGCCTGCTGCCCTGGGGCACGCTCTGCGGCTTCGCCCTCTGGATCGGCACAGCGGTCCCGCGGGTGGTGCGGCGGATCGACAGCATCGGCAACGCGCACCGTGTGGAGCGCCTCGCCAGCGAGACGGAGGCGCAGCGCCGGCAGGGCGCGCGGCTCCTGCACGACACGGTGCTGGCCACCCTCACGCTCCTCGCGCACTCGGGCCGCGGAGTGTCGGTCGACGCGCTCCGGCAGCAGGCGGCGCAGGACGCGCAGCTCCTGCGCCAGCTCCGGCTCGGCGGGACCCCCACCCCGAGCGCGTCCGGCTCCTACCAGCTGACCAGCGTCACCTCCGCCCCCGCGGCCAACACCCTCGAGACCGTCCGCAACCGCTTCGGCCGGATGGGGCTCGACGTGATCTGGCACGGCTCCGGCCAGGTGGCGCTCACCGGCGCGGCCCTCGACTCCTTCGTCCTCGCCCTGGCGGAGTGCCTCGAGAACGTGCGCCGCCACTCCGGCGTCGCCTCGGCCGACGTGACGATCACCGAGGACGAGACGACCGTCCGCGCGATGGTCACCGACGCGGGCGCGGGCTTCGACATCGCGACCGTCCCCGACACGAAGCTCGGCTTCAAGGAGTCGGTGATCGCCCGGCTCGGCGACGTCGGCGGCCGCACCAGACTGTTCAGCGCCCCCGGATCGGGGACGACCGTGGTGCTGGAGGTCCCGAAGTGAGCCCAGCACCGGAGTCTCGGGCCCCGCTGCTGGGACGCGTGCCCGCGACGCACGGCCGCTCCTCCCGGTCCGCCCGCTCGGTCCGCCGCCAGCAGGAGGGGCTCGGCACCAACTACCTCGGCAGCGGCCTCAACGGCATCGCCGCCGCGATCCTCGCCTACGAGCTGCTGATCTTCCTCTCGACCTCCGCCCGCTACAGCGACCTCGCACCCGCGGCGATCGCCTGGGTCCTCGTCGTCCTGGCCTTCGGGTCCACCGTCCTCGCGATCCACCTCGGCGGACGCCGCCTGCCGCTCCCGGTCTACCTCTGCTTCCTCGTCGCCGTCGGAGCCGCCGTCGTGCTCGACCTGGTGGCCGTGACCGACTCCGGCGCGGCCCGCACCGTCCCCACCGCCGCGGTCGCGGGCGCCGTCGCGCACGCCGCGCTGATCGTCCACCGGCGCGGGATCGAGATCCTCGCGGTGAGCGCCCTCGTCGCGATCGCCGAGGTGATCGCGTTCCTCTCGATGGAGTCGGGCGGCGCAGGCGCGCTCTCGGTGCGCATCAGCGCCCTCGTGGTGACGATCGCGCCGGCCGTCGTCGTGGTCGTGATGATGCGCGGATTCCGCCGGATGGTCCAGCTCGAGATCGACCGCGCCCTCGTGCAGAGCACCACGCTCGGCCCGCGCTACGCGGTCGGGATGCTCGCCTCGGAAGAGCTCGCACGGCTCGACCTCGCCGCCGAGCGCCTCCTCGCCGAGGTGGGCGACGGCTCGGTCCGCCTGCCCCTCGACGCCCAGCGCGCCGCCCACGCGACCTCGCTCGCCACCCAGCTCCGCCTCCACCTCATCGAGGGGCGGCGCGAGACCTGGCTGCACCACGCCGTGCTCGAGTCCGAGCTGCTCGCGCCGCTCGTCGAGCTCGACGACCCGGACGGCACCGCCGGACTCCTCGGACACCAGCAGCGCGACGGGCTCCTCTCGGCGATCTGGCTGATCGCCGACAGCGCGACCGGGCTCGCCGTGGTCCTCCACGTCGAGTCGGGCAGCCCCCGCGATCCCGGAGCCGGGACGGCCGCCCGAGGACTGCTCGTGCCGATCACGCTCCGCTCCTCAGGCGCGCCCTTGCGCGGCGTCGATCCTGCGACGTGGGAGGCTATCGCTCAGGTCGGCGTCTTCCGCGACACCTCGCGCGACGGGGAGCTCCGGATCGAGATCGACTGCCTGGTCGAGAATCCCGCCGACCGGTGAGCAGCCGCCGAGAGACCGCCGACGACCGCCGACCTAAGGACACCGATGACACCCACCGCTGACGCGAAGATCACTCTCGCGGTCGTGGACGACCACAAGATGCTCCTCGGAGCGCTCACGGAGTGGATCCGCGGAGCCGCCTCCGACATCCAGCTGGTGGCCGCGGTCGCCTCCTGGCCCGAGCTGCTCACGCACCCCGAGTTCCCCGTCGACGTCGTCCTCCTCGACCTCGACCTCAAGGACAACATCCCGATCTCGGTGAAGCTCTCGACCCTCAAGACCACCGGGGTGAAGACCGTGCTGATGAGCACCTACTCCGAGCCCGCCGTGGTCCGCGAGGCGCTCGCCTCCGGAGCCCTCGGCTACCTGGTGAAGACCGAGGACGCGGACATGATCGTCGAGGCGATCCGCGCGGCCAAGGACGGCCACTCCTACATCTCGCACGAGCTCGACATGGCGCTCTCCACCGGCGACTCCGACGGAGCGCCGAAGCTCAGCGCGCAGGAGCGCCGAGTGATGGCCCTCTACGGCGGCGGCGAGCCGGTGAAGTCGGTCGCGTTCGAGCTGGGCATCTCGGAGGAGACGGCGAAGTCGTACCTCAAGCGGATCCGCGAGAAGTACCGCGTCGTCGGCATCGACGTCGGCACGAAGGTGGCGCTCCGCAAGCGCGCCATCCACGACGGGATCCTCATCGAGACGGATTGAGTCCTCTTCCGTGGCGGTCCCTGCCCGACGCGGCGCGGTCGACTTCACGACGTAGTGCGTTCCGCAGAGCGGGGTGCGTCGCCCGGCATCGATCCGCTGGCACGCGGATCACTGTCGGCGGGCTCCACGAAGGCGCGGCGGTCCCCGCCCGCTGCGGCGCGGTCGGCTTCACGACGCGGTGCGTTCCGCAGAGCGGGGCGCGTCGCCCGGCATCGATCCGCTGACACGCCGATCGCTGTCGGCGGGCTCCACGACGGCGCGGCGGTCCCCGCCCGCCGCGGCGCGGTCGGCTCCACGACGTGGTGCGTTCCCCGGAGCGGGGTGCGTCGCCCGGCATTGATCCGCTGACACGCGGATCACTGTCGGCGGGCTCCACCTCGTCGAGCGGCGGCCACCTGCTCCTGCGGGCGTGCAGTGCGGGCGTGCCTGAGTCGTGCCGGTCGAGTAGCCGCGGGACGCGGCCTATCGAGAACCGCCAGGCACGGGCAACGGGTCGATGCTGGTCGAGAGGCCGCGGGACGCGCGGCATCGAGACCCACCGGACCGGGACTGCCCGTGCTCCTGCGGGCCCGCGTCAGGGGGCCAGGACGGCGACCGTCATGCCGGGCGTCGCGGCGGGGGCGTCCATCGCGGCGAGGGCGTCGGGCAGGTCCTCGAAGGCGATGGTGCGGCCGACGGAGTCGGCGGGGCGCAGACGGCCGGCGACGATGTCGTCGAGGAGGGCCGTGTAGCCGCTCCGGGCGATGCCGTGGCTGCCCAGCAGCTCCAGCTCCTGGGCGATGACCCGGCCGAGCGGGATCGCCGGTGCCGCGTCGGGCCCGAGGAGCAGACCCACCTGCACGTGCCGGCCCCGCGGACGCAGGGCGGCGATCGACGCCTCCGCCGTGACGCTGCTTCCGACGGCGTCGATCGCCAGATGCGCACCTCCTCCGGTCGCCGCCCGGATCGCCTCGGCGGCACCCTCGCCTCCGGGGACGGTCACCGCCCCGAGCGCGGCTGCGGCCTCCCGCGCCGGGGCGGAGACGTCCGACGCCACCACACGGGCCCCGGCCGCGAGCGCGACGATCACCGCGGAGAGGCCGACTCCGCCGCAGCCCAGCACCGCGACCCACTCCCCCGGGGCGACCCGGCCGCGCTCGTGCAGGGCGTGGTACGCGGTCCCGAAGCGGCAGCCGAGACCGGCCGCCTCGACGAAGCCGACGGAGTCGGGCAGGCGCACCAGGTTCAGGTCCGCACCCGGCACGGCCACCGCCTCGGCGAACGACCCGTCGAGGGTGAATCCCGGCTGCTGCTGCCGGAGGCACACCTGCGTCGCCCCCTCCCGGCACTGCTCGCAGTCGCCGCAGGCGAACACGAACGGCGCTGTGACCCGGTCACCGACCGCGAAGAGCGACACCTGGGCTCCCGTCGCGATCACCGTCCCGGCGAACTCGTGCCCGGGGATCTGCGGCAGGACGACCGAGTCGTCGTGCCCCTTCCACGCGTGCCAGTCGCTCCGGCACACCCCGGTCGCCGCGACGCGGACGACGACGCCGTCGACGGGGCAGACGGGCTCCGCGACCTCGACGATCGCGGGGAGGGCGGAGAAGGACGAGTAGCTCACGGCGCGCATGCCGAGAGTCTTCCAGAGGCCCGGGCGGCGCTCTGCCTACAGTGCGTCGACCGGGATGCCGCCGGTGCCCGGCTGGGCGGGCTCGCGGTGGACCGGGTAGACCGTGCCCCGGGCGCGGTCGATCGCGATGCTGCCGAGGGCGAGCACGATTCCGGCCGCGGTCAGGCCCACGCCGACCCAGATGGGCGACAGGTAGCCCAGTCCGGCGGCGATCGTCAGGCCGCCGAGCGCGGCACCCACCGAGTTGCCGATGTTGAGCGCGGAGTGGTTGAGCGCGGCCGCGATCGTCTGGCTGTCGCGCGCCACGTCCATCAGCCGGGTCTGGATCGCGGGCGACGCGGCGGCCGAGAAGCCCGCCGAGAGGAACGCGAACACCACCAGGCCGACGACCGACGAGGCCGACAGCGCGAGTCCGATCAGCGAGACGCCGACGCCGGCGAAGAACACCACCAGCGCCCGCCGCACGTCGCGGTCGGCGGCCCAGCCGCCGACGAGGTTGCCGACGGTCATCCCGAGGCCGATGACGACCAGGATCCACGGGACCGCGCCGAGCGGCAGGCCCGTCACCTCGGTCGCGAGCGGCGAGATGTAGCTGTACATCGCGAAGAGTCCGCCGAAGCCGATGGCGCCGACGAGGAGGGTCATCCAGACCTGCAGGCGCCCGAACGCCCGCAGCTCGTTGCGGACGGTCGCCGCCGGATTCCCGGGCTGCGCGGGCACCAGCAGCTGGACGGCCACGACGGTCAGCGCGAAGAGCACCGCGACCACGAGGTAGGCGCTGCGCCAGCCGGCCACCTGCCCGACCCAGGTGATCGCGGGCACGCCGACGACGTTCGCGATCGTGAGCCCGGAGAGGACGAACGCGACTCCCTTGCCGCGCTTGCCGGGACCCATCAGGTCGGCGGCGACCAGGGAGGCGATGCCGAAGTAGGCGCCGTGCGGGAGCGCGGCGACGAAGCGCGCGGCGAGGACGAGCGGGAAGCTCGGGAGCAGCGCCGAGCCGATCGTCCCGACGGTGAAGGCGACGAGGAGGGTCAGGAGGAGCCTCTTGCGCGGCCAGCGCGCCGCTGCGGCGGCGATGGTGGGGGCGCCGACCACGACGCCGAGTGCGTAGGCCGAGATCAACATCCCGGCCTGCGAGACGGCCTGCTCCTGGCTCACGGCCCAGACCCCGGGGAGGAGGTCGGCGGCGAGCTGCGGGAGGAGCCCCATCGCGACGAACTCGGTCGAGCCGATGCCGAAGCCCCCCATCGCGAGGGCGAGCAGGGCGAGGCGGGTCCGAGCGGGCGAGAGCGTCACCGGTCAAGGCTACTCAGGATCGGACGGATGTCGAATCGATTTGAGCAAACGTAATGGAGATCATCGGCCTCGTCATGTCCGCCCTCGAGTAAATACGCGGGTTTTTAGTTCTACACCCGCTCAAGCCCGCAGGAAGGCATATCCCGACGAGCCGGAGGATGGCGTACGAGCGATATGACTCCCACTCACGACCAGCCTCTCCTACATTACCAGGTCATGGTTCGAGCCAAGAGACTAAGAGTGCTTTTTCGCAAGATACATCTTGCGCCAGAACGAGCAACATGAGATAATAACGCCATGAATGTAGATTCCCTTTTAAAGAACATCAACTCAGCCCTTGCAATGCACGGATATCACGACAAGCAGAACCTCGAGCTAACTAGCGATTCGCAGGAAGACGAGGTATTCCGCACTTGGGTTAGGACAGTGGTCGGTGCAGATGGCCGAGAAATGAAGATCATTTTTCGCGAGCACGAAGGAGTTCCTCCGCAGTATAAGTACACAATCTCCGTGCTGGATGCTGAGACAGAAAAGCCGATTGGTCGGGGAAATGGAGGTGCCACATGGCAGGAAGCAATTGACAATTATCACTGGCAGGACTTCGGGACGGTGTAGCCAACACAATTGCCTCGAAAGAGGGAAAAGCAATCGTACTCAGCTCGCGAGGTTAATTATAAGAATCACGTCCTTGCCGTCGGCATGTCGTATGGCCGCTTATATGCCGAGCTCGCGACCAACGTCGCGGGCGTTCGCCCCGTCTACTCCCCCAGTGCGTTGTTCAGCCGGGCGATCTTGCCGTCGATCTCGCCCGAGTAGCCGGGGCGGATGTCCGCCTTCAGGACGAGCGACACGCGCGTCCCGAACGCTCCGACGGCCTCCGTCGCGCGCTTGACGACGTCGAAGACCTCGTCCCACTCCCCCTCGATCTCGGTGAACATCGAGGTCGTCCGCGACGGCAGGCCGCTCTCGCGGACGATGCGGACGGCGGCGGCGACGGCGTCGTGGACGGACGCGTCGGGCGCCTCGCCCCCGGACGGTGCGACCGAGAATGCGACGAGCATGGGAGCCTCCTTGACTGCGCGCACCGCGTGCCGGCCCCGCGCCCTCCGAGCCTACGAGCCCTGGGGCGCCAGGCGGGTCTCGCCGGTCAGCGACGACGCGGAAGTCGTGGCGCCGGGTGCGACGACCCGCGCCGTCCCCATCCTCCACAGCTCGCGCAGCAGCCAGCCGAGCAGCACCACGAGGAGGATGTTCCGCACGGTCAGCACGAGCACCATCCACCAGTGCGACCAGAGGAGGAAGAGGTAGAGGTACGGGTAGACCACCTGGGTCAGAGCCGCAGTGACGAGGGTCAGCTTCGCGGGCCGGTCGAACGCGCCGTCGCGGCACGCGATCAGCCCGGCGATCACCGGCGGCGCGAGCCAGACGATGTACTGCGGCGAGAGCACCTTGTTGGTGTCGATGAACACGACCACGAAGGTCAGCGCGAGCAGCGGGAACAGCCTGGCGGGGTCCGCCCGGCGGGCGAGAGCACGGGCACCCAGCAGGGCCACGCCGAGCATGGCCAGAGCGAGCAGCGGGGTCATCAGGCTCGCCGCGAACTCGGTGCCGGGCCCGTGCATCTCGAAGGTGTTGATGTCGGCGGCGTAGTAGACGTAGCTCCCCGATCCCGGGAGGACCGACAGCCACATCCAGGGAGTGCTCACGACGGCCTCGATCTGGAGGCCCCGATCGGTCTGATCGGTGACGAAGCTGAAGACCTGGTCCCCGCCGCCGACGAGGACGACCGCGAGCACGATGATCACGGAGGCGACCGCGGGGACGAGGATCATCCGCAGCCGTCCGCGCAGGACCAGCACGGCAGCGGCGAGGATCGCGGCCGGCCACACCTTGATCCAGGTGGCCACGGTCAGCAGCAGCGCCGCGACGCCCGGACGGGTCGCCGCCCAGAGCATCCCGGCGATGGCCGGCGGCGCAGTGAAGGCGTCGATGCGGCCGATCGCGATCGGCCCGAGGAGGACGAGGAACAGCAGCCACCAGCGCGCCGCGGCGAGGCGAGGCGCCGACCGGCCGCGCAGCAGCAGGGCGAAGGCGGCGGCGTCGGCGAGCGCGACGAGGACGAGCCACATCAGGTCGTAGCCCGCCGAGCCGAAGAGCCAGGAGGCGGCGATCGGGCCCCAGGCGAGGATCGGGTAGACCCAGCCCGTGTCGATCCCGGCGATGCCGCCGCCCTCGACGGCGGTCCTCATCCACTCCTTGTAGACGATGCTGACGTCGCCCATCGGCAGACCCGGAGCGAACAGCGCCAGGAGGGAGAGCACCACGTGCACCAGCGCGAAGGCGCCCCAGAGCACGGCGACGGAGTCGCGGTTCTCGCGCAGCCGGGCGAGGGGGCGGGAGGACGCTCGAGGAGGGGAGGACGGCACCGCGTCATTGTAGAGGGGCCGCTGAACGGGACCCTGGCAGCACCTGAGCCCGCCTGAGAGCGCCGCTCCCGCCGGGCATCGGTCCCCCGGCGGCGTCGGTCGCCGCCGGGCGTCAGCAGCCGGCATCACGACCCGATGAACTCAGTAGCCGGCGAACGCGTCGGTGCGGATCCGCTTCGCCCCGGCACCGCGCAGGGCGCCGCGGACCGAGTCGACGAACGACGGCGACCCGGAGACGTAGCCCACGCGGCGGCCGGCGTCCGGCACCGCGTCCGCGAGCAGCTCGGCGGTCAGTCGGCCTGTGACGTGCGACCACCGTGCGGGCAGGTCGGTCGGCGCCTCCTTCGAGCAGAGCACGACCCGGGCCCCCGACTCCTGCAGCAGGTCGCGGTAAGCGACCTCGGCGAGGCTCGGCGCGGCGACCACGACGACGACGTCGCGCCGCGGACCGTCCGCGAGCGAGCGGAGCTGACTGGCGAACGGGGTGATCCCGATGCCGCCCGCCACAAGCAGCAGCGGCACGGTGGGATCGGCCGGCAGGACGAAGTCACCGCCGACGCTCGTCGCCCGGAGCGAGTCGCCGGGCTCCAGCGCGGCGAGGGCGCGCTTGAAGCTGCTCGCCTTCTCCGGCATCCGCAGGGCGATCGCGATCTCGCCGTCGGACGGAGCGGAGGAGACCGAGAAGGTGCGCCGGCTGCCCCGGCTGTCGGCGCGGTGCGGCAGGTCGAGCTCGAGCCACTGGCCCGGCTCGAAGGTCAGCGGCGAGCGGGAGCGGAAGCGGTACTCCGCGATGCCCGGCGCCAGCACGCGGGTCGAGGCGAGCTCGAGCGTGTGCCGCCGACGCTGGCGGAACGCGAAGGCGAACGCGAGGGCGTTGCCGACCACGAGGCCCAGCTCCGGAGTGGCGGAGACGACGCCGATGTGGAAGGGGACGCTCGCCACGAGCGCTGCGACGACCGCGATGATCAGCTGCTGCGAGCGGCGCGGCGCTAGCGTGAGCGGCTCCGTCAGCATGAAGGCGCCGGCGAAGACGAAGGGGTAGGCCGTGAGGACCAGGGCCGCCGCGGCGCCGAGGTCCTGGCCGTTCTGCACCGCCTGCTGCACGGACACCCCGCCGGCGACGACGACGAAGACGGCGAAGACGGCCCAGCGGCGGACCCGCGCGACGATCAGGAGGGAACCCACGACGACGAACGGCCAGATCGCGCCACTGGCGATCCACCAGGCTCCGGCGTTGAGCCCGGTGAAGCCGATGATCAGCACGGCGACCGCGGCCGGGTTGAAGAGGTGGCGGCCCCGCCAGGCCAGGACGTACTTGGACGCGGCGGCGATCGCGCCGACGAGCGCGATCACGGCGAGCCCGCGGGGATCGGCCGTCGGGAAGAGCAGGCAGGCGATCAGCAGACCGGTGACGAGCGAGGACTCCAGGTGCGCGCGGCTGCGGAACAGCCGCGCGAGGACCGCGCTGACCAGGGCCGTCGAGGCGACGGCGACGAGCGTCGTGCCGAGGATCTCGAGCGGCGTCGAGAAGATCAGGCCGGCTGCGGCGTAGCCGACGGCGACGAGCAGGAGCGCGGCGAGCGTCATCCAGACCAGCCGGTAGGTGGTGACGCGGCCGAGGGCGCGGTCGAAGGTGCCGATCATCGGAAGACCTCTCCGGGGAAGGAAGGCGAGTAGTGGAGGGTGCCGTCGCTGCGGACGCGGACGAACTCGAAGTCGAAGCGCTCGGCGAGGGCCTCGGGCGGACAGACGAACAGCGCGGTCGCGAGCCCGTCGGCGACGAGGGCCGTGTCGGCCACCGCCCAGGCGGCGACGATGCTCTCGACCGGAGCTCCGGTCCGCCCGTCGAGGACGTGGTGGAGGCCGCTGCCCCAGGCGCGGCGGTTGCTCGCCGAGCCGCAGAGCGCGCGGTCGCCGGGCACCGCCACTCCCAGTGCGCTGCTCGGGTCCCACGGGTGCTCGAGGCCGACCCGGACGGGTCCGGCTCCGATGCCCCGGAGGTCGCCGCTCGCGTCGACGACGGCGGGCCCGACTCCGTCGAGCTCCTCGAGGACGAGGTCGACGAGCTGGCCCTTGCCCGCGGCGCCGACGTCGACGACGGTCCCGGGCTCGACCCGCAGTCCCGCCGCCCCCCGTCGGGCGGCGGCCCAGGAGGGAGCGGGGACGGCGGTTCCGCGCGGGACGAGGGTGTACGCGGAGTCGTAGCCGAGCTGCTCGAGAGAGCCGCCGACGAAGGGGGTGACCGCCCCGCCGGTCAGCTCGTCGAGCACGTCGTACAGTGCGAAGAGGTCGACCGCCTCGTCGGGGAAGACATGCTCGCCTCCGGCCCGCAGCTGTGAGACGGCGGAGTCGTCACGGAACCGCGACCAGGTGCGGTCGTACGCCGCGATGCGCGCCTCGACCCGCGAGCGGTGGGAGGGCCCGAGCGGCTCGGCGGTGTCGATCTGCCAGCCGGTGCCGATCGCGTCGAACCGCCACGCGTGGCCGAGGACCGTCGGGGCGTCAGGCCGTGGCATCGGCCTTGATGGTCTCGACGGCGTCGTTGAAGCCGCCGGAGGTGAGGGAGGATCCCGACACCTTGGAGACCTTCAGCTCGTCGAGCTGCTTGCCGACGACCTCGCCCGCGATGCCGCCCGCGAAGCGCGACTGGTACTGCTGGCCGGTGGGGTTCTCCGACTCCGGGGTCACGGTCACGTCGGTGACGACGCCCTCGGCGAGGGTCAGCGAGACGCCCACCTTCTCGTTCCCTCCGGGCGAGGTGTAGGCGCCCTCGGCCTCGTAGGTGCCGTCGGCGTAGCTGCTGCCGCTCGCGGCGGAGGACGCGGCGCCGGTGGCCTCGGGGGCGGAGCTGGTGGCGGTGCTCGGAGCGGTGGTGGTCGCCGCGTCGGCGGCGTCGCTCCCGGTCGTGGTGGTGCTGGAGCAGGCGGCGAGCGCGGCGAGGGTGCCGGCGCCGGCGAGGAGGGTCAGGGCGTAGCGGGCGGGAGTCGTGGTCTTCGCGGTCATGTCTGTTCTCCTGGTCAAGGCGGACGCGGCGGATCCGACGGTAGAGGTGCTCGCTTCGAGCACCCGATGAGGCGGCGGTGCGGAGCCGGTGAGCCGGGCCGCGGGCGTCGCTTCCTCCAGGACAACGGCGGCGGTCCCGGTTCGGTTCAGCGCTCGTCCGACGGGCGTGTCAGCGCAGGAGTGCGGCGACCACTCCGGGCAGGTGCTCCGCGATGTCGAGCGCGGCGATCGGGCCGCCGGCGGAGGCGCTCCGTCCGGCCTCCGCGTGCAGGACGGCGGCCGCGGCGGCCACCGGGGCGAGGTCCTCCGCGGTCAGAGTCGCCCCGGCCGCCTCGGCGTCCGCGGCCCGACCGGCGAGGAGTGCGCCGAGCACGCCGCCGAGGACGTCGCCGCTGCCCGCGGTCGCCAGCCAGGGCGTAGATCCGGAGACCTCGAGCTCGACGCCGCCCGCGACGACGTGGGTGGTGCCGCCCTTGAGGAGCACGCAGACTCCGAGGCGGTCCGCCGCCCGGCGCGCCCACTCCCCCGGGGCCTCGGCGATCGTCGCGGCGTCCGCGTCCAGACCCGCTCGGCCGAGCACTCCGGCGAGCTCGCGGTAGTGCGGCGTGATGACGACCGGGCCTGCGGCCTCGTCGATCAGGTCGAGCGCGCCCGCGTCGAGCACCACCGGGACTCCCGAGTGCAGCTGCTCGATCAGGGTGCGCCGCTCCTCGTCGCTGCGGTCCTCGGCGCTGGTGCCGGAGCCGACGAGCCAGGCCTGCACGCGCCCCACCGCGGTCACGACCTCCGGCCGCCGGGCGAGCACCAGTCCCGCGGGCCGCTCCGGTCCGAGGTAGCGGACCATGCCGACTCCCGTCCGCACCGCCGCCTCGACGCCGAGCACCGCCGCTCCCGGGTACCGCTCCGACCCGGTCGCGATCCCCAGCACCCCGCGCGTGTACTTGTCGTCGTCCTCCCGCGGCACCCTGATGCTCCGCGCCGCCTCCGCCGTCCTGACCCGCTGACCCATCCCGCCACCCTACGTCGCCCTGCGGCGGAGCCGCCCGGTGCCGCCGCAGCCGCACTGGTGCCGGCGCAGCGCACTGGTGCCGGCGCAGCCGCGCCCCTCTCCCCTTGCTCCAGAGGGGCGCGGGTGCTGGAGGGGGCAGTCGCAAGGCGGAGGAGGAAGCGGTACCGGCGGTACCGCGCCCGACGACAACGCCGCGAACGCCCCCTCCAGCACCCGCGGGCGCGGGCCGCGGAGGGGTCGGATGCAAGGCGGAGGAGGAAGCGATACCGGCGGTATCGCGCCCGACGACAACGCCGCAGACGGCCCCTCCGCGGCCCGCGCCTAGCGGCGGGTGGCGTCGTCGACTTCGCCGACGAGCTCCTCGATGATGTCCTCGAGGAACAGCACTCCGGTGGCGCGGCCCTGCTCGTCGAACGCCCGGGCGAGGTGGGCGCCGGTGCGCCGCATGATCGCGAGGGCGTCCTCGAGGTCGGTGGCCTCGAAGATCGAGGCGAGCTGGCGGATGCGCTTGGCGGGGACGGGGAGGCGGAACTTGGCGCCCTCCGTGTCACCGTCGAGGTCGAGGACGTCCTTGAGGTGGATGTAGCCCTCGGGGGTGCCGTCCTCCCCGAGGATCACGTAGCGCGAGAAGCCGTGCTTGGCGACGGCGCGCTCGACGTCGGCGGGGGTCGCTCCGCTGGGGAGGCTGACGATCCCGTCGAGGGGCAGGGCGACGTCGTGGACCTTCTTCTCGGTGAACTCGAACGCGGCGAGGAGGGTCCCGGTCGAGTCGCGGAGCGTGCCCTCGCGGGTGGACTGGTCGACGATCGTCTGCACCTCCTCGAGCGTGAAGGTGCTGTTCGCCTCGTCCTTGGGCTCCACCTTGAAGAGGCGGAGCACTCCGTTCGAGACCGCGTTGAGGGCGACGATGATCGGGCGGAGGACCCGGGCGATGGCGACGAGCGGCGGCGCCAGGAGGAGCACGGCGCGGTCGGGCATCGAGAACGAGATGTTCTTGGGGACCATCTCGCCGAGCACCACGTGCAGGAACGACACGATCAGCAGCGTGATGACGAAGGCGACGGTGCCGGAGAGCTCGTCGGGGATGCCGACGGCGTGCAGCGGCACCTCGAGCAGGTGGTGGATCGCCGGCTCGCTCACGTTGAGGATCAGCAGCGAGCAGACGGTGATGCCCAGCTGAGTGGTCGCGAGCATCAGTGTGGCGTGCTCCATCGCGGCGAGCGCGGTGATCGCGCTCCGGCGTCCGCTCTCCGCGAGGGGCTCGATCTGGGAGCGGCGCGCGGAGATGACCGCGAACTCCGCTCCGACGAAGAAGGCGTTCGCGGCGAGGAGCACCACGAGCCAGGCGATTCCGGCCCAGTCACTCATCGTCGGACTCCTTCCGTCCGCGGTGTCCGCGGGCGACGTCGGCGAGCGGGTCGGGGATCCCGTCGGGATCCGCGTCGGGGTCGGGCGTGAAGCGGAGGCGGTCGATGCGGCGGCCGTCCAGGCGCTCGACGCGTAGAGATCCGCCCTCGACGTCGACCCGGTCGCCGACGGCGGGGAGGCGGCCGAGCTCGCTCATCACGAATCCGGCGACCGTCTCGTAGGGCCCCTCCTCGGGGATGTGCACGCCGGCGCGGTCGAGGACCTCGTCGGGGCGGAGCATGCCGGGGAAGGTGGTGGAGCCGGGGAGCTTGACGACGTCGGCCCGGGAGCGGTCGTGCTCGTCGGCGACCTCGCCGACCAGCTCCTCGACCAGGTCCTCGAGCGTGGCGACG
Source organism: Rathayibacter sp. AY1A7 (assembly GCF_002930845.1). Lineage (NCBI taxonomy): Bacteria > Bacillati > Actinomycetota > Actinomycetes > Micrococcales > Microbacteriaceae > Rathayibacter > Rathayibacter sp. AY1A7. The sequence goes on along the minus strand of NZ_PSTL01000001.1, from coordinate 98,577 downwards.
CCCGCCGTCCCGCCGTACTCGTCGACGACGACCGCGAGCTGGAAGCCGCGTCCACGCAGCTCCGTGAGCAGCACGTCGAGCTTCATGGTCTCGGGGACGCGGAGCGGCTCGGAGCGCAGCGCCGTGACCGGCACGTCGGACCTCTTGCCGCGGGGCACGGCGACGGCCTGCTTGACGTGCACGACTCCGACGATGTCGTCGATGTCGTCGTCCGTGATCGGGAAGCGCGAGAACCCGGTGGTGCGGGCGAGGTCGAGCACGTCCTGCGCGGTGCTCGCGCGCTCGACCGTCGACAGGCGCAGGCGCGGCGTCATCACGTCGCCCGCGGTGAGGGCGGAGAAGCGGAGGGTGCGCCCGAGCAGGTCGGCCGTGTCCTCCTCGAGCAGTCCGGCGCTGGCGGAGTGGCGCACGAGGCTCGAGAGCTCCTCGGCGCTGCGGGCGCCCGAGAGCTCCTCCTTCGGCTCGATGCCGACCAGGCGCAGCAGGGCGTTCGCGCTGCCGTTCAGCAGGGCGACGGCCGGGCGGAACACCGTCGTGAACGCGGTCTGCAGCGGCACGACGAGCTTCGCGGTCGCCCGCGGCAGAGCGAGGGCGAAGTTCTTGGGGACCAGCTCGCCGAGGATCATCGACAGCAGGGTCGCGATGACGATGGCGACCACCGTCATGACCGGCGCGAGCGCCTCCTCCGGGATGCCGAGTTCGCTGAACGGCTCCTGGAGCAGCGTCGAGAGGGCGGGCTCCATCGTGTAGCCGGTGAGCAGCGTCGTGAGAGTGATGCCCAGCTGCGCGCTCGAGAGGTGCGTGGAGGTGACGCGCAGGGCCGCGATGGTCATGCCCAGCCGCGTCTCGCCGCGGTCGCGACGGGCCTCGAGGTCGGCCCGGTCGAGGTTCACCAGCGCGAACTCGCTGGCGACGAAGACGCCGGTGCCCAGGGTCAGCAGCAGGCCGACGCCGAGGAGGAGCCACTCAGTTCCCACGGTGGTCGCCCCCGGTCACGAGAGGGAGGTGCGAGGAGGGCCGGACGGTGCGGGCCGGCGGAGCGGCGGCACCGGAGCGGCGGGCGGGAGTCCGAGGAGCACGGCAGTGAGCGGAACAGGCCGGATGCGCAGAGGGAGGGTCGTCCATTGTGGCGCCGAGTCTACCCGCCGCGGAGCGCTGCCGGGCGTGCTCCGACGCGGCGGCTCAGAGCCACTTCTTCCGCTTGAACACCGCGTAGAGCGCGAAGCCGAACAGCAGCATCAGGCCCAGCGCCCAGGGGTAGCCGAGCCGCCAGTGCAGCTCCGGCATGTCGTCGAAGTTCATCCCGTAGATGCCGGCCACCAGGGTCGGGGCGAAGAGGATCGCCGCCCACGAGGAGATCTTGCGGACCACGTCGTTCTGGGCGAGCCCGGTCTCGGTCTGGCGGCGCGAGACGAGCGTCGAGTGCACCGTGAGCGCCTTGTCGAGGATCGCGCGCAGGGAGTCGACCGCCTCCGTCACGCGGATGGTGTGGTCGAGCACGTCGCGGAGGGACCGGCGCAGCTCGATCCGCTCCGGCGAGGGCGAGGGCTCCCCCTCCACGGGCGTCGACTCCTGCAGCAGCTCGTGCAGCAGGGCGGTCAGCGGCTGCACCGAGCGCTGGAAGTGGATGACCTCGCGCGAGAGCCGGTAGATGCGCTCGGAGAGCCCGTCGTCGGAGTCGTCGCCGAAGAGCTGGTCCTCGATCTCGTCCACGTCGCCCTGGACGCCGAACACCACCGGCGCGTACTCGTCGACGACCTGGTCGAGGATCGCGTAGAGCACCGCTTCGGGCCCGCGGGCGAGGAGGGCCGGATCCTCCTCCAGGCGGCGGCGCACGCGGGCGAGGTCCGGGGAATCGGCGTGCCGGATGGTGACCACGAAGTCGGGGCCGACGAAGACGTGCAGCTCGCCGAAGACGACCGTCTCGGCGGCGTCCGCGTAGCGCGCCGGCCGCAGCACGACGAAGAGCCCGTCGTCGTAGCGCTCGAGCTTGGCCCGCTGGTGCCCGCTCAGCGCGTCCTCGACGGCGAGCGGGTGCAGCCCGAACTCCTCGGCGACCGCCTCGACCTCCTCGCGCGTCGGGCGGTAGAGGCCGATCCAGGCCATGCCGTGCTCGTCGCGCATCAGCTCGAAGGTGTCCTCGAGCGAGTCGGGGTTCCGGATGCGGCGGCCGTCGACGTACACGGCGTTGTCGACGATGGTCATGGGCTCGGTTCTAGCACGCGGCGCCCGCTCACCAGCTGACCGGCAGCGCCTTGCCCTCCTCGTAGCCCGCGGCCGACTGCAGGCCCACGTGCGCCCGCTCGTGGAAGTCGGCCACGCTCCGGGCGCCGGCGTAGGTGAAGGACGAGCGGACCCCCGAGGTGATCATGTCGAGCAGGTCCTCGACCGAGGGCCGCAACGGGTCGAGGTAGATGGTGGAGGAGGAGATGCCCTCGGCGAAGAGGCGCTTGCGGGCGAGCTCGTAGGCGTCGAGGCGGTCGAAGCGCTCCTGCACCGCCTTGGCCGAGGCCATGCCCCAGCTCTCCTTGTAGACCCGGCCGGCCGCGTCGCTGCGCAGCTCCCCCGGCGCCTCGATCGTGCCGGCGAACCAGGAGCCGATCATCACGGAGGCGGCGCCCGCGGCCAGCGCGAGGGCGACGTCGCGCGGGTAGCGCACCCCGCCGTCCGCCCAGACGTGGGCGCCCAGCTCGTGCGCGCGCTCGGCCGTCTCGAGGACGGCCGAGAACTGCGGGCGGCCGACCGCGGTCATCATCCGGGTGGTGCACATCGCGCCGGGGCCGACGCCGACCTTGAGGATGTCCGCTCCCGCGTCGACGAGGTCGTGCACCGCGTCGGCCGTGACGACGTTGCCCGCCGCGATCGGCACTCCGAGATCGAGCGCGGAGACCGTCCGGAGCGCCCGGAGCATCCCCTCCTGGTGGCCGTGCGCGGTGTCGAGGACGAGGACGTCGACGCCCGCGGAGACGAGCGCGCGCGCCTTCGCCTCGACGTCGCCGTTGATGCCGATCGCCGCCGCGACGCGCAGACGCCCGTCCGCGTCGAGCGCCGGGTCGTAGACGGTGGAGCGGAGGGCGCCGGTGCGCGACAGCGTGCCGACCAGGGCGCCGTGGTGCAGCACCGGGGCGAAGTCGAGGTCGGCGGCCACCATGAGGTCGAAGGCGGCCCGCGCGGTGGGCACGTCGTCGGCGTCGATCGAGGGCGTGGCGGAGTGCACCAGGTCGCCCAGACGCGCGTCCGGCAGCGCGGTCGCCAGGCGCGCAGCCGGGACGCAGCCGAGGATCGCGCCGCCCTCCTCCTGCACCACGAAGCCGTGGCCGGCGACGGCCGGCAGGATGCGCAGCGCCTCCTCCACGGTCGTCGCCGGCGAGGCGGTGAGGGCGCCGGAGAAAGCGACCGGCTGGCGCTTCACCCAGCGGATCGCGGCGTCCAGCGCCTGCAGAGGCATGTCCTGCGGGAGGACGCCGAGCCCGCCCCGGCGCGCGAGCGTCGCTGCGAGGCGCTGACCGGTGACCGAGTTCATGTTGGAGGAGACGACGGGGATCGTCGCCCCGGTGCCGTCGCCCGGGGCGAGCGAGACGTCGAGGCGGCTCGTCACCGACGAGCGGCCGGGGACGAGGAAGACGTCCGAGTAGGTGAGGTCGCCTGAGGGTGTTCCGCCGGAGAAACGCATGGGGGAAACGCTACTCCGGCGCGGCCCCGGGTCGGCCGTGCAGGGAACGGGGCTAGGCTTGGCGACCGGGACGGGACCAGGCGACGGCACCGGTTCCCGCTGGTGCGAGGACGACCTCCTCCGCCGCGGTGGCAGGCGCCGAGGGATGCGACGGGCCCGTCCGGATGATCGAGGACGAATCAACGGAGAGAGTGGGCGATCGGCTGTGTCGAGCCAGTTGACCGGAGCAGGAACAGAGCAGGGCGCGGAGGACTTCGGAGCCAACGAGTGGCTCGTGGAGGAGCTGTACGAGCAGTACAGCGCCGACCGTGCCTCGGTGGACGAGTCCTGGTGGCCCATCCTGGAGCGCTACGGCGCCCAGCTCGCGAACTCCGGCAAGGACGCTCCGGCTCCGGCTCCCGCCGCGGCCCCCGCGCCCGCCGCCTCGAAGCCCGCCGCTGCCGCCGAGCGCGTCTCGTCGAGCGGCGGAGGCGCCGTGACCCATCCCGCCGCGGCCTCCTCCTCCGAGTCGACCCCCGCCTCCCGCACCACGTCGAAGCAGCCGAAGGCGCAGCCGATCCCGGCCGACGCTCCGGTGAGCAAGCCCTCCGCCGAGGACTCGACGCCGGACGAGGACGTCGTCACCCCGCTCCGCGGCATGGCGAAGAGCCTCGCGACCAACATGGACGCCAGCCTCAGCATCCCCACCGCGACGAGCGTCCGCACGATCCCGGCGAAGCTGATGATCGACAACCGCATCGTCATCAACAACCACCTGCGCCGCACCCGCGGCGGCAAGGTCTCGTTCACGCACCTGATCGGCTGGGCGCTCATCCGCGCGCTCAAGGACTTCCCGAGCCAGAACGTGTTCTACGACGAGGTCGACGGCAAGCCCGCGGTCGTCGCTCCGGCGCACGTCAACCTCGGCATCGCGATCGACATGCCGAAGCCCGACGGCACGCGCGCCCTGCTCGTGCCGAGCATCAAGCGCGCCGACACGCTGAGCTTCACGGCCTACCTCTCGGCCTACGAGGACCTGGTCAAGCGCGCGCGCGGCAACAAGCTCGTCGCCGGCGACTTCGCGGGCACCACGCTCTCGCTGACGAACCCCGGCGGCATCGGCACGGTCCACTCCGTCCCCCGCCTGATGAAGGGCCAGGGCTGCATCATCGGCGCCGGCGCCCTCGAGTACCCGGCGGAGTTCCAGGGCGCGTCCGAGAAGACGCTGGTCGAGCTGGGCATCGGCAAGACCATCACCCTGACCTCGACCTACGACCACCGCGTCATCCAGGGCGCCGGCTCGGGCGAGTTCCTCAAGATCGTGCACGAGCTCCTGCTCGGCGGCCGCGGCTTCTACGAGGACATCTTCGCCGCGCTGCGCATCCCCTACGACCCGATCCACTGGTCCACGGACATCGCCGTCGACCTCGCCGAGCGCGTCTCCAAGACCGCCCGCGTGCAGGAGCTCATCAACTCGTTCCGCGTCCGCGGGCACCTGATGGCCGACGTCGACCCGCTGGAGTACGTGCAGCGCTCGCACCCCGACCTCGCCATCGAGAGCCACGGCCTCACCTTCTGGGACCTCGATCGCGAGTTCGTCACGGACGGCTTCGGCGGCAAGCGCCAGCTCAAGCTGCGCGACATCCTCGGGATCCTCCGCGACTCGTACTGCCGCACCGTCGGCGTCGAGTACATGCACATCCAGGACCCGGAGCAGCGCGCCTGGATGCAGCAGAAGCTCGAGCGCGGCTACGAGAAGCCGGGCCACGACGAGCAGCTGCGCATCCTGGGCAAGCTCAACGAGGCCGAGGCCTTCGAGACCTTCCTGCAGACCAAGTACGTGGGCCAGAAGCGCTTCTCGCTCGAGGGCGGGGAGTCGCTCATCGCGCTGCTCGACGCCGTCCTGCAGGGCGCGGCCGACGAGCACCTCGACGAGGTCGCGATCGGCATGGCCCACCGCGGCCGCCTGAACGTGCTGACCAACATCGCCGGCAAGACCTACGGCCAGATCTTCCGCGAGTTCGAGGGCACCCAGGACCCGCGCACGGTCCAGGGCTCCGGAGACGTGAAGTACCACCTCGGCACCGAGGGCACCTTCCGCGGCGCGGCGGGCGAGGAGATCCCGGTCTACCTGGCGGCGAACCCCTCGCACCTCGAGGCCGTGAACGGCGTGCTCGAAGGCATCGTCCGCGCCAAGCAGGACCGCAAGCCCATCGGCACCTTCACCACGCTGCCGATCCTCGTCCACGGCGACGCCGCGATGGCGGGCCAGGGCGTGGTGGTCGAGACCCTGCAGATGTCGCAGCTGCGCGCGTACCGCACCGGCGGCACGATCCACATCAACATCAACAACCAGGTCGGGTTCACGACTCCCCCTCACGAGGCCCGCACCTCGATCTACTCGACCGACGGCGCGAAGACGATCCAGGCGCCGATCTTCCACGTGAACGGCGACGACCCCGAGGCGGTCGTCCACGTCGGGCAGCTCGCGTTCGAGTACCGCCAGCGGTTCCACCGCGACGTGGTCATCGACCTGATCTGCTACCGCCGGCGCGGGCACAACGAGGGCGACGACCCCTCGATGACCCAGCCGCTGATGTACAGCCTGATCGAGGCCAAGCGCTCGGTCCGCAAGCTGTACACCGAGGCGCTCGTCGGCCGCGGCGACATCACCGAGGAGGAGTACGACCGCGCCCACCAGGACTTCCAGGACCGCCTGGAGCGCGCGTTCGCCGAGACCCACGCCGCGCAGACCGGCGCGATCCCCGTGATCACCGCCGACGGCGACTCCGTGGCCGACCTCGAGCTGCCCGACGCGCAGCAGGGCGAGGACTACCCGGGCGAGCCCGAGGTGACCGGCGTGAAGACCGAGGTCGTCACCCGCATCGGCGACGCGTTCACGACGCCGCCCGAGGGCTTCACCGTGCACCCCAAGCTCCAGCAGCTGCTGGCGAAGCGCCAGGAGATGAGCCGCTCCGGCTCCATCGACTGGGCCTTCGGCGAGCTGCTCGCGCTCGGCTCGCTGCTGCTCGAGGACACCCCGGTGCGCCTCGTCGGCCAGGACACGCGCCGCGGGACCTTCGTCCAGCGCCACGCTGTCCTCCACGACCGCGAGAACGGCCAGGAGTGGCTGCCGCTGATGAACCTGTCCGAGCAGCAGGCCCGGCTCTGGATCTACGACTCGCTGCTCTCGGAGTACGCGGCGATGGCGTTCGAGTACGGCTACTCGGTGGAGCGGCCCGACTCGCTCGTGCTGTGGGAGGCGCAGTTCGGCGACTTCGCGAACGGCGCCCAGATCGTGATCGACGAGTTCATCTCCTCCGCCGAGCAGAAGTGGGGGCAGCGCTCGTCGCTCGTTCTCCTGCTCCCGCACGGCTACGAGGGCCAGGGCCCCGACCACTCGTCGGCTCGGATCGAGCGCTACCTGCAGATGTGCGCGGAGCGGAACATGACCGTCGCGCGCCCGTCGACGCCGGCGTCCTACTTCCACCTGCTGCGCCGCCAGGCCTACTCCCGGCCCCGCCGCCCGCTGATCGTCTTCACCCCGAAGGCGATGCTGCGTCTGCGCGGAGCCTCGAGCCCGGTCGAGGACTTCACCTCGGGCCGCTTCCAGCCGGTGATCGACGATGCGCGGATCCAGGACGCCTCCGGCGTGAAGCGCGTCCTGCTCCACGCCGGCAAGGTCCACTACGACCTCAAGGCGGAGCTCGAGAAGAAGCCCGACGACGGCATCGCGCTGGTGCGGGTCGAGCAGTACTACCCGGCGCCGATCGAGGAGCTGCGCGGCATCGCCGAGCGCTACCCGGACGCGGAGCTCGTCTGGGTGCAGGACGAGCCCGAGAACCAGGGCGCCTGGCCGTTCATGGCCCTCGAGGTCGCTCCGAAGCTGGGCCGATCCATGCGCGTGGTCTCGCGGCCGTCCGCGGCCTCCCCCGCGGCCGGCTCGGCCAAGCGGCACGCCTCCGAGCAGGCCGACCTGCTGTCGCGGGCGCTCACCCGCTGACCCGCGGTCCGCACGACGCGGACGGGCCCGTCGGAACCTCGTGTTCCGGCGGGCCCGTCGCGTTGCGGGCGGACCGTGCCTGACCGCAGGCCCGCAGAGACCGGCAGAAGCGCTCGCGACGTGCGGGTGCTGCGGCGACCGGAGGCCGCCGGACACGACGGAGCCCCGGCCCCTCGAGGGCCCGCGGTGCGCGGGAGGTCTCGAACGGCCGGGGCTCCCCGGGTCGTGCGGCGCCTAGAGGCGGGCGGGCGCCTGCGAGTGCGCGGCGTGCTCGTCGCGGAGCATGCCGAGCACCTGGGCGCGGAGGTCCTCCGGCGCCGTCTCCTTGCACGCCCGCTGCACGGCGACCGTCAGCACCACGCCGACCTTCGCCTCATCGGCGCAGTCGACGCATCCCGCCATGTGCTCGCGGATGTCGGCGGCGTCCTCCTTGCACAGCTCGTTGTGGAGGTACTCCTCGAGCTCGGCCTTCGCCTTCGTGCAGCCGCTGTCGGTCATTTCGTGCTCCCGGAAGTGAATGCGGCGCGGAATCCGCGCTCGCGTGCGTAGTCGGTGAGTCGTTCGCGCAGCATGCGCCGGCCGCGGTGCAGCCGGCTCATGACGGTCCCGACGGGGGTCTTCATGATGTCCGCGATCTCCTGGTAGGAGAAGCCTTCGACATCGGCGAAGTAGACGGCGAGCCGGAAGTCCTCCGGGATCGCCTGGAGCGCCTCCTTCACCGCGGTGTCGGGGAGGTGGTCGATCGCCTCCGCCTCCGCCGAGCGGCTGGAGGTCGCCGTGGTCGACTCGGCGCCGCCCAGCTGCCAGTCCTCGAGCTCGTCGATCGCGCTCTGGTAGGGCTCGCGCTGCTTCTTGCGGTACGAGTTGATGAACGTGTTCGTGAGAATGCGGTAGAGCCAGGCCTTCAGGTTGGTGCCCTGCTCGAACTGGCGGAACGCGCCGAACGCCTTCGCGAACGTCTCCTGCACGAGGTCCTGCGCGTCGGAGGGGTTCTTCGTCATCCGCAGACCGGCCGCGTAGAGCTGGTCGATGAAGGGCAGCGCCTGCTGCTCGAAGAGGGAGCGGAGATCGACGGGAGCCTCGACCGGGGCGTCGTCCAGCGACTCCTCGACGGTCTCCACGATCGTCTGCTCCGCGTCGGCGGGCTCGGGAGCCTCGTCGGCGGGGGTGGTGCGGGGTTCGTCGTCGCGAGTCATCACGAGCGATTCTAGAGCGGCGGCGCGGCGGACGACCGGGGTTGCGGCGCGAGGGCGCCTCCGGGCGACGGGCCTGCTGCTCCGGAGGACCGGGGGTGCTGCCGTCATGCTCCGCCTCCGTCACGCTCCTGACGACGCCCTGCGCGCCGACTATCCTGACAACCGATGGTCTTCTCGCGTTATTCCGCCCCCGAGTTCGATCCGTACGGCGACGCCCGTGCGCTCCCCGGCGACGACGCCTGGCCCGCACCCCTCGCGGCCGGCGCTCTCGACGCCGAGGTCGGCCTGCCCGGCTCCAAGTCGCTGACCAACCGGGAGCTGGTGCTCGCCGCTCTGGCGGACGGACCCTCCACGCTGCGGGCGCCGCTGCACTCCCGCGACAGCGCCCTGATGATCGAGGCGCTGCGCTCGCTCGGCACCACGATCCGGGAGTCCGGCTCGACCGGCGGCTTCGGCGCCGACCTGGTCGTGGAGCCCGCGGAGGAGCTGCTCGGCTCGACGACGATCGACTGCGGGCTCGCGGGCACCGTGATGCGCTTCGTCCCGCCGCTGGCCGGCCTCGCGCTCGGCCCCACCACCTTCGACGGCGACGCGTACGCGGCGAAGCGGCCGATGGGGGCGACGATCGCCTCCCTCCGCGCGCTCGGCGTCGACGTCGCCGACGACGGCCGCGGCGCGCTCCCCTTCACCGTCCACGGCTCCGGGGCCGTCCGGGGCGGCGACGTCGTCGTCGACGCCTCGCGGTCGAGCCAGTTCGTCTCGGCGCTCCTGCTGGCCGGCGCCCGCTTCGAGGAGGGACTGCACCTGCGCCATGAGGGCAGCGCCGTCCCCTCCCGGCCCCACATCGACATGACCGTCGCCGCACTGGCGGCACGGGGCGTCGAGGTCGGCACGCCCGCCGACGGCGAGTGGACCGTCGCGCCGCAGCCCATCGCCGGCGCCGACGTGCTGATCGAGCCCGACCTCTCGAACGCCGCGCCGTTCCTCGCTGCGGCCCTCGTCACGGGCGGCCGCGTCCGGCTTCGCCACTGGCCGGCCGTCACCACGCAGGTCGGGGCGCACCTCGAGCGGATCCTGCCGCTGTTCGGCGCCCGCGTCGAGCGCGACGGCGAGGACCTCGTGGTCACGGGCGGCGACGAGATCCTGGGCGTGGACCTCGACCTGTCGGAGGGAGGCGAGCTCGCCCCCGCCCTCGCCGCCCTCGCCGCGCTGGCCTCCACTCCCAGCACCCTGACCGGGATCGGCCACATCCGTCACCACGAGACGGACCGCCTCGCCGCCCTCGCCGCCGAGATCACCGGCCTCGGCGGCCGGGTCACGGAGCTCGAGGACGGTCTGCGCATCGAGCCCGCCGAGCTCCACGGCGGCCGCTGGCGCACCTACTCGGACCATCGCATGGCCCACGCCGGCGCCCTGATCGGCCTCGTGGTCCCCGGCGTGGTGATCGAGGACGTCGCGACGACAGCGAAGACCCTCCCCCAGTTCCCGGAACTGTGGACGACCCTCGCCGGATCGGTCTGACCCGTGTCGTGGTGGACGGACAGCGGCCTCGACGCCGACGGTGCTCTCGACGACTTCGACGGGTACGACGAGTCGGACGCGCGGGTGCGCCCGAACCCGAAGGGCACGAAGCCCCGGACCAAGAACCGGCCCGCCTACGAGGACGCAGAGATCGCGATGGTGCTCGGCGTCGACCGGGGTCGCTACACGGTGATGATCGGCGACGGGACGCCCGAGGAGCACGAGTTCACGGCGGCCCGGGCCCGCGAGCTGCGGCGCCAGGCGATCGTGGCCGGCGACCGCGTCGACGTGGTCGGGGACTCCAGCGGCGACGAGGGGACGCTCGCCCGCATCGTCCGCATCCGCGAGCGGTCGACCCTCCTCCGCCGCAGCGCCGACGACACCGACGCGATCGAGCGCGTGATCGTCGCCAACGCCGACCAGATGCTCTGCGTGGTGGCCGCCGCCGACCCCGAGCCCCGGACCCGGCTGGTCGACCGCTACCTGGTCGCCGCCTTCGACGCCGGGATCACTCCGATGCTCTGCATCACCAAGACCGACCTCGCGGACCCGGCCCCGTTCCTCCGCAACTTCGAGGGGCTCGACCTCCGCGTGTTCCTCTCGAGCCAGGACGAGCCGCCGGTCGACGAGATCGCCGACGCCCTCCTCGGCCACGAGACCGTGGTCGTCGGGCATTCCGGAGTCGGCAAGTCCACCCTCGTGAACAAGCTCGTCCCGGACGCGCACCGGGCCATCGGGCGCGTGAACACCGTGACGGGCCGCGGTCGGCACACCTCGTCCTCCACCGTCTCGCTCCGCGTGGAGCGCGGCGACCGGCACGGCTGGGTCATCGACACCCCCGGCGTCCGCTCGTTCGGACTCGGCCACGTGAACACCGACAACATCCTCGGCGCGTTCACGACCCTCGCCGTGATCGCCCGGGACTGCCCGCGCGGCTGCACGCACCTGCCCGACTCCCCCGACTGCGCCATCATCGAGGCGGTCGAGGGCGGACTGCTGGGCGCCAGCGGACCGGAGCGCCTCGACTCGCTCCAGCGCCTCCTGACCACCTTCGCCACGACCGACGGAAGCAGACGATGACCGACCTCTCCCCCCTCCCCGCCGAGGCGCGCCTCGCCGCCGGCGACTCCGCTCCGGAGTTCACGCTGCCGAACCAGGACGGCGAGCCCGTCTCGCTCGCGGACTACCGCGGACGGCGCGTCATCCTGTTCTTCTACCCCGAGGCCGACACCCCCGGCTGCACCACGGAGGCCTGCGACTTCCGCGACAACGCGGCGTCCCTCCGCGACTCCGGCTACGAGGTCCTCGGGATCTCGCGGGACGCCCCGGAGGCGCTGCGCCGCTGGGCCGACGCCCAGGGCATCGCGTACCCGCTGCTGAGCGACCCCGACATGACCGTGCACCGCGCGTACGCGGTGTGGGGCGAGAAGAGCCTCTACGGCAAGACCGTCGTCGGCGTGCTGCGCTCGACGTTCGTCGTCGGAGCCGAGGGAGCGCTCGAGTTCGCGCAGTACGGCGTCCGGGCGACCGGGCACGTGCAGGCGCTCCGCAAGAAGCTGAAGCTCGTCTGACCCCGGGGCGCGCGGTGCAGGTCATCGTGCGCCACCGGCTCTCGGGGTTCCGCTCGTATGCGAGCATATCTCATGTCGACGTGAGCGGCACCGCCCGGTGCCCCGTCGGGACGAGGGGTGGTCAGGGTGCGCTCGAATGCTCGCAGGACGACGGCCGCAGCGGCGATCGCGGTCGTGGCAGCTGTACTGGCGGGCTGCACGCCACCGGAGCCGGCGCTCACCGCCGCCAGGGTGCTGCAGGCGGTGTCCGTCGCCGTCTCGTCCGACGGGGGTGTCCGTGCGATCGAGGGGACGGCTCTCGCCGTCGGCGACGACCCGTCCGACACCTCGGCGACCACCACCGTCTACGATCCCCCCGAGGTCGCCGCCGACCTGCCGGTCCGTGTCCGGCCCTCGTGGCGCACCGCCGACGCCTCGGGCACCGATCCGGCCGACCTCGCCGGGCGCTCGGGTCGGATCGAGATCTCGCTCGCGGTGGAGAACCTGACGGTCCGGCCCGAGGAGGTCGCGTTCGACGCGGCCGGTCGTGCAGCCCGCCGCAGTGCACTCGTCGGCGCTCCGCTGACGATCGCAGCCTCCGCGGTCCTGCCGGGCGTCTCGCCGAGTCGCGTCGTCACCGAGAGCGAGTCGGGTGCCGTCACCAACGGCGTGCTCAGCCGTGACGAGCACGGAGACGCCGTCGTGCAGTGGGCCGCTCTCCTCGCTCCCCCGGGCGGTGGCGCGACGGCGACGCTGACCCTCGTCGCCGACGTCGCCGACTTCGCCGTCCCCGCCTTCGACCTGGCGGTCCAGCCCGGCCTGAGCACCGACCCGACCACCGAGGGGGCGCTGGGCGCCGCGTTCGACTCCTCCGACGCCTCGCCGCTCGCCCTCGAGCGCCGCACGATCGAGGTCGTCACCGCGGTGGACGACCTGCTGACGCAGGCCGGCACCACCGTCGCCGAGGTACGGGCCTCGCTCGACGCGACCTCCGAGACTCTCGGTGTCCGCACGGCCGAGGAGCTGCGGGCCGGCGCCGCCTCGACGGCGGCCTCGATGCAGAGCCTCTCCGGGCAGCTCGGCGCGCTCCGGGCGCAGCTGTCGTCGACGGTCTCGGGCACCGAGTCCGGCCTGCTGGCGCAGCTGTCCGAGGCGATCGACGCGGTGGACGCCATGCTGGGCGACACATCGGCCGCGGTGCCGCCGCCGACGGTCTCGGGCAGCGGATGCGGACTCGCCGTCGACGGCGGCCGCACCGGCTCGATCCACTCGGAGCTGCTACGGCTCACGGCCGAGCTCGACGCGTACGGGACCGCGGCCGAGTCCTGCCGCGACGAGGTCGTCGCGGCTCTCCGTGCTGCCGCGGGGCCGGCACAGCCCTCCGCCGAGACCTGCACGGCACCCTCGATGACCTGCTCCCTCGCCGCCTCCGCAGCCGCCGTCGACACCGTGCTGCTCGGGATGCTCGATCGCGGGCAGGACCTCGTCGACTCCCTGCAGCCGGAGCTGATGGACGGCGTGCAGGCCGGGTTCGCCGCCCTCGCGAGCAGGGTGGACGCCGCGTCGGCCTCGGTGGACACCCTGGCCGACCCGGAGGGATCCGTCACCCGGGCGCTCGCCGCCCTGTCGGCGACGCTGGACGAGCTCGACGCGGACACCGCGGGCCTGGAGACGACGGTCGCCTCGGTCGGCGCCGCCGCCACGACCGCCCTGGACGAGCTCGGCACGCCGACCAGCACGGGGTCGCTGTCGGCGCAGAACCAGGAGCTGGCCGATCGGCTCTGCGAGCTGTCGCCGGCGACACAGTCCCCTGCTGCCGCACCCACGCCGACCGGGCGCCCGACGCGCGCACCCGTGGAGGTGACCCGGGGCTCCGTCGAGGAGCTCCGCGCCTACCTGACCGCGACGCCCTGCTCCGGCGCGGGCCGCCTCGACGCCCCCGACGGCTATCCGGCCCCCCTGGCCGACCGGCTGAGCGACCAGGTCCACGCGTGGACCGCCGTCGCCTCCACCGTCGGCAGCACCGGCGCGAGTGCCGACCTCGCCGCCCTGCGCGCCGCGCTCGCCACGGTCCGCAGCGGCATGGCCGAGGCCGGCGCGACGGCCGGCTCGGACGACGCACGCCTCACCGGCCTGCTCGCCTCCCTCCGCACCGGCGTCGACGCGCTGACCGCTCAGCGCGACGCCCTCGGCACCCGCATCGACGCTCTCGGCGCCCAGCAGGACGCTCTCGCACCGGCGATCCAGAAGGCGTTCGCCGAGACGGACACGGCCGCCGCCTCCGCGGTCACCGCACTCCTCGACGAGCAGGTGCGGCGGATCTCGACGCGCTCCGGCGCCGACGCCGACGCGGTCGTCGCGATGTTCGACCGGTCGGTCTCGAGCCTGCGCACGGCCTCCTCCGGCATCCGCTCCGACGGTGCAGCGACGGTGGACGCCGGGCACCGGGCTCTCCGCACCGCGGAGGCCCGGATCGGCGGGGCCGTCTCCGAGCGGACGCGCGCCTCCCTGGCCGGCATCGCGACGACGATCGACGCCTCGACCCGCGACACCGACGCGGCCGCCGCGCTCCTCGCCGCCGATCTGCACAAGGTGCTCCTGGACCTCGGCGACCGGACGGTCGGCGGCTCCGGCCTGCTCGGATCGATGACCACGAGTGCCGCGAAGGTCGGCACCGCCGACGTGCAGCTCGCCCTCGCCTCGCAGAGCGCACGGGGCTACGCCGCGGTGCGATCCGAGGACGTCTCGGGCATCCTGCTGGCGCAGGCTCAGGAGCGGGCCTCCCTCCGCGCCGGGGATGAGCTTCCCGCGTTCCACCTCGACCTGCCCGAGGGCACGCGGACCCGGACGGTCTACTCCTTCCGGATCGGGGACGAGCGATGACCCGCCTGGGCAGGCGCGCGGCGCAGCACCCCCGCACCGCCCGACGGAGCCCGATGCTGATCGGCGGCGCCGTCGCCCTCCTCGGCGTCAGCGGTGCCCTCGTCTCCCTCCTGCCCCCGCAGTCCGCCCCGATGACGGAGGTCGCCGCTCTCCCGGTCGGCTTCTCGTGCGCCCGGGTGCCCGAGCAGCTGACGCTCGGGGTGGTGGTCTCGCTCAGCTCGGCTCCGGGCGAGGGCGCGGAGTGGAAGGACGCGGCGAACGGTGCCGTCGTCGCAGCGCACCGGTCAGCGATGGGCGGCTGCGAGATCGGTCTCGTCGCCGTCGACGACCACGGGACGCCCGAGGGTGCCCGCGCCGCCGTCGAGGAGCTGACGGGGCAGGGCGTGTCCGGCCTCGTCCTCGCGACCCACGGCACCCACACCGCTGCGGCCGTGGACGCCGCTCGGGCCGCGGGGACAGCGGCCGTCCTCCCGTACGGAGGCGGCCCCGCCCTGCCCGGCGACGGCGTCTGGTCCCTCGGACCCGACACCGCCTCGGCCGACGCGGCACTCGTGGAGGAGGCCGGCGGAGGCGCCCGGGTACTCCTCGTCGACACCGGTGGAGGCACCCCGACCGGTCTCTCGCCCGCCGCGACGGTGACCGCCGATCCGGGCGCCGCCGCGGACGTGATCATCACCGCCGCCCGCCCGCACCTCGAGGGCGAGCCGGCGGTCGAGCGCGTCGTCGTGTCCGGCCCCGCCGCGGCGCAGGCGACGGCGGTCGCCGCTCTGCAGGCGGCGGGGGCGTCCGTCCCGATCCTGCTCACGCCCGACGCGCTGAGCCCCGCCTTCGCTCCCGCCCTGGCCGCGGCCGGAGGCACCCTCTCGGGAGATCTGACGACGATCGGCACGGATTCCGGCGACGCGGTCGCCCTCCGCGGCGACGAGCGCGGACGCGCGGCCTCCGCGTTCCTGGGGGCCGTACGGATGACCGCCGACGATGCCGCGCGGGCGACCCTCCTCGGCGACCGCGCGTTCCGCGATCTCGCCGCGGTCGCGGACGCCCCCAGCCACGACGCCGTCGTGGCGCTCGTGCGAGCCACGGCCGTCGCAGGCAGCAGGGCACCCTCGGCGGTCGCCGCCGCACTCCGGGGATGCACGATCGGAGCGGCGGACGGGCTCGCCGGTCCGCCGCTCGACTTCGGCGCCGCGCACGCTCTGGACGCCCCGGCACTCCCCCTCCACTCCTCGCCGCAGCGTCTCGGCCTGCGGCCCGCCGACCCGCCGCTGCTCTGGTTCGCCGGACAGCCCCGACCGTGAGCCCCCGGTGCGACTCCTCCTCGACCTCGACGGCACCCGCTCCGACATCGACCTCGGCCGCCACCGCGACTCCGCGACACTCGGCGAGCTGATCGCCACCGCCACCGGGCACCGCCTCCCGCCCGGGACGGCCCTCGCCGTCGACACCGCCCTGCATCCTGTGGAGACCCGGCTGGCCGATCTGCTGCTGCTCGAGGGAACGCGGATCGCCCGCTCCCCCCTGCCCCGACCCGCCGCGGCCCGCGGGTGGACGGCCGTGCTGTCGGGCGGTCTCGGCGCGGGAGCCGTGGTCGAGATCCCGCGGGGCCGTGCGCTGATCGTGGGCCGCTCCCCGCACGCCAACGTCGTCCTCGACACGGCGAGCGCCTCCTGGGAGCACTTCTCGGTGACCCGCGAGGGCGACGGCCTGCGGGTGCACGACGCCGACAGCACCAACGGCACTCTGGTCGACGGCGTCTCCGCGACCGGGGACGGGGTCCTCGTCTCCGACGCCGCGGTCGTGATCGCCGGTGGGGCGGCCCTCCTGCTGCGCCCCGCGCCCCCCGAGCTCCTCGCGCCCGAGCCGGGGAGCGCGGACAACGTCTCCAGGACGGCGACCGTGCCCTTCAACCGGCCACCGCGACCGGGACGTCCGGCGGCCGGCGAGGCGGTCGTCCCGCCGGCCCGCCTCGAGATCGCCTCCGCCACGACCTTCAGCGTGATCACCGTCGCCGCGCCGCTCGTCCTCGCCTTCGCGATGGTCCTCATCATGGGCGATGCGCGCTACGCCCTCTTCGCCGCGCTCAGCCCCGTGGCCGGAGTGGGCCTGTGGTTCGAGCAGCGGCACCGGCACGCCCGAGCGACCCGGTCCGAGGAGCAGCGCTACGGCGAGGCGCTGCAGACGCTCCGCGACGACATCGCCCGTTCCGCGCGTGTCGAACGGGCCCGCCTCGAGGAGGACGCGCCCGACCCGGCGACGACGATCCGCCGGGCGGCGCTGCCCGCCACGTCGCTGTGGCAGCGGCGCGCGACCTCCGCCGATGTGCTCCGCCTGCACATCGGCGTCGGCGACGTCCCGTGGTCTCCCCCGCTCGATCAGCGCGGAGTGCCGCGGCTCGAGGAGGAGGTGCGCGCGATCCTGGCGGTGAGCGTCGTCCCGAGCGCGCCCGTGTCCATCGATCTCGCGGACTCGGGCGTCGTCGGGATCGTCGGCGACCGCGAGGGCGGCCTCGCTCTGGCGAGGAGCCTGCTCTGCCAGGCGGCGGTCCACTGCGGTCCGGCCGACCTGGCGATCGGGGTGTTCTGCGACCGGCGACGCGACTCCGACTGGAGCTGGGCCTCCTGGCTCCCCCACACGCGTCTGCCCGGGGGCGGACGCCGACTCTCCGACCGGCGCGACCGCAGCTCCGAGCTCCTCCGCGCCCTCCGCGAGGAGGACTCGCCGCGCGTGCTCCTGGTGCTCGACTCCGACGTGCTGACCGAGGGACGCGCCGCTCCGGCGCGCGAACTCCTCGGACTCGGCCGCGGCGAGCGCGAGGCGGCGACCCGGATCTCCGGCCTCGTCCTCGCGGCGTCGGAGGAGCAGCTCCCCGCCTCCTGCACGGTCGTCGTCCGGGTCGGAGCGGACGCCTCGGCGGTCCTCTCCCGGCCCGACGAGCGGATCACCGTCGAGGACGTGGTGCTCGCCGGTCTCGCCTCCTCCTCGGCCGAGCGCTGTGCGCGCGACCTGGCGCGCTTCGAGGACCCGGAGCTCGTCACCGCGGGGGCGGCCCTCTCCGCGCTCGTGCGGCTGCCGCCGCTCCTGGGCGCCGATCGTCCGACCGCCGCGGACGTCCGGGGGTGGTGGTCGAGCGCCCGGGGCGTGCGCGCGCCCGTCGGCTCGTCCGAGCACGGTCCGCTCGTGCTCGATCTCGTCGCCGACGGCCCGCACGGCCTGGTCGGCGGCACCACGGGCTCGGGCAAGAGCGAGTTTTTGCGCTCCTTCGTGGCCGGCCTCGCGGCCTGGAACGATCCGACGCGCCTCACCTTCGTGCTCATCGACTTCAAGGGAGGTGCAGCGTTCGCGTCCTGCGAGCGGCTCCCGCACACGATCGGCACCATCAGCAACCTCGACGCCCAGCTCGCCGACCGCGCGCTGCGCTCGCTCCAGGCCGAGATGCGGCGTCGTCAGCGGCTCTTCGCCGCCGCCGGCGAGGGTGTCGACGACCTCGACGCGTACTGGGCCACCTCGCCGCCGGAGCCGATGCCGCGGCTCCTGCTCGTCGTCGACGAGTTCGCCGTTCTCGCGAAGGAGCATCCCGACGTCCTGACGTCCCTCGTGAGCGTCGCCGCGGTCGGCAGGACGCTCGGCGTGCACATGATCCTCGCCACCCAGCGTCCTGCCGGAGTGGTGAACGACGACATCCTCGCCAACACCAACCTCCGCGTCGCCCTCCGGGTGCAGAGCCGGGACGACTCCGCCGACGTGATCGGAGTCGCGAGCGCGGCCGGGATCTCCCGCTCCCAGACCGGCCGAGCGTACGTGAAGCGGGGCCAGAACGACATCTCGCCCGTCCAGACGGCGCTGGTCACCGGTCGCGCGGAGGCGCCGGCCGTCGAGGCGATCGAGGTCCGCCCGGTCGGACCCACGGGCGTCCCCGTCGAGGGCCCCTCCCCGGTCGCCGCCGACGAGACGGCCCCGACCGATCTCGACCTCCTGATCGACGCGGTGGTCGAGGCGGACGCCGCTTCAGGCTTCGGCCCTCCCCGCCCGATCTGGCCGGAGCCGCTCGAGGACATCGTGGCCCTCAGCGGGTTCGGCGCGGAGGAGTCCGACCTCGGTCGCGTCGTCGGCGACGTCCTCTACGTCGCACTCTCGGACGACCCCGACCGGCAGCGCCGGACGCCGGCTGGCTGGAATCTGGGCGAGGGGAACCTGCTCCTCATCGGCATCCCCGGCAGCGGCACCAGCACGGCGCTCGCGTCGATCGCACTGACGGCCGCCCGCCACTTCCCCCCGGACGAGCTCGACCTCTACGTCCTCGATGCCGGTTCCCGCGACTCCGCTCCGCTCGCGCGACTCCCGCACACCGTCTCCTACGCCGGCGCAGGTGGCGGATCCCACGAGAAGCAGACCCGGTTCCTCCGTCACCTCCGCGACGAGGTGCGGCGGCGCCGAGCATCGCCCGGGGGCCACCGTCGTGCGCTGGTGCTCATCGACGGTCTCGCGACTCTGAAGGACGAGTTCCAGGACTGGGAGGGCCTGGCTCTGATGGAGGCGTTCACTCGCGCTTACGCCGACGGACCGGAGCTCGGCCTGCACTTCGCGGTGACGAGCACCCGGGCGAGGGCGATCCCCTCGGTGATGGAGGAGGTCACGACGCAGAAGTGGCTGTTCCGCCTCGCCGACCCGCAGGACTACGCCGCCGCCGGGGTGAAGCCGGTGCGGGCGCCGGCAGCGGTGCCGGGGCGCTGCGTCATCACCCCGTCGCTCCTGCAGACGCAGGTCGCGACTCCGAGGGCCGGTCTCGACGACGCGATCGCCGAGCTCGCGGCCGCCTGGCCGGATGCGCGCGGCAGGACGAGCACGGTCGGCACGCTTCCCTACAGGGTCGCCGTGAGCGCACTCGGGATCGAGGCCCGATTCGATCGCGAGCCGTGGCTGCTCCCGATCGGCCTCGGCGAGTCGGACCTCGCCCCGCTGGCGTTCCGGGTCTTCGAGGGCGAGCACGTCGTCATCGCCGGACCCGCCCGATCGGGCAAGTCGACCGTGCTGCTCGCCCTGGCCGAGGCGGCGCGGGCCGCCGGCTCGGTCGCCGTCTGGGGAGTGTGCGATCGACGCTCCCCGCTCAGGGGCGCCGACCTCGACCGACTCGCCGTGGGCGCGGAGGAGCTCTGCACCCTCCTCACGTCGCTGTCGACGGAGGAGGGCCCCGTGCTGCTCCTTCTCGACGACGCCGAACGCTGGGACGACACCGACCAGGCGCTGATGAGGCTGGTCTCGTCGGGTCGCCCGGGACTCTGCGTCGTGCTGGCCGGCCGGTCGAGCGAGCTCCGCAGCCATTTCGGGAACTGGACGAAGAAGGCGGCGGCCTCCCGCTCCGTGCTGCTGCTCCAGCCCGACATCGACAACGACGGCACTCTCCTCGGCGCGCAGATCCCGCGGCGCTTCCCCGTCCCGCCCACGGTGGGCCGGGGCTTCGTCAGCCTCGACGGCGAGATCCACTTCGTGCAGTCGGTCTCGCCGACGCCGGCGGACGGCGGCGGATCAGCGCCCTCGGGCGGGTGATCGCGCCTCCGCCACCGAGTCGATCGGCGCGTCCTCCTCGAGAGCGCTCCGATCACTCCGAGACGCACCGATGGAGGTGCGCGGAGGAAGGAGCGCGGAGACGACGAGCACGTCCCGCCCCCGCTCGCCGGAGCACGCAGGGGCGGGACGGCCGGTCAGCTCCCTCCGCCGGCGGCGAAGATGTTCTGCGAGATCGTCGCCAGCTGGCCGCGCAGCTCCTCGAGCTCCTGCTTGGCCTTCTCGAGGGCCGACTTCGTCTCCGGCCAGGTCGACGAGCGGAACTGCGAGGCCAGCGGACCATCCCAGACGTTCGGGTCGGACAGTGTCCGCCCCTGTGCGTCGAGCCGGCTGATCTGATCGGCGAGGCCGCCGTTGACGATCGACTGGATCTGCTGGATCGCGGACTTCGCCTCGTCGGTCGAGAGAACACGTGACATGGATCACACCTTTCTACCCCTGCGGACGGGACCGTCCCGACCGCTCCCCACTCCACCAACGTTTCATGAGGATGTCTCGTCATGGTAGAAGGCAAGACAGCACAGACGGCTCGCGTGGCGTCGACGGCTCGACACTGGCGCGGGAGGTCGACTCACTCGCGAGTGGTGATCGCGAAGGGACTGCTCGAGAGGTCCGAGAACGCGCCCACTCGGGCGCGCAGCTCGCAGGACGGAGTCACCGTGAGGGCGGTCACCGTCAGCCCGTCGGACGACACGGCGACCGCGCCGCCGCAGCCGTCGCTGAAGCGAACGCCCTCCACTCCGCCCGCGATCGCGTCGAGCATGCTGCTCGCCGGCGCGGACGACGGCGTCGCCAGCAGGGGATTCACGGGGTCCGCCCCGCTCGGCCAGACCGGCACCAGCGTCACCGGCAGCGGGGTCCGGCCGACCGTCCGCGCGGGAGTCTCGATCCGCACATCCCGCAGCCGCTGCACGGGATACGCCGTCCCGGTGACCGCAGGGTCGGCCACCGCCTGTGCCGTCGCTGATGCGGCCGCCGCGAGCCACCCGTCCAGGGCGCTCTGCTCGGCCACCGCGATCGGCACGGTCGCCGTGACGTCGACGATCCCCTGCGCCGGGACGTGCAGGTCCGTCAGGCTCCAACCGCAGCCGACCCCGACTCCGGTGACGCTCGGCCGGTTGCGCACCGCCGTCACTCCGGACCAGCTGGCCGCGGGGCACGCCGCCGCGGCGTCCGGGCCCGGCAGCACCTCGAGGAAGGACCCCGAGAGGGGCGCGCTCTGGGCGGAGTAGGAGATCTCGACGACCACGGCCCGTCGCTCCGCGTCCCAGGTGGCCGATCGCGTCACTCCGAGGCCCGTCGGCAGCGGCCGGTCCTGCTGCCGGGCCGACAGGTCGGCATCCGGCGCCGAGGCCCGTGCTCCGCCGCCGCGCGGCTGGACGGCGAGGAGCACCGCCCCGATGAGCAGGACGCCGGCGCCGAGGGCGGCGAGGATCATCCGCAGACGTCCGCCGCGCCCCCGCCGAGCTGGAGCCTCGAACGGCCGTTCCACCAGGTGCAGCTCGCGGCGCGGCACCGGGCGGAGCACGGTCGCCTGCGACGACGGGCCGAGCTCGGGAGCGGGCCCCTCCTCCACCGGCTCCGACGACATCTCCACCGCCATCCCGCGGAGGACCGTGCCCGGGCGCTCGGCCTCCTCGAACTCCGCCACGCCCGCCGCGAGCGGCAGCGCCGGCAGCCCGGCCAGTGCCGGGGAGAGGCGTCGCAGGATCCCCGCCGCCTCCGCAGCCGTCGGCCGCGACGCCGGATCCTTCGCGAGCATCCGGTCCAGGAGCGACGCGAGCCGCGGCGGCAGCTCCAGCGGCGGCGGGAGCATCGCGACGTGCCGGTAGGCGACCGCGACGTCGGCGCCGGGGCCGGCGAACGGGGTCCGGCCGCACAGCAGCTCGTAGAGCAGGATCCCCGTCGAGTAGACGTCGCTCGGCGGGCCGGCCGCTCCGGTGGCGAGCATCTCGGGCGAGAGGTACTCCGGCGTCCCGATGACACCCGTCGTCGCGCGCGGCCCCTCGGCGACCACGTGAGCGATGCCGAAGTCGGAGACGCGGACGGCGGAGCCCGCATCGTCCGCACCCTCCGCGAGCAGGACGTTGTCGGGCTTCACGTCCCGGTGGACCGTGCCGATCGCATGCGCGGCGGCGAGAGCGTCGAGGATCGAGGCCGCCACGGGCAGCGCATCGACCGCCGGGAGGGTGCCCTCGTCCCGCAGCAGCTCCCGCAGCGATCCGCCGCCGACGAGCTCCATCACGATCCCGAGCGTCTCCCCCTCCACGACGAGGTCGAGCACCTCCACGACGTGCGGGTGCCGCAGACGGGTGAGCACCGACCTCTCACGGACGAACCGCTCGACCAGGCCCGCGTCGTGCACGTGCTCACCGCGGAGGAGCTTCGCCGCGCGGTCCGGCCCCTGCGCGTCGGCGACGCGCCACACCTCGCCCGCGGCACCCGAGCCGATCCGCTCGAGCAGGCGGTAGCGCGCCCCCAACGGATCCCCGGCACTCCTCGCCATGCCGCCTCCCGATCCGAGCTTCCGTCATCTTCGAGAGAAAAATAGCGGAGACCGCTCGGGCGGATCAGCGGTGGCGCATCGGCCGGATCAGAACCCCTCGTTGGCGCGCGGCGCGTAGTCGGCGCCCAGCGCCTCCAGCTCGTCGGTGGTCAGCTCCACGTCCAGCGACGCGACCGCGTCGTCGAGGTGGTGGAGCTTCGTGGCTCCGACGATCGGAGCGGTGACCGCCTCCTGCTGCCGGACCCAGGCGAGCGCCACCTGCGCACGGGGCACGCCGCGCTGCTCGGCGATGCGTGCGACGGTCGCGACGGTCCGCCGGTCGGCCTCCTCCTGCTGGCGGTAGAGGGTGCCGCCGAAGACGTCGGTCTCGGTGCGCGCCGTGGTCTCGTCCCAGTCGCGGGTGAGCCGGCCCCGGGCGAGCGGCGACCACGGGATCACGCCGACTCCCTGGTCGACGCAGAAGGGGTGCAGCTCGCGCTCGTCCTCGCGCTGGATCAGGTTGTACTGGTCCTGCATCGAGACGAACCGCGTCCAGCCGCCCAGATCCGCGGTGTACTGCGCCTTCGCGAACTGCCACGCCCACATGCTCGAGGCGCCGATGTAGCGCGCCCTGCCCGAGCGGACGACGTCGTGGAGCGTCTCCATCGTCTCCTCGATCGGCGTCTCGGGGTCCCAGCGGTGGATCTGGTAGAGGTCGACGTAGTCCGTGCCGAGACGCCGGAGGCTGTCGTCGATCGCGCTGAGGATGTGCCGCCGCGAGAGGCCGCCGCCGTTGGGGCCGGGGCGCATCCGCCCGTGGACCTTCGTGGCGATCACGACCTCCTCGCGGACCGCGAAGTCCGCGAGCGCCCGGCCGACGAACTCCTCGCTCGTGCCGTCGGAGTAGACGTCCGCCGTGTCGAACGTGGTGACGCCGAGCTCCAGCGCCCGCCGGAGGAAGGTCCGCGACTCCTCCTCGCCCATGCTCCAGCCGTGGGCACCGCGGTCGGGAGCGCCGAAGCTCATGCAGCCGAGGACGATCGAGGAGATCTGCAGGCCGCTGGAGCCGAGTCGGGTGGAGTCCATGCGCGTCGCTTCCGTGTCGAGGAGGGGGTCCCTCCAGCGTCGCACCCGCGAGCGGCGGCGCGCCAGCCGTCCGGCTACACGGCCGGATCGCGACGAGTGGCGGCGACCACGCTCGGGAGGAACAGCGCGACGACGGCCACCGCGGCCGGCGCCAGCAGCGCCCAGCCGATGTCGGGCACGGCGTACTGGCCCTGGAAGGCGCCGAGCGCCACGGCCATCATCACCAGCTGGATAGTCAGCGCCGACGCGCGCATCCAGCCTCGCCGTCGCACGGCGCCGAGCGTCGTCGCGGCGGCCCAGCACACGGCGATCAGCGCGAGGACGACGATGGCGATCCCTCCGCCGACCGTGTCGGCACGGGTCGTCAGCAGCTCGAGCACGAGCCACGCCGCGACCCCGGCGACGGCGAGCGTCTCGAGGGCCAGGACCGCGATCAGCACCACCAGACCGAGCGGCCGGGAGGCGGTCGGGCGGGGTCCGCGGGACCCGTTCGCGTCAGCGGTCACAGGCACATCCCATCCAGGACTCTTGATTCGGGCTCATCCCCGTGACAGGCTAGTCCAGTTCGTTTCACCGCTCACAGGGTCGTGGGTTTCCGCCGATGTGAACATCCGATCCCGCCGCGCCGTCAGGCAAGGGGGCGAGCCGGATGACCAGCACTGGAGCCGGGTGGCCGACGCAGTGCTCACGCATCGCGTCGAGTGCACCGGCAAGAACCGAGCGTTCTCCCGTCCACCACCCCGATCCACCCCGCGCTCCAGCACGGGGCCTCGTGGCGTGCGCCGGTGAGGGCGCGGAGGTCGAGTACTGGTCGGGATCGTCGGCGTGGATCGATCATCCCACCCGAACACTGCGTGGTTCCTCCACGCACGCCTTCACACAAGGAGCATCCGCATGGACTGGCGCGACAAGGCCGCTTGCCTCACCGCAGACCCCGAGCTTTTCTTCCCGGTCGGCAACACCGGCCCGGCCGTGGACCAGATCGAGAAGGCGAAGTCGGTGTGCGCACGCTGCACCGTCACCGAGGTCTGCCTCCAGTACGCCCTCGAGACCGGCCAGGACTCGGGCGTGTGGGGCGGCCTCAGCGAGGACGAGCGTCGCGCCCTGAAGCGCCGCGCCGCCCGCGCACGCCGCGCCTCCTAGGCGCACGAGCCGCTCGGCGGCACGAACGACCCCGACCCCCGTCGCCTCTCGGCAGCGGGGGTCGCGTCGTCTCCGGCTTCAGGAGCGGGCGCGCTCCAGCCATCGCAGCGGCACCTCGATGGTGACCTCGGTGCCGCGCCCGACCAGCGTGTGCCAGTCGATGGTGCCGCCGAGCTCGCCCTGGATGAGCGTGCGCACGATCTGCGTGCCCAGGCCCGATCCGACCTTGCCCTCCGGCAGCCCGACGCCCGTGTCGCGCACCTTCACCGTGAGCTCGTCGTCGCTGCGCGAGGCGACGATCTCCACGTCGCCCTCCCGTCCGGCCAGGCCGTGCTCGACGGCGTTGGTGACCAGCTCGGTCAGGGCGAGGGCGAGCGGAGTCGCGTACTCGCTGGGCAGGTTGCCGAAGCTCCCCGTCAGCTTCGGGTGCACCGTGGTGTTGTGGGTCGAGGCGACCTCGGCGATCAGCAGCAGCACCCGGTCGAAGACCGCGTCGAAGTCGACGTTCTGGTTCAGCCCCTCCGAGAGCGTGTCGTGCACGACCGCGATGGCGGCGACGCGGCGCATCGCCTGCGTGAGCGCCTCCCGGGCGAGGTCGGAGTGGGTGCGCCTCGCCTGGATCCGCAGCAGCGAGGCCACGGTCTGCAGGTTGTTCTTCACGCGGTGGTGGATCTCGCGGATCGTCGCGTCCTTGGTGATGAGCTCCCGCTCCTGGTGGCGCAGCTCCGTCACGTCGCGGCACAGGACGACGGCGCCGACCCGCTCGCCGCGGTCGCGGATCGGGATCGCGCGCAGCGACACCGTCACTCCGCGGGCCTCGATGTCGGTTCGCCACGGCGCCCGGCCGGTCACGACCAGCGGGAGCGACTCGTCGATGACGACCTTCCCCGCGATCAGCTTCGTGGTGACGTCGGCGAGCGACTCCCCCTCGAGCTCGTCGGCGAAGCCGATGCGGTTGAACGCCGAGAGGGCGTTGGGGCTCGCGAACGTGGTGACGCCGTCGACGTCCAGGCGGATCAGTCCGTCGGACGCGCGCGGCGCCCCGCGACGAGGACCGGTCGGCGCGCCGAGGTCCGGGAAGTCGCCCGAGGCGATCATCGAGAAGAGGTCGTTCGCGCAGTCGTTGAACGTCAGCTCCTGCCGGCTCGGCGTGCGCGTCTCGCTGAGGTTGGTGTGGCGCGTGACGACCGCGATGGGGCGGTCCGTCGTGCCGCCGTCGGAGGCCCCCCGGCGGCGCAGGACGGGCACCGCGCGCACGCGGGTGGGCGTCTCCTCGAACCAGTCCGGGGCGGAGGTGTCGACGATCCGCGCGGTCTCGAACGCCTCGACGACCTGGGCGCGCCACTCCGACTTGATCCTCTGCCCGACGAAGTCGCGGTAGAAGAGCGTCGCCGCGCTGCTGGGGCGCGCGTGGGCGACGGCGACGAAGCTGTCGTCGGCCGTGGGCACCCAGAGCACGATGTCGGCGAAGGCCAGGTCGGCGAGCAGCTGCAGGTCGCCGACGAGCAGGTGCAGCCATTCGACGTCCGCTTCGTCGGATCGGCCGTGGGAGAGGACGAGGTCACTGAGGGTCGACACCCGACAAGCCTAGGGCGCGGCCGGGCGGTGCACGCCGGGCTCGCTGTCCACAGCTCGGGACGGCCGACGATTATCCACAGTCTGCGCCTCTGCACTCCATGAGCATCCCTCGACTGCTTCGATGAGGTCGTCCTCGCGTGCCGACCCAGCGCGCCCAGCCCGTCGAGCAGAGAGGTGACCCGGACCCGTGAACAGCTCGTCCTGCCCCAGGAGATCGCCGCATGAGCCTTCCCCTCCACGCCTTCGACTACCGCACCCTCCCCCTCGACCCCGAGGCGGCCGTGGAGCGGCTCACCCTCGCGGAGTTCTTCGCCCCGCAGCCTGCGACCCGCGCGGAGCTGCCCGACCCGGAGCCCCTGCTCGCCCGGCTCACGCACCTCGTGATCGAGATCCTCGAGGGCTCGCGCGAGATCGACCAGATCGCGCGGTGGCTGAGCGACGAGGTCTACCACCACCTGCAGAAGCGGGTCGTGCTCGCGGCCCGCGCCCGCAGCCTGCGGAAGCGGACGGCGCAGCGCGTCCCGTTCACGGTCGGACGGGTGATCGTCACGGAGCCGCGGGACGGCGTCGTCGAGGGAGTGGTCCTGGTGCATCACCGCGCACGGAGCCGGGCCGTCGCGATCCGGCTCGAGGGCACGGACGCGCGCTGGCGTGCCACCGCGATCAACGTGCTGTGAGGAGCGGGTCAGCGCTCCCGGGCGGCCGCACCGGCCGGGAGCACGATCTCCACCCCCCTGTCGCGCAGGGCCTCCTCGAGCTCCGGGGGCGGCGGGGCGTCGGTGACGAGATGATCCGCGCGGCCGAGCTCCGCGACCTCCTCGGGGACGGCTTCACCGCCGCCGACTACGACCTCGTCGGCGGACTCCCTCCCCAGCCCGGCTCGCAAGCGGTGTGCGCAGCGGTGGAGTCGGCGCTCGAGGCCTGCTGCGTCCCCGGGCTCGTCCTCGAGACGGACCGGCCGACGACGATCGGCCTCGGCGACACCTTCGCCGGCGGCTTCGTCTCGGCCCTCGCGCGCGGCGAGTCCTGACGGCGGGCGAGGCGGGCTCCGAGCCTCCGCAGGAACGCCGACGGCCCCGGACACCCGCTGCTGCGGGACCGGGGCCGTCGGCGTCGTCCGGGGAGGACTCAGCGGCGCTTGGACTGCGCGCGCCGCTCCTCGCGGTTGGCGGGGGCGTCCGAGCCGCCCGGCTTCTGGCCGAAGGCGCCGGTCGTCGGAGTCTCCTCCGCCTCGCCCTCGGGGAGCGCCTTGCGGGCCTCCTCGGCGCGGGCCTTCGCGGTGGCCGCCTGCTGCACCTGTCCGCGCTGGTTGCGGACCTCGACGCCGCCGGTGTCGCTCGGGGCCGAGTAGCTGAGCTTCTCGGCCGGAGCGACCGGCTGAGCGAGGCCCTTGGCCGCGACTCCGGCGACCTCGCCCTGCTTCTGGGTCACCTCGACCTCGAGGTTGAAGAGGAAGCCGACGGTCTCCTCGCGGATCTGCCCCATCATCTGCTGGAACAGGGCGAAGCCCTCGCGCTGGTACTCGACCAGCGGATCGCGCTGGGCCATCGCGCGCAGGCCGATGCCGTCCTTGAGGTAGTCCATCTCGTAGAGGTGGTCGCGCCAGCGGCGGTCGATCACCGAGAGCACGACACGGCGCTCGAGCTCGCGCATGGCGGGAGAGCCCAGCTGCTCCTCGCGGCGCTGGTAGGCGAGCTGCGCGTCCGAGAGGATCTCGCGGCGCATGAACTCCTTGTTGATGCGGCCGCGGCTGCCCGCCTCCTGCACCACCTCGTCGATGGTGAGGCTGATCGGGTACAGCGTCTTCAGCTCGGTCCAGAGGGCGTCGAAGTCCCAGTCGTCGCCGTTGCCGTCGCCGGTGTGCACCTCGAGGATCTCGTCGATCACGTCGACGAGGAACTTCTGGGTGCGCTCGTGCAGGTCGTCGCCCTCGAGGATGTGGCGGCGGTCCGAGTAGATCGCCTCGCGCTGGCGGTTGAGGACGTCGTCGTACTTGAGGACGTTCTTGCGGATCTCGGCGTTGCGGGCCTCGACCTGCGACTGGGCGCTGCGGATGGCGCGCGAGACGACCTTCGACTCGATGGCGATGTCGTCCGGGACGTTGCCGCGGCCCATGAGCGCCTCGGCGGCGCCGGAGTTGAACAGGCGCATGAGGTCGTCGGTGAGCGAGAGGTAGAAGCGGCTCTCCCCCGGGTCGCCCTGGCGCCCCGAGCGTCCGCGGAGCTGGTTGTCGATGCGGCGCGACTCGTGGCGCTCGGTGCCGAGCACGTAGAGGCCGCCGGCGGCCTGGACCTTCTCGGCCTCCTCGCCCACCTTCTCCTTGACGGCGGCGAAGACCTCGTCCCACGCGGCCTCGTACTCCTCCGGAGTCTCGGAGGGGTTCAGGCCCTTGGCCGTCATCTCGGAGACCGCGAGGA
This sequence comes from Rathayibacter sp. AY1A7, assembly GCF_002930845.1. Lineage (NCBI taxonomy): Bacteria > Bacillati > Actinomycetota > Actinomycetes > Micrococcales > Microbacteriaceae > Rathayibacter > Rathayibacter sp. AY1A7. The sequence continues at coordinate 69,501 of NZ_PSTL01000001.1, read as the reverse complement.
ACTCGGCGTTGCCGCCGAGCATGATGTCGGTGCCTCGACCGGCCATGTTGGTCGCGACGGTGACGGCGCCGAGGCGGCCGGCCTGGGCGACGATGGCCGCCTCCCGCGCGTGGTTCTTGGCGTTCAGGACCTCGTGGCGCACGCCCTTCTTGGCGAGCAGGCGCGAGAGGTACTCGCTCTTCTCGACGCTGGTCGTGCCGACGAGGACCGGCTGCCCGGCCGCGTGGCGCTCCGCGATGTCCTCGACGACCTGGGCGAACTTGACCTGCTCGTTCTTGTAGACGAGGTCGGCGTTGTCGATCCGCTGCATCTTGCGGTTCGTCGGGATCGGGACGACGCCGAGCTTGTAGGTCGACATGAACTCGGCGGCCTCGGTCTCGGCCGTTCCGGTCATGCCGGAGAGCTTCGCGTAGAGGCGGAAGTAGTTCTGGAGCGTGACGGTCGCCAGGGTCTGGTTCTCGGCCTTGACCTGCACGCCCTCCTTCGCCTCGATGGCCTGGTGGATGCCCTCGTTGTAGCGGCGTCCGGCCAGGATGCGGCCGGTGTGCTCGTCGACGATCAGGACCTCGCCGTTCAGCACGACGTAGTCCTTGTCCTTCTTGAACAGCGCGCGCGCCTTGATGGCGTTGTTGAGGAACGAGATCAGCGGGGTGTTCGCCGACTCGTAGAGGTTGTCGATGCCGAGGTAGTCCTCGACCTTCTCGATGCCGGGCTCGAGGACGCCGACGGTGCGCTTCTTCTCGTCGACCTCGAAGTCCTCGCCCTCGTCGAGGCGCTTGGCGAGGTTGGCGAACTCCGCGAACCAGCGATTCGCCTCGCCCGAGGCCGGCCCGGAGATGATCAGCGGGGTGCGGGCCTCGTCGATGAGGATCGAGTCGACCTCGTCGACGATGGCGTAGAAGTGGCCGCGCTGGACCATGTCCTGCGCCTGCCACGCCATGTTGTCGCGGAGGTAGTCGAAGCCGAACTCGTTGTTCGTGCCGTAGGTGATGTCGGCCGAGTACTGCTCGCGGCGCTGCTCCGGGGTCTGGCCCGAGAGGATCACTCCGGTCGTCATGCCGAGGGCGCGGAACACGCGCCCCATCAGCTCGGACTGGTACGACGCGAGGAAGTCGTTGACCGTGACGATGTGCACGCCGCGGCTGGCGATCGCGTTGAGGTAGGCCGGGAGGGTCGCGACGAGCGTCTTGCCCTCTCCGGTCTTCATCTCGGCGATGTTGCCCAGGTGCAGGGCGGCGCCGCCCATGAGCTGCACGTCGAAGTGGCGGAGGCCGAGCGTCCGGCGCGAGGCCTCGCGGACGGCTGCGAACGCCTCCGGCAGCAGGTCGTCGAGGGACTCGCCGTTCGAGTAGCGCTCACGCAGCTCGACGGTCTCGTTCTTCAGCTCCTCGTCGCTGAGGTGCGTGAAGTCCTCTTCGAGGGCGTTGACGGCCTTCGCGTAGTTCTCGAGGCGACGGATGACCCGCCCCTCCCCGACGCGAAGGACCTTTTCGAGGACAGAGGCCACGGGGTACTCCAAAAAAGTAGAAGACAGGAGTCGCGCGCCGGAGCGCGGACCGCGACCAGCCTAGCCGGGGCGGGCGGCGAGCGGTCGGGGCGACGCGTCCGCCCTGGGCGGACTCCCTGCCTGGGCACGGGGAGGGCCCCGGAGCGGATGCTCCGGGGCCCGGGGTCGGATCTCAGCCGGCGGCCTGCTCGGCGAGCTCGTCGGCCTCGTCGCCGAGGCCGATCACGCCGTAGTCCCAGCCCTTGCGGCGGTAGACCACGCTCGGGCGGTTCGTGTCGGAGTCGATGAAGAGGTAGAAGTCGTGTCCGACCAGCTCCATGTAGTCGACGGCGTCGTCGACGGTCATCGAGACGGAGGCGAAGACCTTCTTGCGGATGACGACGGGGCAGTACGGCTCCTCGACCTCGTCCTCCACCGGCTCCGGCGCCTCCTGCACGGGGATGACGCCTGTGCTCAGCTGCTCCAGCACCGCCGCGTCGGCCGGCTGGATGGCGACGACGCTGAAGTCGTCGGCGGCCGCGTCGCGGAGCGAGGTCGGCCGATGCTGGCCCCGATGGACCTTCTTCCGGTCCTTGGCGCGTCTCACCCGTTCGAGCAGCCGGCCGATGGCGACGTCGAACGCCGCGTACTTGTCGGCCCCGCTCGCCTCGGCCCGGACCACGGGCCCCTTGCCGATCAGCGTCAGCTCCACGCGGTCGCCGCCGGCCGAGCCCTTGCCCTCGGCGTGCCTGCTCGCCTTGATCTCGAGTGCGAGAGCACGATCGGCGAGGTGCGCCACCTTGTCCGACTTCTCCGTCGCGTACGCGCGGAAGCGATCGGTGATGTCGATGTTGCGTCCTGTGATGTCGATGTCCATGACAACCTCCCAGTCGAGTACGGCGTGCCGCCTTTCTCCGGGGCGGACCGTTCACGCCGTGCCCCCACCGTAGACCCCGGCCACCGGATCGTCACCGGGAGTTCGTCCGGATTCTGCTGCTACGTTCCCTCCTCGTTGCGCGGTGCCGGCCAGGGCCGCCGCGGCCCGGACCGTCCCGCCGGCCGCACGCACGACGCGCCGGAGCTCGAGTAGGGTGGCGGCGGAGGTGACCACGTCGTCGACGAGGACCACCGGCGGCCACGACGAGAGCGGACGGCGGGCGCGGAACGCCCCGTCGAGGTTGCCGCGCCGCTCGACGCGGCCGAGCCCGACCTGGTCGCGGACCATCCGCGACCGCCGGAGAGGACGCGCCGCCCGCCCTCCCGCCGCGGCGACCAGCTGCGCGACGGGATCGGCGCCCCGCCGCACGCGGCCGAGCCAGGAGCCGGGCGGGACGACCAGGATCGCGGGGCTGCCGGCGAGCGCCGCGCCGAGGGCCGGACGCAACAGCGCGCCGAGCGGGGCGAGGCAGGCCGTGCGGCCCTCCTCCTTCAGCGCGACGACGAGGCGGCGCACCGTGCCCTCGTACGGGGCACCGGTGACGACGAGGAGCGGATCGTCCGGCGGCCCGACGACGCGGGTCAGCAGGCAGGCCGAGGCGGCCGCGTCGGCCGAGCAGTCCGGACAGGGCGCCCGGCTCGTCGGCTCTCCGCAGGCGGGGCACTCCAGCGGGAGGAGGACGGCGAGGGCGTCGAGCAGGTGATCGGAGAGCATGCCTCCACGTTCGCCGTCCGGGCCGCGGCGCGGGGGGTGGATCCGTCGGATCGGGACGATCCGCCCGCCCGACGCGCCTGGGGAGGAGCATCCGGAGCGCGCCGCCGTCGGAAGGGCTCGTCGCCGCCGACAGGACCGGTCAGGACCCCATGCCGGTCTGTGCCGCGAGCAGCCGGATGTCCGTCGCGGTCGTCTGCCAGGCCGAGCCCCGCTGCTGCCGGAGCTCCCCGCCCTCGGCGAGGATGCGGATCTGGGTCGAGGTGTTGCCCGCGGCGATCTGGACCGTGCCCGTCGTCGTGCCGAGCGCCGTGGCGCCTCCGCCGAGCAGGTTCATCGTGACGGCGTCCTCTCCCGTCGAGCCGCGGACGACCGACACCACATCGAGCTCGTCCGTCCAGGCCGCGGCGACCGCGGTCCCCAGAGTCGAGCGGAGGACGACCGGCTCGCCGACCGCCACCGGGTCGCCGTCCCGGGAGCGGGTGATGCCGGCCACCAGCACCGTCGCCTGCTGCCCGTCCTGGGCGAGCGCCAGCATCCGGGTGCCGTCGCGCGACACGGCGATCGAGGCGAGCGACTCGACCTCGCTCCAGGCCGTCGCGACCTGCATCGAGCGCGAGCCGTCCGCGGAGTACGCCACCAGCTGCCCGGGCGAGGCCGACGGCACGGACCACACGTACCCGAGCGGATCGATGGACGGCGCGACGAGGCCCGACCGCGCGTCGAGGAGGACGTCGGCACCGTCGGGCTCCACGAGGCTCACGCCCGCGGCGGTGAGCACGGCGGCCGATGCGTCCGAGTCGGCCCCGCGCTGCTCGCCGAGGACCGCGGCCCGCGGCTGCAGCGCCTCGATCCGATCCGAGATCCCGAGGCCGGCCAGCCCGGAGGAGCCGAGGAATCCGAAAGCGTCGTCGGTCAGCACGAGCGGCCGGGTGTCGACGCGGGGCGAGGTCGGCAGCCCGGTGACCTCGGAGGGGACGTCGATCGGGTTCTGCTCGACGGAGAGCGCGACTCCGGTGACGTTCGAGACGTTCGCGAGGCTCCGGTTCAGCTGCAGCGCCATCAGCCGCCACTGCGCCGGATCGGCCTCGAGAGCGGCCGGGTTCAGGTCGACCACGGCGCGCTGCGACTCGACCGGGACGGTCTCGGCCGCCAGCGTCGTCCCGGTCGGGAAGGCCGACACGACGGCGGCGGAGTCCCGCAGCCACGGCGTGGGGCCGCGCAGCAGCTCGGTGACGATCGTGGTGCTGGTGGAGCTGTCGGCGCGCGAGGCGAACCAGCGCAGGTCCGGCACGAGGTACTGGTATCCGGGGTCGAAGAAGTAGAGCGCGTGCGTCGAGAAGACCTGCTCGAAGGTGGTGCGGTCGATCACCACGCCGCTCGGCGGCGCGCTGATGCGCCACTCGCCGTTCTCCTGGACGAAGCCGTAGTCGAGGGTCAGGCCGGCCGTGGTGGCGACGTCGGTGTAGACGCCCGTCGCGTCGACCTCGGCGACGGGCGTGATCGTCAGCGAGAGCGTGGATCCCGACTGCGGCGAGGCGGAGCGCTGGCCCTCGTCGACCGTCACGTGCTCGCCCGGCGTCCAGTCGGCTCCGGTGGAGAGGAACTCGCGGGCGATCTTGTAGTTGTTCTGCGGGCTCGACGCGGCGTCGATGAAGCCGGTCAGGATGTCGCGCTGCGACGCACCGACGGCGGGTCCCGACGGGAGGAAGTCGTATTGGAGGTCCTGCGGCGCGGTGTCGGGCCGTCCGACTCCGACGTCGCCGTCCCGCGGGATGCCGGCGCACCCGGCCAGCCCGAGCGCGAGCAGCGTGGCGGCCGCGGCGGCGCGGAGGACGCCGCGCCTCACGGGAGGACCCCCGCGGCCCCGACCGGAGGAGCCTGCAGCGGCGGGAGGACGATCGGGCCGCTGTAGGCCTGCTCGCCCGCGTCGACCGGGGGCAGCGGGAGAGGCGAGGCCTCGATCCGCTCGCCGCGGTGCCGGGGCACGGTCAGGCGGAAGCAGGCGCCGCGATCGGGCACGGACCAGACCTGCAGCCAGCCGTGGTGCAGGGCGGTGTCCTCCTGCGCGATGGAGAGGCCGAGGCCGGTGCCGCCGAGCGTGCGGCGGCGGGACGGATCGGCGCGCCAGAAGCGGTCGAAGACGCGCACCACCTCCTCGCTGCTCATGCCGTGCCCGTAGTCGCGCACGGCGAGGGCGACCGCGCTGGCGTTGCTGTCGACGGTGACGACGACCTCGCGGCCGTCGCCGTGCTCGATCGCGTTGCCCAGCAGGTTGCGGACGATCCGGCGGATGCGGCGCGGATCGAGGTCGGCGTCGAAGTAGCCGCCCGGGGCGGAGAGAGTGAGCCGGGAGCCGTTCGCCTCCGCGATCCCCCGCATCGCCTCGATCTCGTCGCCGGCCAGCTTCACCAGGTTGACCGGCTCGAGCTCGAGCTCGGCCGATCCCGCGTCGTGGCGGGAGATCTCGAGCAGGTCGGCGAGGAGGCTCTCGAAGCGGTCGATCTGGCTGTGCAGCAGCTCGACCGTGCGCTCGGCGACCGGGGCGAAGTCCTCGCGCTGGTCGTACAGCACGTCCCCGGCCAGCTTCATCGTCGTCAGCGGAGTCCGGAGCTCGTGCGAGACGTCCGAGACGAAGCGCTGCTGGACCTGGCTGAGCGTCGCGAGCTCGCTGATCCGGTCCTGCAGGCTGTCGGCCATGCCGTTGAAGGACCGGGCGAGTGTCGCGATCACGTCCTGGCCCCGCTCGGGTATCCGCACGTCGAAGTCGCCGGCGGCGAGGCGCTGGCTCGTCTCGGCCGCGACCCGGACCGGGGCGACGACGATCCGCACGACGACCCAGCTGACCGCTCCGATCAGCAGGATGAGCAGGATCCCCGCCACGTTGAGCACCTGCTGCACGAACTGGAGCGTGCGCTCCGCGTCCGCGAGGGAGTAGCCGATGTACAGCTCGTAGCGCCCGGCCGAGCTCGGCAGCTCGAGGGTCGAGCCGACGAGGATGCCGGGCTGCTGCTGACCGGAGGCGTCGAGCGTCACCGACTGCCAGTACTGCCCGTCGGAGCCCGCCTGCACCCGCTCGCGCAGCGCGTCGCTGATCACGCCGTTCTGCAGCTCGCGGTTGTAGATGTCCTGAGGCGCCAGCGAGGACGCCTCCTGGTCGGGCGAGCGCACGACGGCGATCAGCGCGGAGGAGGAGGCGTCCCGGACGGCGGTGCGCACCGAGCTCATCACCTCCTCCATGTCCTGGCGGGTGGAGACTGTGGCGGCGTCGAGGTATCCCTGCGCGGCCCGGGTCGCGCGCGACGTGTCGCCCGTGACCTGCGTCAGCCGTGACTGGAACAGGTTGTCGCTGATGCTGTACGAGAGGTAGACGCCGGTCGAGCCGATGGCGATGCCGCTGAGCAGGACCGTGATCGCGACCGCGCGGAACTGCAGCGACGTGCGCCACACCCCGAGCACGCGGCGGGGCCACCGGCGCACGTCGGGAGCGGCGAGGCGGGGCACGGTCAGCCCGGGAGGACGGCGCCGGCGCGGTAGCCGACGCCGCGCACGGTCATCACGATGCGGGGGTCGTCCGGGTCCTTCTCGACCTTGGCGCGCAGGCGCTGGACGTGCACGTTCACGAGGCGGGTGTCGGCCTTGTAGTGGTAGCCCCAGACCTGCTCGAGCAGCATCTCGCGGGTGAAGACCTGCTGGGGCTTGGAGGCGAGGGCGAGGAGGAGGTCGAACTCGAGCGGGGTCAGGCCGATGCGCGTCTCGCCGCGGCGGACCTCGTGGCCGGCGACGTCGAGGCTCAGGTCCCCGACCTGCAGCACCGCGTTCGCGGCGGCGGTGGCGGGACGCAGGCGCGTCCTGATCCGCGCGACGAGCTCCTTGGGGTCGAACGGCTTGACCATGTAGTCGTCGGCGCCGGACTCGAGGCCCTGCACGACGTCGGAGGTGTCGGACTTGGCCGTCAGCATGATGACGGGGACTCCGGACTCGGCGCGGATCGCGCGGCACACCTCGATCCCGTCGATCCCGGGCAGCATCAGGTCGAGCAGGACCAGGTCCGGCCGGGCCCGCCGGAAGGCCTCGAGGGCGCCTGAGCCGTCCGCGCAGAAGGAGACGTCGTACCCGTCGGCGCGCAGGACGATGCCGATCATCTCGGCCAGGGCGGCGTCGTCGTCGACCACCAGAATGCGCGCGCTCATCGGTCTGCTCTTCCTCGTCTCGGGTCGCGCCCGCCCACGGCGCGCACGGTGACCCGACCCAGGCTAACCGACGCACCTCTCCGTGGGCGGGGAGCGGGCTCTGCGGGCGAAGGGGGTCCGCTCGGGGGAGGACCCCGCCCGCACGCCTGTGACAGCATGGAGGGGATGACCGACGCAGCTCAGTGGCCCCCGCCCGCAGGGCGTCCGGACGACGCGGCCGTCACGGCGCAGGACGGCGACCGGCGCAGGCCGCTGCCCGCTCCCGTCGCCCCGGCCTGGTCGCCCGCGCCGCCGAGCGCAGGTCCCGTACCGACCGGTCCCGCCGGGGGCTCCTGGTCGCCCGCCTCCGGCGCCGGCCCCTGGTCGCCCGGTCGCCCCGCACCCGGCTGGACTCCCCCGCCCAAGCCCGGTCTCGTGCCGCTGCGCCCGCTCGGCTTCGGCACCCTGCTCGGCGCCCCGTTCCAGGTCCTCCGCCGCAGCCCCCGCACGACCCTGGGCGTCGCCCTGCTGGTGCAGGGCCTCGGGTCGGTGCTCGCCCTGGCGGTCTACGGCCTGATCGCGGTGCTCGCCGTCGGGCGCATCGCGCAGGCGGAGTCCGCCGACCGCGACGCCGTCGGCGCGGGCTCCCTCGCGGTCGTGGTCCTGGCCGCCCTCATCCCCCTCGCCGTCTCGCTCGCCAGCGGTGCCCTCGTGCAGGGCGTGGTCGTGCTCGAGGTCACCCGCGGCGTCCTCGGCGAGCGGGCGACCTTCCGACAGCTGCTCGCCCGGCTGCGGGGCCGCTTCTGGGCGCTGATCGGCTGGACGGTCCTGCAGGGCGTCGGCTACCTCCTCCTGGTGCTCCTCGCCGTGGCGCTCGCCGTGCCGCTGTTCGTCATCGGAGCGATGGACGGGACGTCGAGCGCGATCGTCGGCGGGATCCTGGTGCTCGTCGGCTCCGGCCTGGTCGCCCTCGCGCTGGGGGTCTGGCTGTCGACGAAGCTCGCCCTGGTTCCGAGCCTGATCGTCGTCGAGCGGCTGCCGCTGCGCCGTGCGGTGGCGCGCTCCTGGCGGCTGGTGGCGGGCGGCTTCTGGCGCACCTTCGGCGCGCTCGCGCTGATGACCGTGATCATCCAGGTCGCCGGCCAGATCGTGGCCACGCCGTTCAGCCTGCTCATCCCGATCGCCGGCGCCCTGATCGCCCCGACCGACCCGGACGCGCAGCTCGTCACCTCGCTCGTGGTGACGATCGCCTCCGTCGCCGTGGGCTTCGTGATCGGCGCCGTCGGCACCGTGCTCCAGTCGGCCGTGACGGGCCTCGTCTACCTCGACCGACGGATGCGCCGCGAAGGCTTCGACCTGGTGCTGATGCGCCACGTCGAGGAGCGCGCGGCGGGCCGCCCCTCCCCCGATCCCTTCCCCGTGCCGGAGCGCCCGTGATCCTCGCCGCGGCCCCTCTCGAGCCCGACGCGGAGCAGGCGCGCCGACTCCTCCTCGAGGAGCTCACCGACCCGCGCTACCGGGCGGCCGAGCCGACCCTCTTCGACCGGGTGGTGCAGGCGGTGCGCGACTGGTTCGCCTCCCTCACGCTGCAGGGCGACGGCCCGCCGGTGCCGATCGCCGCCGTGATCGGCGTGCTGGTGCTGGTGGCGCTCGTGGTCGCCGCGCTCGTCATCGCGGGACGGCCCCGCGCCGGTCGCCGCAGCACCGTCACGGGAGCGGTGCTCGCCGACGACGACACCCGCTCGGCCGCGATCCTCCGCTCGCTCGCCGAGGCCGCGGCCGCCCGCGGGGACTGGGACGAGGCGCTCGTCGAGCGCTTCCGCGCCCTGGTGCGCTCCCTCGACGAGCGGACCGTCCTGCGGGTCTCGCCCGGCACGACCGCGCTCGGCCTGGCGTCGCGCGCCTCTGCGGCCTTCCCCTCCTCCGCCGCCGCGCTGCGCCGCACGGCCGACGACTTCGATCGCGTGCGCTACCTCGGGCAGCCCTGCGGCCCGGCCGAGTACGAGAGGGTCGCGGCTCTGGACCGCGAGCTCGCCGCGGCCTCGCCGGTCCTGGACGCCCTGGCGGCGCCCCGGTGAGCGCCGACACGGTCTCCAGCCCGACCCTCGGCGCACTGCTGCGCCGCGGACGGGTGTGGGTGCTCCTCCTCGTGATCGTCGCGGTCGGCACTCTGCTGCTCACCGTCGCGACCGGGACCCGGGTGGCCGCCCCCGACCTCGACGTCGACAGCGCGACCCCGGACGGCGCCCGCGCGCTCGCCCAGGTGCTGCGCGATCAGGGCGTCGAGGTCGTCCGCGCCGACGACCTGGACTCCGCTCTCGCCGCCTCCTCCCCCGACGCGACACTGCTCGTCGACGACCCGGACGTGGCCCTCGACGAGGCCCAGTACCGCCGGCTCGCCCGCGCATCGGCCTCGCTCGTCCTGGTGACCCCGGGAGGAGCCGCGCTCGACGCCCTGCTGCCGGACGTCCGCTTCGCCGGCTCCCCGGCCGGCGACGGCCCCTTCCGCGCCGAGTGCCCGCTCCCCGCGGCTGAGCGCGCCGGCACGCTCCCCGCCGGAGGGAACACGTACCGGATCCTCGACGACGGCGACGCGGTCGGCTGCTTCCCCTCAGGCGACGACGGCTTCCTGCTCGTGAGCACCGGGTTCCCGCAGGGCGCCGACGTCACCGCGATCGGCGACGCCGACCTCCTCCGCAACGGCACCATCGGCCAGGACGGCCGCGCCGCTCTCGCACTCGGACTGCTCGGCGGTGAGGACCGGCTGGTCTGGTACCGCGCCGGAGCCGCCGACTCGGCGAGCACCACCCCTGCACCCGCCGACCTCGCCCCCGGCTGGGTGACTCCGGCTCTCCTGCTGCTGGTGGCCGTGTTCGTCGCCTCCGCCGTCTGGCGCGGCCGCCGGCTCGGCCCGCTCGCGGTCGAGCCGCTGCCGGTCGTCGTGCATGCGAGCGAGACGGCCCGCGGCCGCGCGCGGCTCTACGCGCGCGGAGCCCTCCGGCCCCGCGCCCTCGACGCACTGCGCATCGGCACCCTCCGGCGGACGGCCGCGCTCCTGGGACTCGCTCCGGCGACCGGGGTCGACGAGATCGTCGCCGTCGCCGCCGAGCGCCTCGGCCGCGATCAGGCCGCGCTGCGCCGTCTGCTCGTCGACGACCTGCCGGGCGACGACGCCGCCCTCGTCGCCGCCTCCGACGAGCTCCTCCGCTTCGAGAGCGCGCTCCGCGCCGCCCTCTCCCCGACGACCGCCCGACGACCGGAAGGCCCCTCCCGATGAGCGACACCACCCCCTCCGCCCGCGACGGAGCGCCGGTCTCCGACGACGACCTGCGCGCCGAGCTCGACCGGGTCCGCTCCGAGGTCGGCCGCGCGGTCGTCGGCCAGGACGGCGCCGTCTCCGGGCTCCTGATCGCCCTCCTCGCGGGCGGCCACGTCCTGCTCGAGGGCGTCCCCGGAGTCGCGAAGACGCTGCTCGTGCGCGCCCTGTCCGTCTCGCTCGGCCTCGACACCCGCCGGGTGCAGTTCACGCCGGACCTGATGCCCGGCGACATCACCGGCTCCCTCGTCTACGACGCCTCCACCTCCGGCTTCGCCTTCCGCGAGGGCCCGGTCTTCACGAACCTCTTGCTGGCGGACGAGATCAACCGCACGCCGCCGAAGACCCAGGCCGCGCTGCTCGAGGCGATGGAGGAGCGCCAGGTCAGCGTCGACGGGCGCACCCTGCCTCTGCCGGACCCGTTCCTCGTCGCCGCCACCCAGAACCCGGTGGAGTACGAGGGGACCTACGTGCTCCCGGAGGCCCAGCTGGACCGGTTCCTGCTCAAGCTCGTGCTCGACATCCCGCCGCGCGACGTCGAGGTGGAGGTGCTCTCGCGCCACGCCGCCGGCTTCGACCCGCGCGATCTCGACGCCGCGGGCGTGCGCCCCGTGCTCGACGCCGCTCGTCTGCGCGCCGCCCAGGCGTCGGCCCGGCGCGTCGGAGCCGGCCCCGACGTCCTCGGCTACATCGTCGACCTCGCCCGAGCCACCCGCGAGAGCCCGAGCGTCAAGCTCGGCACCAGCCCCCGCGGCTCGACCGCCCTGCTCGCGGCGTCCCGCGCCTGGGCCTGGCTCAACGGCTACGGCTCGATCACCCCCGACCACGTGCAGGCGATGGTCCTGCCCGTGCTGCGCCACCGCATCCAGCTGGAGCCGGAGGCGGAGCTCGAGGGCGTCCGCACCGAGGCCGTCCTGGGCGGGATCCTGCAGCAGGTCCGCGTCCCGGTCTGAGCCGTGCACCTCACCGGACGCAGCGTCCTCGTCCTCCTCGTCGGCCTGGTGCCGGTCGTCCTCCTGGGCGGCCGCCCCGAGGTCGCCTTCGCCGTGCTCGGCCTCTGGCTCCTGGCCTGGGCGGTCCTCGTCGGGATCGACGTCGCGGTCGCGGGCTCGCCCCGGGCCGTCGTGCTCGAGCGGCGGGTGCCGGACCGGGTGCGGCTCGGCGAGCGGGCCGAGGCGACCCTCCTGGTCACGAGCACCGGCCGCAGGAGGATCACGGGGGTCCTCCGCGACGCCTGGGAGCCCTCGGCCGGCGCCCTCGAGACCCGGTCGCCCCTGCGTCTGCCTCCGGGCGAGCGCCGCGCGGTGACCACGGTCCTGGAGCCGCTGCGCCGCGGCGAGCGCCGGGCACTCCACGTCACCATCCGCTCCCGCGGGCCGCTCGGGCTGGCCGGCCGCCAGGCGACGCGGGCCGCGCCGGCCGTCGTGCGGGTGCTGCCCGCCTTCCGCTCCCGCCGCCACCTGCCCTCGCGCCTGGCGCGGCTGCGCGAGCTGGAGGGGCGGACCAGCGTGATGATCCGCGGCCAGGGGACCGAGTTCGACAGCCTGCGCGAGTACGTCCGCGGCGACGACGTCCGCTCGCTCGACTGGCGGGCGACCGCGCGGCGCCGGGAGCCGGTCGTCCGCACCTGGCGCCCGGAGCGCGACCGGCGCGTGATCGTCGTGCTCGACACGGGCCGCACGTCCGCCGCCCGGATCGAGGACGAGCCGCGCCTGGACACGGCGATCGAGGCGTCACTCCTCCTGGCGGCCCTCGCGGCCTCGGCCGGCGACCGGGTCGACGTGCTCGCGTTCGACCGCACCCGGCGAGCCCGCGTGCACGGCGCGACCGGCACGGAGGTGCTGACCCGCGTCGTGGACGCCCTCGCCCCCGTGCAGCCCCAGCTCATCGAGACCGACTGGGCGGCGGTCCCCGCGCAGGTGCGCACCCTGGCCTCCCAGCGCTCGCTGGTGGTCCTCCTCACCGCGCTCGACTCGGTCGGCTCGGCGGAGGGGCTCCTCGCGGTGCTCCCGCAGCTCACCCGCGTGCACACGGTCGTGGTCGCCTGCGCGCTCGACCCCGAGCTGCAGCGGATGGCGGAGGACCGGAGCGACCGGCCCGCGGTCTACTCCGCCGCCGCCGCGGAGCGCTCGCTCGCGGACGTCGACCGGCTCTCGGCCGCCGTCCGCCGTCTCGGCGGGGACGTCGTGCTCGGCAGCCCCTCCGCGCTCCCGCCGGCGCTCGCGGACCGCTACCTCGCGCTCAAGGCGGCCGGACGGCTCTGACCTGCGAGAGGGGCCGTCGTCGGTCCCGGGAGCGCTGATCGACGGCCCCGCTCCGACGTCCGCGCTCGTCCGGCTCGGCTCAGCCGGCCGCGATGCTCCGCGACCCGGCCTCGAACCGGTCGAGGTCGCCCGTCTCCCCCGCCCGCACCGCGCGCCCGCCGACGACGATCATGTAGAAGAGGAACGCGCCGAGGGCGAGCGCCCCGATCCCGATCTTGAGCCACCAGGGCCAGGGCGCCGGAGTGACGAACCCCTCGATCACGCCCGAGACGAGCAGCACGAAGACCAGGCCGATCGCCACCGTGAACAGGCTCCGCGCGTCCTCGGCGAGCGCCTGGCCGCGGGTGCGCGCGCCGGGAGCGATCCAGGCCCAGAAGATCCGCAGGCCCGCGGCCGCGGCGACGAACACGGCCGTCAGCTCGAGCTGGCCGTGCGGCGCGATGTAGAGGAAGAACGTGTCGCCCTCCCCCACGTGGAACATCACCGCGATCGACGTGCCGAGGTTCTGCGCGTTCTGCAGCAGGATGTACGGCACGTAGACGCCGACGATCCCGAAGGCCACGCACTGCGCCGCGATCCAGGCGTTGTTGGTCCAGACCTGCCCGGCGAACGAGGCGGCGGGGTTCTCGGAGTAGTAGTCGATGAAGTCGCCCCGGGCGAAGCGCCGCAGCTCCTCGTCGTCGCCCAGCGCGGCGAGCAGGCGCGGGTCGCCGAGGATCCAGAGCGCGTAGAGCGTCGCCACCACCGCGGTCGCGAGGGCGACGGCGAGCGTCAGCCAGCGCAGCCGGTGCAGAGCGGCCGGGAGCGAGAGGACGACGAAGCGGGAGACCGCGGCGAGCGGCTCGTCTCGCGTGCCGGTCAGGCGTCCCCGAGCCCGCGAGAGCGAGACGGCGAGCCGCGTGCCGACGGCCGTCGATCCGGCGGTGGAGGAGATCGTGGCGAGGTCCGCGGATGCCGCCTGGTAGCGCTCGATCAGCTCGTCCGCCTCGGCTCCGGTCAGGCGGCGCCTGCGCGAGAGCTCGTCGAGGCGGGTCCACTGCGCAGTGCGGGCGGCCGAGAGAGCGTCGATGTCCATCTCCTGACAGGATAGCCAGGCACGCCGCCGAGGCCGAGCATCCGGGAGGAGCACCGTGGAGGAGCAGCGCACCGAGTTCGACGACGCCGACCTGATCACCGGCGAGGCGATCGCGCTCGAGGTGCCCGTCACCTCCTTCGTGCTCCGCGCGGTCGGCGCGATCATCGACCTGATCGCGGAGCTCCTGCTCGCGCTGGGCCTATTCCTGCTGGTCTCCTCCCTCTCCGGGGACGGCGGCCTGGACCCCGCCGCCTCGGCCGCCGTGGCGATCGCGGCCCTCGTCATCGCCGTGGTGATCGTGCCGGTCACCGTCGAGACGGCCAGTCGCGGCCGCTCGCTCGGGAAGCTCACCGTCGGCGCTCGCGTCGTCCGCGACGACGGCGGTTCCATCGGCTTCCGGCACGCCCTCGTGCGCGGCCTCACCGGCGTCCTCGAGATCCTGATGACCTTCGGCGGGCTCGCCGCGGTCGTCGGCCTCCTCTCGCGCCGATCGCGCCGTCTCGGCGACGTCCTCGCGGGCACGCACAGCCAGCTCGAGCGCGTTCCCCGCGCGGAGCCGCTGGTCGTCGAGATCCCGGAGCCGCTGCGGGGCTGGGCCGTCACGGCGGACACCGCGCGCCTCCCCGACGCCCTGGCGCGCCGACTGGCGCAGTTCCTCCGTCAGCGCCACGGCATGACGGAGCCGTCGCGCTCGCAGCTCGCCGCCGCGCTGGCCGACGAGACCGCGGTCCACGTCTCCCCGCTGCCCGCCGCGCCCGCGGAGGACTTCCTCCTCGCCGTGGCCGCACTCCGCCGGGCGCGGGAGGAGCGCGCCCTGCTCCTGTCCGACCAGCGCCTCGAGCGGCTGGCCCCCGTGCTCTCGAGCACGCCGCGCGGCTTCCCCGAGCGGCCCTGACGCGCGCGGCAGCGGCCTAGGCGGGCCCCGCGCCGTAGCGGACGGTCTCCCAGCCGCGCGGGACGAGGAGCCGCCGGTCGTGCTCGGCGCAGAGGTCGTAGCCGTGCGGATCCGGCGCAGGACTCAGCGGCCCGACCGCCACCAGCGAGTCGCGGTAGTCGTAGGTCAGCGTGACGACGGCCTGCGCACGGCAGCCCGTCCGCGAGCAGTGCCGTCCGGTCATCGCCGCCCACAGTAGCAATAGGCTGGAGCCATGCCCCGTGCTCGTCGTTCCGCCGCTCGCCCGACGAGCGGGTCGCGCGGAGGCTCCCGCGACCGGCACGGCCGCGGCGCACGAGGGCCGATTACCGGTCCGCACCTCCCCCTGCTGCAGACCCGCTCCGACTTCTTCGAGGCGACGATCGGCTCGGCCTTCGACTACCTCCGCGGCACCTGGCCGGAGGAGCTCGCCGGCATCCGCGTCGACGTCGCGGCGACTCCCGACGTCGACCCCGACCGGCTGCAGGGCACGGGCATCGCGCGGTGGCGCGTCGACCACGCCGCGCGCCGCATCACGCTCTACCGCGTGCCGATCGAGCGCCTGGCGAAGCTGCACCGCCGCGACGAGTGGCACCAGCGCATGCTGATCGAGAGCTACGTGTTCCGCGCCGTCGCGGAGCTGCTCGGCCGCGACCCGTGGGACATCTCCCCGGACCGCTACCGGCACCCCTGAGGCGCCGGCAGCTCTGAGGCGCCGGCACCGCCGAGGCGCCGCCGCCCCGCGTCTCAGTGCGAGTAGACCGTGATCGGCGAGGAGAGCGGTCCCGGCGGGACGATCGTGTACGAGGCGATCCGCCCGTCGCGCGCGATCGAGACCGAGGCCTGCACGGGCTGGGTGCTGCTGACGACCGCGCCGTCGCCGTCCAGCGGGGTCGCGAGAGCCGCGAACGGGCCGAGCTCGAGCGTGCGGGTGCCGCCCGGGGCCTCGATCTCGACCGAGGCGGTCGAGTCGCTGCCGTTGACCAGGTGCAGTCGCGCGTCGCCCTCGCCCGTGCCGGCGACGCCGAAGGGCGTCGTGGTCGCGGTGCCGGAGGCGAACCAGGCGAAGTCCGTGCCGGCCGAGCCGGTCGAGGTCGTCCGCCCCGCCGCGACGATCGGCTGATCGGCCCGCAGGACGATGCGGTAGGAGCCGTCCGCCAGGCCCGTGAGCGGGACCTCGCCGACGAGGCCGGCGGGGACGACGACCTGGGTGGAGGCGCCCGACCCGCTCGGGTCCTCGTTGGTGACCTCGACCGAGACCGTGCTGTCGGCGTCGCCGGGGGTGAGGATGCGCAGCACGGGGCTGCCCGCGCCGCCGCTGCCGTCGTCGCTCGCGGTCTCGGCCGGAGGCGACGTGACGGTGAAGCCGGCGATCACGGCGAGCGTGTCCGGGCCGGCGGAGGGGCCGGTGGTCTCGACGCCCTCCGGGGTGAGCCCGGAGATGGCGCTGCTCTGCATGCTCGCGGCGACCTCGCCGCCCCGTGCGGTCACGTGCACGACGGGCTGGACGACCCCGGGGGCGAGCCCTGCGAGCGGGAGCGCGCGGACCGCTCCGGCCGGAACGACGATGCCCGTGGCGCCGGTGGCCTGGACGGTGCCGGTCTCGGAGAAGAGCGTGAGGTCGACGGTGGAGGCGACCTCGCTCGGGTTCGCCAGGATCAGCACGGCGGTGCGCCCGACGTCGGTCGAGCCGGCCACGAGCCAGCTGTCGGCCGAGGGCTCGGCGCAGGCGCGGGCGGACAGTCCGGAGAGGGTGTCCGTGCCGATGGCCTGGACGGTGGCTCCACCGGGAGCGGGGTCGGAGCCCGCGGGCACGCTCAGACCGGTGATGCCGGTGCCCGGTGCCGCGACGTCGTCCTCGTCGAGGACCGTGGGGTCCGAGGTGGAGCCCTCGGGCCGGACCGCGGTCGCCGCGCCGTCGAGGGCGCGCAGCTGCTCCGGCTCTCCGGCGTCGATCAGATCGCCGCCGCAGACCAGCGAGCTGTCGGCCGCGACGGGCGTCACGACGACGCCCTCCGCGGCGCTCGAGACCAGGGGGGACGGGAGGAGCTGGGGCACGACCACGGCGGCCGCGGCGATCACGACTCCGGCCGCGCCCACCGCACCGCGCAGGGCCGTCCGGCGCCGACGGGCGGCCGAGGGTGCGCGATCGGGCGTCGAGGCCGCGGAGCGATCGGCGCGGCGCTCCGCGCGGGAGCGGCGGGCGGAGGACTCGGGCATCTGCTTCTCCTGGTCGGCGGGGTCAGACATCGTCGTTCCCGTCGTCGAACTGGCCGGTGGCCTCGCCCGGCTCGTCGTCGATCCCGGCGACCGCGCCGCTGGAGCGGCCCCGCTCGAGGGAGAGCCCGGTGGGCACCGCCAGCAGGAGGGCGACGACGAAGACGAGGAGGAGGGCGATCGTGTAGGCGATCCCGAAGGGTCCGACCACGCCGGACGGAGCGGCCTCGGTGCGGGCCCCCTCCGTGTCGACGGCCGTCCAGAGGAGCCCGTAGCGGGTGTCGCCGACGGCCGAGAACGCCGCGTTGCCGTCGAGGGAGACGGCCGCCCGCGCGCGCACGGCGGCGGCCGCGTCGCCGACCTGGGTGCCGGCCGGCTCGGTCAGCACGACGAAGCGCACGCTGAGGCTCTCGAGCGCGGAGGGGACGTCGTAGCCCGTCCGCGAGACGAGGTTGCCCGCCAGCTCGTCGATCGCGTCCGTGCTCTCGGCGCCGGTGTTCGCGAGGGTCGACTGCTGGTCGAGGGTCGCGCCCGCTCCGCGCTCCAGCCGGGCGAGGACGCCGCCGTCCGCCTGCGGGACGAGCACGATCGTGCCCACCCGCGGGTCGTTCCGGGCCTCGGCCGCCACGTAGGCGGGGAGCGAGCGGTCCGACGTGGTCGACACGGACGTGCCGGCGCCAGACGGGAAGGCCACCGCGAGCGGACCGACCAGTGCTGCTGCCGCGGCCGTGACGACGAGCGCCGGCACCACGCGCACGGAGCGCACGGCGGCGAGCGAGAGCGACGCGCCGATCACCAGGCCGAGCCAGTAGAGGCTGAGACCGGTACCGCTCCAGACGGAGACCGCCTCGGAGCCGGTGGTCGCGACCTGCACGCCCTGGGCGAGCGAGGCGGTCACGAGACCCGCCGCCGCCACGCCGACTCCGCCGAGGGCCGAGAGGTTGTTCGGGAGGAGGAGGGCGGCCAGCGCCGCGACGATCAGCGGCACGACGAGCACGGCCGTGACCAGCGGGGCGGCGGAGGCGCCGATCCCCAGACCGCCGAGGAACGCGAGCCATCCGTCGGGCAGACCGGCCGGGAAGCCGGCGAGCAGCGCGACGAGGTCCGACTGCGCGGAGGGCAGCGGGACGCCCGGATCTGCGAGGACGCCGAGCCAGTCGCCCCGCGGTGCGCGGGCGACCACCAGCGGGAAGAGGAGGACGGCCGCGGGGATCGGCAGGCCGAGGAAGCGGCCGATCCGCCGCCCCGAGGTGGCGACGACGACGAGCCAGATCACCAGGAGCGGCACGGCCAGCACCGGCGCGCACGCGACGACGGCCGCAGCCAGGATCGAGGCGCTCGCGGAGGCGGACCAGGAGCGGTACGCGCCGAACCCGGCGAAGAAGAGCCAGGGAAGCAGCACGTGCACCAGCAGCGGGGCGGGGCGCCCGTCGGCCTGCGCGGCGAAGAAGGCGGGAGCGAGGATGTAGACGAGGGCTCCGGCGGCGCGGGCGGTCGCGCGCGGGGTGAGCCGCGCGATCATCAGCCAGGCGCCGAGGGCGGCAGCGGGGAGCGCGACGAGGTAGAGCAGCACCATCGAGTAGCTGGGCGACCAGAAGGTCAGCGAGCCGAGCACGGCGAGGACGGCGGCGAACGGGTCCGCCGCGCCGATGAACCCTGAGCCGAGGTCGCGCCAGCCGTAGGCCGCGTTGCGCCAGAGCTCGCCGACGGTCGGCGAGAGCGTCAGCAGACCGCCGCCGCTGAGCGCGGGAGCAGCGAGGAGCGGCGTGTAGAGCACCAGGCCGGCGAGCGCGGCGATGAGGACGACCCACACTCCCCCGCCCTGGAAGAAGTGCAGCGGATGGCGGTCCCGCCCGGCCTGCACGCGCACGGCGTCGTGGCGCACCGAGCGCAGCTGCCGCACCACGTCCAGCGGGATGCGGAGCGGCGCGATCGCCTTCCAGCCCACGTTCTTCGACGAGCGGAGAACGGTGCGGGCCCGCAGCACCTTCGTCCCCCCGAAGGCGACGACGAGGGCCGCCAGCAGCTCCCCTCCGACCAGCCCGGGCTGCTTGCGCAGCAGGCGCACGACCGCGCGGCCGATCGCCAGCGGGACGAGCGAGAGCCAGTGCAGGAGGAGGAGCGCGACGGGCGCGTAGGCGAGCCGGCGGTGCAGCTGCGCGGTGCGGTGCTGGCGTGCGCGGCGCCGCTCCCCGCTGTCGATGCGGCGGCCGTCGGGGCGCTGCAGCCCGATGCGGGCGGTGGTGACGCGGGCGTCCGGCACGCGGCTGACCCTGTGCCCGGCGAGCCGGGTGCGGATCGAGAAGTCGAGCGCGTCGTCGACGACCGGCAGGCCGGGGTCGAAGCCGCCGAGCTCCTCCCAGAGGGAGTGGCGCACGAGCATGCCGCCGGCGGCGACGGCCAGGACGTCGGGCGTGGAGTCGTGCTGGCCCTGGTCGAGCTCGTCCTCGACGAGGTGGACGGTCGTGCCGTGCTTGGTGATCGACTCGCCGTAGCTGCGGATGTAGCCGGAGCGCGTCCAGTCCATGATCTTGGGGCCGGCGACCGCGACGGAGGGGGCGACCTCGACGGCTCCCAGCAGCGCCGCGAGGGCGCCGGGCTCGGGGGCGGAGTCCTGCGCGAGCAGCCACAGCCACTCGTCCTCTCCGGCCGGCGGCTGCATCACGCGGACAGCGCGGGCCACGGCCTGGCCGAAGGGGAGGTGCTCGGCGACCTGCACGAGCTGCGTCGGACCCCAGGACGCGAGGAGCTCGTCGGTCGTGTCCTTCGAGCCTCCGTCGACGAACACCGTCGCGTCGGGCTGACGGGTCTGCGCCCGCAGGGCCGCCAGGGTTCGTTCCAGATAGGCCGCGCCGTTGCGCGCGACGAGGACGGCGGTGACTCGTGGATACATCGCGGACCACCCTAAGCGATGCCGCCGCGCCGTCCGCCTGCGGCTCGCCGCCCCGTCGGTCGGGTCGCGGCGAGGAGGGGACTAGGCCCGGCGGCGCAGCTTCCGGCGCTCGCGCTCGGAGAGGCCGCCCCAGATGCCGAACCGCTCGTCGTTCTCGAGCGCGTACTCGAGGCACTGGGCCCGGACCTCGCACGAGGTGCAGATCTTCTTGGCGTCGCGGGTCGAGCCGCCCTTCTCGGGGAAGAAGGCCTCGGGATCGGTCTGCGCGCACAACGAGTCGACCTGCCAGGAGAGCGCGCCCCCCGGCGCCTCGGTCGCGGTGTCGATCCCGGGTCGGACCCCGGGCACGCCCAGACGGACCGGATCGACGAACCAGTCCTCGGGGACTCCGGAGTGCTGTTCCGGAAGCGTCATGCCGTCTCCTACCCCGCCTGCGAACCGATGATCGGCGGCCGCTCCTCCCGGAGCCGCTGCCTAGGTAATTACAGCGGTGTCATTCGCTCAGGTCAAGTCGCGGACCATAAACCCTCAACCCGCCGTGGAGGGTTCACGACACACCGGCGTGTCGCGAACGTGAGATCCGATCAGGCGGTCGCGGCGCTCCGTGCGCGCCAGGCGCTCTCCACCATCTCGGCGACCGTGTGCCGCATCTCCCAGCCCAGGTCGCGGGCCGCTGTCGCGCCGGAGGCGACGATGCGGGGCGGATCGCCCGGCCGCCGCGGGGCGACCTCGGGCGTGAAGGCGATGCCGGTGCTGTCGGCGATCGCGCGCATGATCTCCCCGACGGAGGCCCCGGATCCGCTGCCCAGGTTGTAGACCGGGTCGATCGGCTCGCCGGCGGCCAGGCGGCGCGCCGCGGCGACGTGCGCGAGCGCCAGGTCGGCGACGTGGATGTAGTCGCGGACGCAGGTGCCGTCCGGCGTCGGGTAGTCGTCGCCGTTGATCCGGGGCGTGCGGCCGTCCAGCAGAGCCTCGAAGACGAGGGGGAAGAGGTTGTGGGGGCTGGTGTCGTAGACGTCCGGGTAGCCGGACCCGACGACGTTGAAGTAGCGCAGGGAGGCGTGCCGGACGCCGTGCGCCCGCCCCGCGTCCGCGAGCAGCCACTCGCCGATCAGCTTCGACTCGCCGTAGGGCGACTCCGGGCTCTTGGGGGTGTCCTCGGTGACGATCTCGACGTCGACCGCGCCGTAGACGGCAGCGCTCGAGGAGAAGACGATCGAGGAGACCCCGGCGCGCTCCATCGCCGCCAGCACGCGCATGGTGCCGGTGACGTTCTGCTCGTACGTGTGCAGGGGGCGCTGCACCGAGACTCCGGCGTACTTGAACCCGGCGACGTGGACGACGCCCTCGATGTCGTGCTCGGCGAGCACGCGGTCGAGCAGGGCCTCGTCGAGGATCGAGCCCTGGTGGAACGGGACGCCCTCGGGCACGAACGACGCGTGCCCCGAGGAGAGGTCGTCGAGGACGACGGGGTCGATGCCCTGCTCCGAGAACGCGCGCACCACGTGCGCCCCGATGTACCCGGCTCCCCCGGTGACCAGCCATGCCATGTGGATCCTCCTCGGTGCGGGCCCGCGACTCCGCGCGCCGGAAGACACCCTAGCGGCGGGGATCGACGGCGTGGAAAGGCCGGATGACGACGGGACGCGATATCCTGCCGCCGTGCTCCGCTCCGTCGCCCTCCTCGCCCTGCCCGGCCTCGCGCCGTTCGAGTTCGGGGTCGTCTGCGAGGTGTTCGGGATCGACCGCGGCGCCGACGGAGGGCCCGCCCTCGACTTCCGGATCGCCACTCCCGATCCGGGCCGCGTCCGGACGAGCCTCGGATTCGACCTGCTGATCGCCGATGGTCTCGACGCGGCCCGGGACGCGGACCTGATCGCCGTCCCCGCCCACGGCCGCGGGCCCGCCGACGAGCGGGTCCTCGACCTCCTCCGCGAGGCTCACGAGCGCGGCGCGTGGATCCTCAGCGTCTGCAGCGGGGCCTTCACCCTGGCACAGGCGGGCCTGCTCGACGGCCGGCGCGCGACCACCCACTGGATGCACGCCGCGGAGCTCGCCCGGCGCTTCCCCTCCGTCACGGTGGACCCCGAGGTCCTCTACGTGCAGGAGGGGCGCATCGTGACGAGCGCGGGCACCGCGGCCGGCATCGACGCGGCGCTGCACGTGGTGCGCGAGGAGCTGGGCGCGACGGCGGCGAGCGTCGTCGCCCGGCGGATGGTCGTGCCCCCGCAGCGCCACGGCGGGCAGGCGCAGTACCTGCGGACCCCCGTTCCCGAGGCGCGCGCGGACTCGCTGGCCGAGGTCACCGAGTGGATGCTGGAGCACCTCGACGAGGACCTCTCGATCGAGGCGCTGGCCCGTCGCGCCCTGATGGCCCCCCGCACCTTCGCGCGCCGCTTCCGGGCCGACCTCGGCACGACTCCGCTCGCCTGGCTCACCCGCCAGCGCCTCCTCCGGGCGCAGGTGCTGCTGGAGGAGACGGAGCTGACCCTCGAGGCGGTCGCCGCGCGGGTCGGCTTCGGCACGGCTGCGGTGATGCGCCACCACTTCACGCGCGTCCTGCGGACCACGCCGGCGGCCTACCGCCGCACGTTCGCCGCCTGAGCGGCCGGCACCGGGATCGCTGGAGGGATCAGACCGTCGCGACGAAGAGCGTGCCCCGTCCGGTGACGGCGAGAGTGTCCTCCGACGGGGTCACGAACACGCTGCCGCCGCGCTCGACGCGGACCGAGCCCTCGGCGCCCTCGAGCGAGAACGAGCCCTCGGTCGCGATCGCGATGGCGGGCCCGTGCAGGGCGACGCGGGCCGGCTCCTCCGACGCCGGCTGCACGACGGCGAGCACGAAGTCGGGGACGTCCGGACGGTAGACGCGCACGCCCGGTCCGGCCTGCTCGGCCGGGAGGTAGGGCACGGGCAGCGGCGAGAACTCGAGCACGCTCACCAGCTCGGGCACGTCGATGTGCTTGGGCGTGAGGCCCCCGCGCAGCACGTTGTCGGAGGCGGCCATCAGCTCCACGCCCGTGCCCGCGAGGTAGGCGTGGATGTTGCCTGCGGGCAGGTAGAGCACCTCGCCGCGGGCGAGGCGGACGCGGTTGAGCAGGAGCGAGAGCACGATTCCGGGGTCGCCCGGGTAGCTCTCGGCCAGGTCCCGGACCGTGGTCGTCTCGAGGCGGTCGTCGCCCGCGGACGCCGCGACGACCGCGGACACCAGCGCGGCGACCTCGGCACGGTCGCCGTCGGCGAGCAGCCACGACACGGCGCCGCGGAGGACCTCCGAGGGCTCGCCCTCGAGCGTCCGGGCGAACCGCGCGATCGCGGCCGCCTCCTCCGCCGGGGCGCGCCCGGCCAGCTCGGCGAGCAGCGCCCGGGCGTCCGCCGGCTCACGGAAGCCGCAGAGCGCGTCGAAGGTCTCGCTGAGCGCGTAGATCAGCTCGGGCTTGTGGAACGGGTCCTTGTAGTTGCGATCGGCGGCGTCCCGCGGGATGCCGGCCTCCTCCTCCTCCTCGACGAACCGGCGCCGGGCCCGCTCGGACGAGGGGTGGGCCTGGAGCGACAGCGGCCCGCCCGCCGCGAGGATCTTGAGCAGGAACGGCAGACGGGGAGCGCCCGAGACCGGATCGACCGACCCCTCCACTCCGGCGAGCGCCGCCTCGGGGTGCTCGGCGATCCACTCGGCGAGCGTGCCGGCGCCGACCGAGGCGGGGTCGAGGATGCGCGCGGGCGAGCCCGGGTGCGCGCCGAGCCAGAGCTCGGCCTCGGGGGCGCCGGAGGGCGCGGTGCCGAGGGCCTCCGAGATGCCGGTGAGCGAGCCCCAGGCGTAGTCGCGGGGGGTGTTGCCGATCGGGATGAACACGGGAGCGCTGGCCTTCCGTCCGAGGGGTGGGTCCGAGCCGCTCAGCCGGACGCGCCGGGGCCGCTCCGCTGCGACGCTAGCAGGATCCACAACGCGGGCCCGGGAGGAGGGCCCGCCTGTTGGTGCTCTCCGCCAGAGGACGCGGCACTCGCAGGCGCGCTTCGTACGCTGGGAGTCGCAGCACTGTCGCCGTCGGAGCGGTCGCCGTGCCGCATCCGACGAGCGAGGGAGCACAGAGCATGGACAGCACGACCTTCGAGACCCTGGGGGCCGACTTCTACGGGTTCGAGGCGGCGCTCACGCCCGCCGAGAAGGAGCTGCTGGTCGGCGTCCGCGCGTTCCTCGAGGAGCAGGTGCGGCCGATCGCCGACGAGTACTGGGAGCGCGCGGAGTTCCCGCGGCAGCTGATCCCCGCGATCCACGCCACCGGCGTCATCGGCCTCTCCTGGCCCGAGACCCGCGCGATCGAGAACTCCGCCGTGTTCCGCGGCTGGGTGGCGCTCGAGCTGGGCCGGGTGGACGCGGGCATCGCGACCTACGTGGGCGTGCAGAACGGCCTGGTGATGGGAACGGTCGGCGTCGCCGGCTCCGAGGAGCAGCGCGCCGAGTGGCTGCCGAAGCTCGCCTCGGGCGAGGTCGTCGGCGCCTTCGGGCTCACCGAGCCGCACTCCGGCTCCGACTCCGCCCAGGGCCTGCGCACCACCGCCCGCCGGGACGGCGACGACTGGATCCTCGACGGCGAGAAGCGCTGGATCGGCAACGCGACCTTCAGCGACGTGACCGTGATCTGGGCGAAGGACGCGGAGGACGGCCAGGTGAAGGGCTTCCTCGTCCCCACCTCGACGCCGGGCTACCGCGCCACCGCCATCGCGCGCAAGCAGAGCCTGCGCACGGTGCAGAACGCCGACATCGTGCTCGAGGGCGTCCGCGTCCCGGAGTCGCTGCGCCTGCAGGGCGCGAACTCGTTCCGCGACACCGCGAAGGTGCTCCGGCTCACCCGCGCCGAGGTCGCCTGGCAGGCCATCGGCGTCGCGATCGGCGCCTACGACGCGGCGCTGCGCTACGCGAAGGAGCGCGTGCAGTTCGGCAAGCCGCTCGTCGGGCACCAGCTGGTGCAGGACCTCCTGGTCAAGAGCATCGGCAACATCACGGCCAGCATCGCCCTGGCGACCCGCGTGTCCGAGATGCTCGACGCCGGCGAGCAGCGCGACGAGCACTCCGCCCTCGCGAAGGCCTTCGCGACGGCCCGGATGCGCGAGACCGTCGCCTGGTGCCGCGAGGTGATGGGCGGCAACGGCATCGTCCTCGACTACGGCGTCGCCCGCTTCTTCGCCGACGCGGAGGCCCTCTACTCCTACGAGGGCACCCGCGAGATGAACACGCTGATCGTCGGCCGCTCGATCACCGGCACCGCTGCGTTCGTCTGAGCCTCCCCGGCCGGGGAGGGTGCGGCGGCGCGCCCGGCACGCCGCCGCGCCGCCCCCGCTCCCTAGACTGGTCGCCATGATCCGACGCGCCGCCCCCGCCGCTCCCCGAGCGCTCGCGGTGGCGGTGCTGGCCGTGCTGCTGGCCGGCCAGTCGCTGCGGAACCTCGCCGGATGGTGGGGCTGGGGCGTCGTCGTCGCGGTGCTCCTGGGCGCCTCGATCGCCGTGCTCGTCCGCGCCCGCCCCCGCCTGCGCTGGGCCCGCACGCCGAAGTCGCTGGTCCTCTTCCTCGGGCTCGCGGTGCTCTCGCTGCTGTGGTCCGCCTATCCGGGAGCGAGCGCGATCGGAGTCACGGCGCAGCTCGCGACGACGCTCGGCGGCGTCGTCCTCGCCGTCACGCTGAGCAGCCGGGAACTGCTCACGGCTCTCGGACGGGCCCTGCGCCTCTCCGTCGGCCTCTCGCTCCTCTTCGAGCTCGTGATCGCGGTCGTCGTGCGGCAGCCCGTCCTGCCGTTCGGCGTCGAGCCTCCCGCCGACGGACCGACGCCCGACGCCTTCTACTGGTCGCAGGCAGCCCTCTTCACCGGCGAGCCCGTCCAGGGGATCGTCGGCAACCGCAACCTCCTCGGCTTCCTCGCCCTGCTCGGCCTGATCGTGATCGCGATCGAGCTGGCGGCCCACTCGATCCGGCGCCGGTGGGGAGCGGTCTGGGTCGCCCTGTTCGTCGCGACCCTCCTGCTCACCCGCTCGGCGACCGTTCTCCTCTGCCTCGTCGCCGTCGTCCTCGCGGCCGCGTTCGCGCTCTGGGCTCGCCGGAGGGGCGAGTCCCGCCGGCGTCCCGTCTACCTGACCGCCGCGGGGCTGGCGGTGGCGGCCGTCGCCGGAGGCGCCGCGGGCTGGGGCGCCCTCCTCGGCCTGCTCGGCAAGAGCGAGGACGCCACGGGCCGCCTCGACATCTGGGACTCGGTGATCGCGCTCACGCTGCAGCGTCCGGTCCTCGGCTGGGGCTGGGTCAGCTACTGGGCTCCCTGGGCCGCCCCGTTCGACACCCTCGCCGAGCGCAAGGGCGTGCTCTACCTGCAGGCCCACGACGCCTGGCTCGACGTCGCCCTCCAGCTGGGAGCGGTCGGCCTCGTCCTCTTCGCGGCGCTCGCCGTCTCGACGCTGTGGCGCTCCTGGTTCCGCGCGGTCGACCGCCCGCGGCGCGACGCGACCTCGACCCTCCCCTACACGGCCGTCAGCCTCGCTCCGCTGCTGATCGTGGTCGCCCTCCTGGCGCAGTCGCTGTTCGAGAGCCGGATCCTGATCGAGGGAGGCTGGCTGCTCCTCGTCCTCTTCGCGGTGCAGACCAAGCGACCGGCGACCGAGACGCCCGAGGTCCTCGCCGCGACCCCGCTCCCCCTCGCCGACGCGACGGCGTCCCCGCAGTTCGCGGCGGCCCTCGCGCAGACCACTCTCGTCACCGTCCTCTGCGCCCCGGCGGTCCGCGGGCTCCTCGGCTGGCCCGGCTACATCGCCGCCGTCGCCACGCTCACCGCCCTCGCCGCGGTCATGCTCGTCCTGCGGCGCGGGCGGCTCGACTGGGAGGGCCTGCTGCCCACGAGCATCCTGGTGTTCCTCGGCTGGATCGCGCTCAGCGTGCTGTGGAGCGACTACACCTGGGCCACGGTCTCGAGTGTCGTCTACCAGTTCGCCCTGGCGTTCCTGGCGATCGCAATCGGCCTCACGCGCGACATCATCCAGATCATCCGCTCGGTCGGCGACGTGCTGCGGGTCGTGCTGATCGCCTCGCTGGCCGTGGAGGTGCTCTCGGGGGTGCTGATCGACCAGCCGCTGCGCTTCCTCGGCGTGGAGGGCCTGCTCGCGGTCGGCGGGCCGATTCAGGGACTCGTCGGCACGCGCAACCAGCTCGGGCTGGTCTGCCTGCTGGCGATCGTGACGTTCTCGGTGGAGCTGATGACCCGCTCCGTCGCCCGCGGGCCGGCCGTCGCCTCGATCGCCCTCGCCGCGGTCACCCTCCTCTTCACGCGCTCCGCCGTGAGCGCGGGCGTGCTCGCCGTGGCCGTCGTCGTCGCCCTCGCCCTGCGCTGGGTGCGCCACGGCGACGGCACCCACCGCCGTCGGCGGCAGGTCGCGGTGCTCGGCGTCGCCGCCGCGGCCTCCCTCACCGTGTGGCTCCTGCGCTACCGGGTGATCGAGCTGCTGAACGCGGGCAGCGAGTTCGAGTTCCGGCTGCGGCTCTGGCAGCAGGTCTGGCGCTTCACGGACCTCGCTCCGATCGTCGGCTGGGGCTGGGTGGGCTACTGGCGGCCCGACCTCTACCCCTTCACCGCCATCGACTACCTCTCGGGCCGCCCGCACTCGTCGAGCCTCAACGCGCTCTTCGACGTGGCCCTGCAGGTCGGCGCGGTCGGGGTGGTCCTCTTCGTCGTGCTGATCGGCCTCGCGCTCTGGCGCTCCTGGCTGATCGCCTCCGAGCGCAAGGCGGTCGTGCACGTCTGGCCGGTGCTGGTGCTGACCGTGCTGATGGTCACCGCGCTGGCCGAGAGCTCGATCCTGCTCGACGCCGGCTGGCTGCTCGTGGTGCTCTGCGCGATGCGCGCGGCTCAGGGGCTGAGCTGGCGCCGGCTCCTGCACCCGCGGGACTGACCGGACTCCTCAGCGCCCGCGCCGCCGCGCCACCTGGCGGAGCACGGCGAGGTGCTCCTCCCGGCAGCGCTCCCAGCTGAAGGACCGGGCGCGCTCGACGCCGAGCGGGCCGAGCTCGCCGGTCCGCTCGATCGCCTCGAGGATCCCGTCCGCGATCGAGCGCGGCTCGAGCGGATCGACGTAGACCGCGGCGTCCCCGCAGATCTCCAGGAGCGAGCCCGCGTCGGAGGCGGCGACCGGGCATCCCGACGCCATCGCCTCGATCGGCGGGAGGCCGAAGCCCTCGTAGAGGCTCGGGAACGCCAGCACCGCGGCTCGGCGGTAGAGGTCGGCGAGCTCCTCCGGAGTGACGTGGCCGCGCCACTCGACGAAGTCCGGCAGTGGGCCGAGGCGGTCCAGATCCCCTCCTGTCAGCACGAGGCGGAGGGCGTGCCCCTCCTCCCGAAGCAGGCGCACCGCCTCGAACAGGCGGGCGTGGTTCTTGTGCGGCCAGGCGCGCGCCGGGTAGAAGACGAAGTCCTCGCGTGTCCCCAGATTCGCGACGAAGCGCCGGGTGTCCACGCCGAGATGCGACACGTGGATCCGCTCCTCCGGGATGCCCAGCAGCTCGACGATCCGCCCCTTGGTGAAGGCGCTGATGGTGATGACCGCGTCGGCGCGGCGAGCGGTCGCCTCGTAGGCGAGCCGGCGGAAGACGCGCTCGACGCGGGGGAAGAGGTGCGGGAGGTCGCGGTGCTGCAGGTCGAACAGCATCTGCACGTGCCCCTGCCGCCGCGACGGCCACGGGAGCGGGACCGTGAACGGGAAGTAGAGCACCGCGTCCCGGCCCAGGCGCCGGCGCAGGCTCGGCGTGCGCAGGAGCGCCTGGAGCATCCCCACGGCCCGGCGGCGGTGGCCCGCCCCGCTGACGACCCCCTCGGCCACGACCTCGGGCAGGCCCTCGCTGAAGCCGCGCGCGTTCTCGGGGACGAGCACCTGCACGTCGGGCCCCTCCTCCCCCGGCCGCGGCGCCAGGAGGCGCGTGAGCGCGCGCGCGTAGGTCTCGCCGCCGCCCATCCCGCCCGGGTCGACGGTGAGCACGGCGAGCGTGACGGGGCGGAGTTCCGGCATGGCGTCCAATCGGTCCGAAGCCCGGCCAGGATACCGGCGGGCCGCACCGCTCCCGGTGCCCGGCCGTGCCCGTGGGTAGTATGTGTCCCGCTGTCATCGACCCCGACGAATTGGACCACCACGTGCCCCGCGCTTTGATCACCGGAATCACCGGCCAGGACGGCCTCTACCTCGCCGAGCTCCTCCTCTCGAAGGGCTACGAGGTCTTCGGGCTCGTCCGCGGGCAGAACAACCCCAAGTACGAGCTGGTCCGCCGCACCGTGCCCGAGGTGACCCTGCTCACCGGCGACCTGACCGACGTGTCGAGCCTGGTGCGCGTGCTCGCCGCCGCCCAGCCCGACGAGGTCTACAACCTCGGTGCGATCTCGTTCGTCGCCTACTCGTGGGAGAACGCGTCGCTCACCACCGACGTGACCGGCAAGGGCGTCCTCAACATCCTCGAGGCGACCCGCCTCTACGCCGGCTCCGACATGTCGCGCGTGAAGTTCTACCAGGCCTCCTCCTCCGAGATGTTCGGCAAGGTCCAGCAGGTCCCGCAGAGCGAGGAGACGCTGCTCTGGCCGCGCTCGCCCTACGGAGTGGCCAAGGTCTTCGGCCACTACATGACCATCAACTACCGCGAGTCGTACGGCATGCACGCCTCCTCCGGCATCCTCTTCAACCACGAGTCGCCCCGCCGCGGCCCGGAGTTCGTCACCCGCAAGATCAGCCTCGCGGTCGCCCGCATCAAGCTCGGCCTCCAGGAGACGCTGGAGCTCGGCAACCTCGACGCGAAGCGCGACTGGGGCTTCGCCGGCGACTACGTCGACGCGATGTGGCGCATGCTGCAGCAGCCCGAGGGCGACGACTACGTGGTCGCGACCGGCGAGACCCACGAGATCCGCGAGTACCTCGACATCGCCTTCAACCACGTCGGCATCGAGGACTGGACCCCGTACGTGACCCAGAACCCCGCGTTCATGCGTCCCGCCGAGGTGGACCTGCTGATCGGCGACCCGGCGAAGGCGCGCGACGTCCTCGGCTGGGAGCCGAAGGTCTCGTTCCCCGAGCTCGTGGCGATGATGGTCGAGAACGACCTCGCCGAGCAGTCCGCGCTGATCAAGTAGTCATGCCTGCCGCTCTCGTCACCGGAGCGAGCGGTCAGGACGGGGGCTACCTCGTCGAGCGCCTGCTCGCCGACGGCTGGGAGGTCTCCGCGCTCGTGCGCGGGACCGACGACGCCGCTCTTCCCGCCGCCGTCCGCCCCTTCGAGGGCGACCTCCGCGACGCCTCCGGCCTCGGCCATATCGTCGCGGAGGCGCAGCCGGACACGGTCTTCCACCTCGCCGGCCTCTCCTCCGTCGCGCTCTCGTGGAAGGAGCCCGTGCTCACGGCCGAAGTGACCGGCACCGCGGTCGCCGCGCTCCTGGAGGCCTCGCTGGCGCTCCAGGAGTCGGCGGGCCGGGAGGTCCGCTTCGTCCAGGCCTCGTCCTCCGAGATCTTCGGGGCCGCGACCGAGAACCCGCAGACCGAGCGGACCCCGATCCGCCCGGTCTCGCCCTACGGAGCCGCGAAGGCGTTCGCGCACCACCTCGTCGCGGTCTACCGCGGCCGCGGGCTGCACGCCTCGTCCGGCATCCTCTACAACCACGAGTCGCCGCGTCGGCCGCTCGGCTTCGTCACCCGCAAGATCACCGCCGGTGTCGCGGCGATCGCGACGGGCGCCGAGTCGGAGCTCTCGCTCGGCAATCTCGACGCGCGCCGCGACTGGGGCTGGGCCCCCGACTACGTGGACGCCCTCGTGCGCGCCTCGCGCGCCGAGGAGGCGGGCGACTACGTCGTGGCGACCGGAGTCGCGCACTCGGTCCGCGACTTCGTCCGTGCCGCCTTCACCGCGGCCGGCGTCGACGACTGGGAGCAGCGGGTCACGATCGACCCGCGGTTCGCGCGCCCCGTGGACGCACCCGAGATGCGCGGCGACTCCTCCCGGGCCCGCGAGGTGCTCGGCTGGGCGCCCACCGTCGGCTTCGAGGAGATCGTCGCCCGCATGGTGCGGAACGACCTCGGGCTGGCGCGCCGCTCCCGCTGAGCCGCGCGCACCGCGTGCAGAAGGCCCTCGCTCCTGGAGCGGGGGCCTTCTGCACGCGGTGGATCGAGGACGCCTAGGCGGTCGCGTCCGACTGCTCGGCCCGGGCCCGCTCGTCGACGCCGTCTCCCTCGACGAGGTACGACCAGACGCGGGCGGCGTACTCGTCCCAGGTGCCGCCGTCGATCGCGAGCGCCTCCGCCGAGAGCCGCGCGTGCAGCTCGTCATCGGTCAGCAGCCGCTCGAGGGCCGCGGCGATGTCGTGGTCGTCGTGCGGATCGACGAACAGCGCGCCGCCCGAGGCGGAGACCTCGTGCATGCTGCCGAATCCGGAGGTCACGACCGGGGTGCCGACCGAGATCGACTCCACGATCGGGAGACCGTAGCCCTCGTTGATCGAGGGGAACACGGTGCACCGGGCCAGGCGGTAGGCGCTCCAGAGCAGCGCGTCGGTGATCTTGGAGAGCGAGCGGACCGGACGGCCCTGGCCCTCGAGGACCTCGAGTCGGTACTCGAACTCGGCGCTGCTCCAGGCGTTGCCGCCGATGAAGACCAGGCTGAAGCGAACGCCCCGGCGCCAGAGCAGCTCGGCGGCCTGGAGCACCGCCAGGTGGTTCTTCCGCGGCTCGTGGCTGCCGACGCAGACGACGAGCGGGAGGTCACCGGTCACCAGCGAGCGCGCGGCGGTGGCCAGCTCCTCGTCCGAGACGCTCTCCGGCTGCGAGGGCAGCAGGATCGGGCGGATGTCCGGCCCCTGCATCCCGACGCTGCCGAGCATGTGGCGCCAGCCGGAGTACTCGGTCGCGGCCGCCTCGGAGATGGTCGCGATGCGGTCCATGTGCGACACGGCGACGAGCGTGCGCGAGAACGCGGCGCTGATGCCCGTGCTCGCCGTCTCGGCGGTGGTGACCGGCACGCAGTCGAAGCCGATGGTGCCCGTGCGGTTGCCGCTGAACTCGGCGAGGGCGGAGACGCGCGACGTCCGCTCGTCCTCCACGGCGAGCTCGGGCAGGAGGTAGGTGCCCTGCCACGGGACGATCACGCGGGAGCGGTCCTCGGCGGCGTCGGGCACGTCGCCCGAGACGGCGTTCCGGCTCTGCTCCGGGGTGAGCACGACGAGCGACTCGTGGGTCGAGTCCCAGCCGGCGAGCAGGATCTCGTGGTCGCGCGTCCAGCGGACGAGGCTCTGGCGCACCACGCGCTGGATGCCCGTGGCCAGCCCCGTGCGCGCGGTGTGGTGCACGTCGACGACGACCGCGCCGACGACCACCTCGACCTCGGGGTGGTGGAAGCGGGCGAAGACCCGGTTCGAGGCGATGGTGGACGCGGCGTGGGTGAGCAGACCGGCGGTGCCGTCCAGCCGGGCCCGGCGGCGGCCGTCGACGACGTCCTCCCGGCGCGGGAGCGTGCCGCGGAGGACGGCGAGCACCAGCCAGACCTCGCGGTCGGTGGGGGCGGGCAGCAGAACGCTCAGCTGTCCGGTGAGGGCGTCGACGCTGCCCAGCGGCTCCACGGCGGGGGCCAGGGTGCGCACCAGGGTGGCGAGACGGTCGACCAGGTACTGCTTAGAGCGCACGGGGCGCCTCCTCGTGCTCGATGAGGGCCGAGGGGCCGATCAGGGCGGCCCACAGCTCCCGGGCGTAGTCG
Organism: Rathayibacter sp. AY1A7; assembly: GCF_002930845.1. Taxonomy (NCBI): domain Bacteria; kingdom Bacillati; phylum Actinomycetota; class Actinomycetes; order Micrococcales; family Microbacteriaceae; genus Rathayibacter; species Rathayibacter sp. AY1A7. The sequence continues at coordinate 36,768 of NZ_PSTL01000001.1, read as the reverse complement.
TCCCAGGTGCGCTCGGGCCGCTCGGCCGCCTCGAGGCGGAGCTCGTCGACGAGCTCCGGCGACGTCAGCAGGCGGCGCATGCCGTCGGTGATCTCCTCGTCGGACTCCGGGTCGATCAGGACGCATCCGCCGTGCTCGGCGATCTGCGCCGTGCTGCCGTAGCGCGAGGTCAGCACGGGCAGCCCGATCGACAGCGCCTCGGCGACCGGCAGGCCGTACCCCTCGTGCAGCGACGGGAACGCCAGGAACAGCGCCTCCCGGTAGCTCGCGATCAGGACGTCGTCGTCGGCTCCGCGGAGCACCTCGACCGGGCGCCCGGCGGCGACCAGCTCGCGCACGCGGGGATCGAAGACCTGGTGCGCCCACGGGTTGGCCCCGCCGATGAAGCGGACGCGGAACCGCAGGCCCTCGCGCCAGAGGACCTCGGCGGCGTGCAGCACCGCGAGATGATTCTTGCGGGGCTCCTGGCTGCCGACGCAGAGCACGAGCGGCAGGCCGGACGCGCTCCGGCCCTCGGAGCGCAGGCCGTCCGGGAGCTCCACGGGCAGCGGGACCGGGACGACGGTCGGGCCGGTGAGGCCCTGAGCGGGGAGCGCTCGCACGAAGCCCTCGAACTCCAGCGCGGCCGCGGCGCTCACCGTGGCGACGCGCTCGGCGTGCTTGACCACGGAGAGGAAGTTGACGAAGCGCACCGTCTCCTCCGGCGGCACCGTATCGGCGCTGACGACGGGGATGGCGTCGTGGCCGAGGACGACGACCTCGTTGCCGGAGTACTCGGCGAGGGCCGCGAGCGGCCCGCACTGGTTGTAGTCGGGCACCGACGGGATGACGACGACGCTGCGGTAGGGCACGACGAACTCGATGCGCTCCGGATCGCCGTGCTCCCAGTCGCGCCGCCCGGCGGAGGACCAGTCGACGACGCGGTCGTGCTCGATCGCGCTCAGCCGCCGGAAGGACATCGATCCGTGTACCCAGGCGACCGGGACGATCTCGTGCTCGGCGTCCCAGCGGGACACGGTCTGGCGCACGACCCGCTGGACGCCGGTGTTGTGCCCGTGGCGGGCGGGGAAGTCGACGTCGATCAGGACGGCCCCGGTGACGACCTCGACGCGGGCGTCCAGATCGGCGAACCCGGTCGCGGTGCGGGAGCCGGCCTCGAGGAAGATGCGCAGCGCCGCCTCCTCGGGGGCGAGCTCGAGGGCGCGGCGGAACCAGTCGAACAGCTCGCTCGTCGGGTACGCGGCCGTGAACGACACCAGCGCGACCCAGGTCAGCTCGTCGTCCTGGCGCGAGCGGATCTCTCGGGCCACCTCGTCGAGGTACGGGCCGGGCCCGCGGGTGCGCAGCGAGGCGCGGCGCTCCTCGTCGAAGAGGAGCGCGCCGATCTGCTCCAGGCGCTGCAGCATCGCCTCCGTGCGGTGGGCGCGCGCGGCGGCCGAGCCGGCGGCCGAGACCTGCGACCGGTCGCTCATCGCGCCCGACCGGACAGGCGGCGCTTCACGAAGCGCGCGCTGTGGCCGACGGCGCCCGACAGCCCGAGCTGCTCGACGCGGATCTGGAAGGTGCGCACCAGGCGGAGCGGCTTCGTCACCCGCCAGGAGAGGGTGCGCTCGAAGCCGGAGGCGGTCACTCCGCCCACCTGGATCCGCTCGACCCACTCGTCGAAGGGGTCGTTGAGGAGGGAGTCGACCTGCGCGCGCAGGCGGGCGAGCTCATCGTCCGGGGACTCGGGCTCGGCGAGACGGGGCTCCACCGGAACCCCGGACGTGCGCGCGGGCTCCGCCCGGACGGCTGCGGGAGCGGCGTCGCCGACGGCCGATTCGAGGCTCGGGTCGGGAGCGGGAGGAGCATCCTCGCCCGTGCCGCCGAGGACGGGGGCGGGGTCCCCAGCGCTCTGCGGCGCCGGGTCCAGGGGGACGTCGGATGGCTGCGTGGGCATGGCGAACACCTCGTTCGTGTCGTTCAGTCGGCGAGCGGGAGCAAGACTACCCGCCATGCGCCGCGCACCGGCACGCCAGCCAGGGGGCTCCAGGGTGGGCCGCACGTATAATGATGCGGTCCGTCGCCCGGCGGAGGCCGAGAGCTTGGAGTTCCATGCCCAGCAAAGCTGTGGATCGCGCGCGCGCGATCGCCGACGAGCCGTTCCAGATCGCCGGCACCACGTCGGCCGTCGGCGGCGGCTCGGGCGGCTTCGTCGCCTCCCTCGCCGAGATCCTGCGGCACCGCGAGCTGCTCCGCCTGCTCGTGGGGCGCGAGCTGAAGTCGCGCTACAAGGACAGCAGCCTGGGCTTCGTCTGGAGCCTCGTCCGGCCGCTGATCATGCTCCTCATCTACTACGTGGCGATCGGCCAGATCCTCGGGGCCTCTCGCGGCGTCCCGAACTTCGCGATCTTCGTCTTCTCGGGGCTCACCCTCTGGGGCCTGTTCAGCGAGATCGTGACCGCGGGCACCACGTCGATCCTCGGCAACGGCGGACTGATCAAGAAGGTGTACCTGCCGCGGGAGATCTTCCCGGTGGCGGCCATCGGCTCGGCCCTCTTCAACTTCGGTGTGCAGTTCGTCGTCCTGATCGCGGGAGCCGTCCTCACGGGCTCGCTGATCTTCGGCGTCCAGCTCCTCTACATCGTGCCCGCGCTGGCGATCGTGCTCGTGTACGGCCTCGCGCTGGCCCTGGCCCTCTCGGCCCTCAACGTCTACCTCCGCGACGTCCAGTTCCTCGTCGAGGTCGGGCTGCAGATCTTCTTCTGGCTCTCCCCCATCGTCTACGCGTGGAACTTCGTCGTCGCCGCCTCCACCGGAGCGGGCCACGGCTGGGCCGAGCAGCTCTACCTCATCAACCCGATCTCTAACGCGATCCTCGCCTTCCAGCGCGCGATCTGGGGAGACGGCTCGCGCGTCAGCATCATCGACGGCAACGAGATCGCCCCCCAGGTGTGGCCGCCGGACATGGAGCTGCGCCTTCTCATCGTCCTCGTCGTCGGGCTGGTGTTCGTGTGGATCGGCCACCGGATCTTCCGCCGCCTCGAGGGCAACTTCGCCCAGGAGATCTGATCGTGACCCTCACCAGCAAGCAGGAGTCCGTGCCCGCCTCCTCCGGCACCCCGACCGTCGTCCGGGTGCGCAACGCCTCCAAGCGCTTCGTCATCCGCAAGGACAAGTCGTTCAAGGAGCGGATCGTCAACTTCGGCCGCGGGCGCAAGCACCGCGACGAGTTCTGGGCACTCCGCGACGTCGACCTCGAGATCCCCCTGGGCTCGACCGTCGGCCTCATCGGCGCGAACGGATCGGGCAAGAGCACGCTCCTCAAGCTCATCGGCGGCATCGTGCAGCCGACGACCGGCACCGTGGAGCGCCGCGGACGCCTCGCCGCGCTCCTCGAGCTCGGAGCGGGCTTCCACCCCGACCTCACCGGGCGCGAGAACGTCTACCTCAACGGCGCGATCCTCGGACTCTCGCGCAGCGAGCTGGACAGCAAGTTCGACTCGATCGTCGACTTCTCCGAGATCGCCGAGTTCATCGACACCCAGGTCAAGTTCTACTCGTCGGGCATGTACGTGCGGCTCGCCTTCGCTATCGCGATCCACACCGATCCCGACCTGCTGCTGGTCGACGAGGTGCTCGCCGTCGGCGACGAGCCGTTCCAGCGCAAGTGCATGGACCGCATCCGCGCCTTCCAGCGCGCGGGGAAGACCATCGTGCTGGTCACCCACTCGCTCGAGCAGGTCGGCGAGCTCTGCGACCGCACCATCGTCCTCGAGAAGGGCACCGTCGTCTTCGACGGCGAGACCTCGGAGGGGCTCCAGGTCCTCCGCGAGAGCTTCGAGGACCGTCGGGCCGCCCGCCAGGAGCGCGAGGCCGAGGCCGCCGAGGCCGCGGACGAGCCCGCCCCCCAGCTCATCGAGATCCTGGGCTGCCGACTGCGCGGCGGATCGATCGAGCACGGCGGCACGGTCGTCCGCAGCGGCGAGACCCTCGAATTCGACGTCACGGTGCGCACCAGCCGCCCGGTCGACGACTGGAACATCGGCATGGGCATCGACACGCCCCTCGGCCAGCGCGTCTTCGGGACGAACACCGAGCGCATCGGCACGCCGCTGAGCGCGGTCGACGGTGAGATGACGGTCACCTTCACCCTCCCCGACCTGCACCTCGGCGCCGGCAACTACGCCGTGCACGCCTCCTCGGCCACCTTCTCGCAGGGCGAGACCATGCGGATCCCGGTCGCCGCGACCTTCACGGTCGAGCGGGCCTCCGTGCACGACGGCGTCGTCGACATCGACTCCACCGTCCGCCTCAGCAGGCCGTGACCGCGCGGCGCCGCCGCCTCCTGGTCGACGCGACCGCCCTCGCGGCGCCGCGCCTGACCGGGGTCGGCCGCGTCCTGCTCGGCCTGCTGCACGCCCTGGACACCGACGCGACCGCCGCAGACGTCGAGGTGCTCCTCGTCGTGCCGGCGAGCGAGGCCGGCTCGCTCGAGCGCTTCGGCTTCCGTACGCTGCGCGTCCGACCGGTGCCGCTGCCCCGGCCGGTGTGGAGCGCACTGACCCGACTGCCCGCGCCCGGGATCGACCTCCTGCTCGGCCGTGGCGCCTACTTCTTCCCGAACTTCCGGAGCTGGCCGCTCGCCCGCTCCCGCTCGCTCACCTTCGTGCACGATGTCTGCTTCGCTGTGATGCCCGAGCTCGTTCCTCGCGAGCGCCGAGAGCTGCTGTCGCGGTCGGTGCCCCGGTGGATCCGGCGCAGCGATCTGGTCCTGACCGGCACCCCGTCCTCCGCAGCCGAGGTCGAGAGCGCTCTGCGCGTCGCTCGCGAGCGCGTCCGCGTGCTGCCGACCACGATCGACGCCGACCTCTTCCACGCCCGCGGCGAGGAGGAGGTGGCGCGGGTCCGCGCGGAGCACGGGCTCGGGTCCTACCTGCTCTTCGTCGGATCGATCGAGCGCCGCAAGAACCTCGTCACCCTGGTGGACGCGTACCGGCAGGCCGAGCGGCCGGAGAACCACACCCTGCTCCTGGTGGGCGGGGACGGCTGGGACAACGAGGACGTCCACTCCGCCGTCGCCCGCGCGGTGGCCGCAGGAGCCGACGTGCGCTTCGCCTCCTCCTACGTCGCCGACGAGGATCTGCCGGCCCTGCTCACGGGGGCCGACGCCGTCGCCATGCCCTCCTGGCACGAGGGCTTCGGCCTGCCCGCCCTCGAGGCCGTCGCCTGCGGCACTCCGGTGCTCGCGGCAGACATCCCCGGCCTCCGCGACGCGCTCGCCGGGCGGGAGTCCACCGCCGTCTTCATCGACCCGGCGGACCGCACCGGGTGGTCGGCCGCGATCGGAGAGGCGCTGCGCCGTCCCCGGCGACTCGCACCGGAGCCCATCCCGGGGTGGGACCGCACCGCTCGGCGCCTGCTCGAGCTGGCCTTCGACGACCGCTGATCAGCGCCGGGTCGTGAACAGCAGCCAGCGCCCGGAGGCGGAGGCGACCTCGGGCTCGACGTCCCCCGTCGCCGCCTCGACGTAGGCCCGCCAGCCGTCGGGGTCGTCGGTGTAGCCGGCGGTGTCCACGTAGACGGCGCAGGCGCCGCTGCCCGCCACGGCGTCGGCGAACTCCGCGGGGTCGTCGACGTCGCCCCAGACGTCCCAGCCGTAGGTGCCCTCCACCGCCCCGTAGCTCCAGCGGAGGCGTCCCTCCTCGGTCGCGAGGTAGGGCAGCGCCTCGTCGTAGTCGGAGAGCGCTCCGATCCGCCCGCTGTCGGGGAAGCTCTTCAGGGGGAGCTCCACTACTCCGCAGCCGTCGTCCAGCTGCGCGTCGGCCTCCGCCACGAACGAGCGCATCTCGGAGTCGTCGGTCGGAGCGATCGGCACCGCGGCCGATACTCCGGCCAGCTGATCGATGACGGCGACGGCGGCGAGCAGCGCCGCCACGAGGATCCGGACACCGCCACGGGCCGTGATCCGATCGAGCAGGAGCGCGAGCACGCCGAGGACGAGGACCGCGATGACGATCGACATCCGCGCCCACGCACGGATCGTCGGCCCCGCCACCAGCGAGACCACGACGCCCAGGCCCGTCACCGTGTAGAAGAGGAGCGCGGCCAGTGTCGCCACGGCGAGGACGCGCACGCGGGCGTCCGAGAAGAACCGGCCGACCGCGGTCGCACGGAGCGCCCGTCCGCCGCCGAGCGCGGAGATCGGGAGCGCCACGAGCGTGATCAGGAGCGCGACGCTGGCGAGGATCGAGAACCCGGGCGGCTCCGTCGTCGGCGCCACGCCGGACTGGCCCGCGTAGGTGTTGAGCAGGCCGTACCCCTGCGGCAGCCCGGTCCCCGACCAGGGCAGGCCCAGCAGCACGAGCTTGCCGGCGTAGGCCTCCGACTCCCCCACGGTCCGCGACGTGAAGTACGGGCTGTAGCGCTCCCCGAAGTCGAGCGAGAGCAGCAGCAGCGAGAGCCCGACGAACACGCCGAGCGCGAGGATCGGCACCGACGAGACCGCGAGCACGCGCAGCCGCTCGCGGGAGAGGAGCCCGGCGGCCGTGCTCACCGCCCAGGTCGCTCCGAGGACCAGGACCGCGAAGACGTAGTAGTAGCCGCCCGTGCTCGCCACCAGGAGCCCGAGCACGACTCCCGGGACGACGGAGCGCAGTACGCGGCTCCTCCGCGTCGCGCCCCGCTCGGACCAGGCTCGGAGAGGATCGGTGCGCGGTCCGGCGACCATCAGCACCATCACGCCCAGGAGCGGGATCGCCCAGTAGTTGGCGAGGAACGCGTGGCCGAATCCGATCCGGAGGAAGTGGTACGGCAGCAGCGACAGCAGGACCGCGGAGAACGCCGCGACCCAGGGCCGCGTGCGGAGGGCGCGGAAGAACACGTAGCCGGTGACGGCGACCGTCGCGAACGTGCCCAGGTAGAAGACGTTCAGGAGCGTCGTCCCGTCGCGCACCACGAGGGCCAGGACCGACACGGCGAGGGCGGAGGCGACGTCGAACTGCGCGCTGAAGAAGGCGTTGAACCCGTCGGGGAAGCCGAGCGCCGCGTTGCCGTCGAACGGGAACGCCTGCGTGGCGCTGGTGAAGAGCGTGTAGTGCAGGATCTGGTCGTCGCCGCCCACGGTCCATCGGGCCGTCAGGTCCTGCGGCCCGATCCCGAGCGCGAGCACGGCGGCGACGACCGAGACGAGGGCGGCGACGAGGGCCCACCCGAGCTCGACGAGCGTCCGGCGCCGCCGACTCGCCGTCCGCGGGCCGCGCACGTCAGTAGCCGCGCTCACGACGCTGCTCCTCCACGCTGGTCTGGACGATCCGGTTCAGCTCGGTCTCGCCGTCGGTGCCCGCGTAGTCGTAGATGTCGAACCCCCCGCAGGCGACGATATCGGAGGGGGCACCGAGCGTCCCGCGCGCGAGCCCCGCCCAGTCGGGAGAGCGGTCGGCCAGGACGAAGCTGTACTGCCGGTCGCGGTAGTCGCTCAGGTTGTTCATCCACAGCTGCACCGTGAAGTCGAAGTTGACCTGCTGGACGTGCAGCGAGGCCGGCCCGTAGAGGTCCAGCGGCCGCGTGGACCAGAACGAGCCGACGCCCGCGAGCTCGCGGCCGTCGATCCAGCGCTCCAGGCAGTCGGCGTCCGGGTCCGATCGCGCCTCGGCCGCCGCGGAGGCGACCGCCGTTGTGGCCGGCACGGCGGCGACGACGAGGCCTGCGGCGGCCAGCGGAGCGACGACGCGGACGACCGGCGCCAGCCGCGCGCCCGCAGCACGCCGGTGCGCCGCCGCGGCGCCGATCAGGGCGATCACGACCACGGTCGCGGTCACCGGGATCGGCATCAGGTAGCGGCTGACCGAGCTGCCGGTGAAGACCTGCACCACCAGGAGCACCGTCGTCTGCGCCGGCAGGAACGCGCACACCGCGAAGCGCGCACGGGCCGCCTCATCGAGGGCGGCTCCCCGCGCCAGGCGGGCGACACCGGCCACGACGACGGCGAGGGCCGCCAGCAGCAGCAGACCCAGCAGCGCCACCTCGAGCTTGCCGATCAGCGGCGCCTTCAGCACCAGGAACTGCACGATCAGGTCGTCCAGGGCCGTCCCGGCGAGCGGCAGCCGGAGGTACCCGCCGGCGTCGGTCCCGATCAGGAAGCCGAGCGGGACCCGCAGCGCGGCTCCGAGCGCGGCGGCCCCGAGGACCGTGCCCGCGACGATCAGCACCGCTCGGGGAGCAGCGAGAGCGAGCACCAGCAGCACGACGTGGACCACCAGCAGGGGGCCGACGAACTGCACCAGGAGGAGCGGATCGGAGAGGGTCGTCGCGGCGACGGCCGCCCCGACCAGGAGCAGCGGACGCGCGGCCGGACGGCGCTCGCGCAGCGCGCCCAGAGCGACGGCGAGCCCGGCGAGGCCTGCAAGCACCGCGCCGTAGTAGTAGGTCGTGAGGAGGAAGGTGGTCGCCAGGGCCCCCTCGTTGTTGAGCGCGCGGCCCTCCGTCAGGCAGAGCACCAGCAGCACGGCGATGCCGGCGAGCGCGGCGGCGGGCCGCAGCCGGCTGTGCCGGTCCGCGATGAGCCGTCGCGCGAGCATCCGGAGCACGCCGTAGAGGAGGACGACGTTGAGCACGGCGTTGACCGCGAGCGCCGCCGCGGGATCGCCACCGGTCAGCAGCCACGCGACGCCGAAGACGGGGAGCTCGGGGAAGAGGAAGAGCTGGCTCGTCATCACCCACGCCGCCGGGCGGCCCTCGGCGAAGGACTGCAGGATCAGCGGCAGCGCCAGCGAGTCGCCGTCGCGGAAGAGCAGCGGCCGCCACGGCGTGCCGACCATGAATCCGAGCACGAGCAGGGTCCCGCTGACGACGACGGCGAGGGCGGCGAGCTCGAGGAGGGCCCTCCGGGTCCGAGGGGATCCCGTCGGACCCGCCGTCACCGGTGCTTCCCGCCGAACCGGATGGCCAGGACGAGCAGGAGGTTCTTCAGGAGGGTGTCGCTCGGGATCTTGGAGTTGCCCACCGTGCGGTCGAGGAAGACGATCGGGATCTCCTTCACTCCGCGGGCCCGGCGCAGCGCCCGGTACTTGAGCACGATCTGGAAGCCGTAGCCGGCTGCGCGGATCGTCTCGAGGTGGAGGGTGCGCAGGAGGTCCGCGCTGAAGAGGTTGAAGCCGCCGGTCCAGTCGGTGATCTTCGAGCCGAGGAAGAGGCGCGTGTAGAGGTTGCCGCCACCGCTCAGCAGCTTGCGGTCGAGCGTCCAGTCGGGAGTGCCCCCGCCGGCGATGTAGCGGGAGGCGACCACGAAGTCGGCGCCCGCGCGCACCTCGCGGAGGAAGGCGTCGATGTAGTCCGGGTCGTGCGAGAGGTCGGCGTCCATCTGCAGCAGGTAGTCGTAGCGGCGCTCGGCCGCGAGGAGGTGCTGGAAGGCCCAGATGTACGCCGCGCCGAGCCCCTCCTTCTTCTCGCGCGAGAGCACGAGGACCTCGAAGGTGTCGGACCCGAGCTCGGCCGCGAGCTCGCGCGCGCGGTCCGCGGTGCCGTCGGGGGAGCTGTCGTCGATGACGGCGACGGTCACGTGGAAGTCGGGGTTGCGGGACGCCGCGAGCGCGACCCGCGGCAGCGCCGTCGCGATGTTCGCGACTTCGTTGTAGGTGGGGACGACGACGGCGAGGGAGCGCATGAGGCGGGGAGGATCCGTTCTTCCGGTGCACCGGCTGACCGGTGAGAGCCCTGCGAGTATAACGAGGCGGTGCTCGCGAGCCTCCGAGCGCGCCCCGCGGCCCGCCGCCCCGTCCGCGCACTCTCTCAGGAACATGGCACCGGCTGTTCGACCGCCCGGCAGGGGTCCACGGTTACGATGGACGACAGTGCACGGCGGTTCACCCCTTGTTCGCCTGCCCCGATGGACGCCCGTCGGAGCCCGACGGTCGGGCATCGACGCCAGAGGGGGACGGGAAAGAGCACCGCAGATGAAGAGACTCCTCGAATCGCAGAAGGTCCGCTTCCTCATCGCGGGCTGCACCAACACGGCGATCGACTTCCTCATCCTCAACACGCTCGTGCTCCTGCTCGGTCTGCCGACCCTCGTCGCCAACGTCTTCTCCGTCCTGGTCGGCATCACGATCTCGTACGCGCTGAACCACTTCTTCGTCTTCCGCCACCCGGGCAGGGTCTCGGTCGCCACGTTCGCGAAGTTCTTCCTCGTCACCGGGTTCAGCTCGCTGGTCCTGCAGTCGGCGATCATCTACGGCTTCGAGGTCTTCTTCGACACCCGCTTCGGCAACTCGCTGCTCTTCCTCCCCAGCTCCGGCGAGAACGCCTTCCTCGCGATCAACATCGCCAAGGCCGTCGCCGTCCTCGTGGGACTGGTGTGGAACTTCTGCATGTACAAGTTCGTCGTCTTCCGCCGTCCGGCGCACGATGCGCTGCCCGCGATCGAGACGGTCTCCCCCGCCGCCGTGGCCGTCAGCACCGAGCCCGTCGACATCGTCCGCTGAGGGCCGCAGGCTCCCTGGCACCGCTCGAGCCGCGTGCTAGCCTCGTCGAGTTCTTCCGACGGGGCACTCCTCCCGTCGACGCCGCACCACCCGGAGGCTCCCATCGCCCGCTCGACGTTGCCCATCGCGGTCGTCGTCGTCACCCACTTCTCGGGTGAGGTCCTCCGCGCGTGCCTCGAGTCAGTGCCGGAGGCGACGGAGCACGACGTGCGCATCGTGGTGGTCGACAACCTGACCACGGACGACTCCGTCCGCAGCGTCGTCGAGCGCCTGCCGCAGGTCGAATTCCACGAGACCGGGCAGAACCTCGGCTACGGCCGGGCCGTCAACTACGCGGTCGACCGCCTCGGGCCCGAGGTCGAGTGGATCCTGGTGACCAACCCGGACACGGTCTTCCTCCCCGGCTCGATCGACGCCCTCTACGCCGCCGCGACGGCGGACGACCGGATCGGCTCGATCGGGCCCCGGATCCTCGACTCCGACGGCACGATCTACCCCTCCGCCCGCGCTCTGCCCTCGCTCGGCACGGGCGTCGGGCACGCCGTCTTCGCCCACGTCTGGCCCGGCAACCCGTGGTCGGCGACCTACCGGCGCTCGCGCGCGGTCGAGACCCTCCGCCACGGCCGGATGGAGGCGGGCTGGCTCTCCGGCGCCTGCGTGATGGTGCGCCGCACGGCCTTCGAGGAGATCGGCGGGTTCGACGACCGCTACTTCATGTACTTCGAGGACGTCCAGCTGGGCGACTCGCTCGGACAGCGCGGGTGGACCAACGTCTACCTCGCCGACGCGGTCGTCTCCCACCTCGGCGGGCACTCCACCCGCCTGGCCTCGGCGCGGATGCTCGCGGTCCACCACCGCAGCGCCTACCTCTACCTCGCGCAGAAGTACGGGGCCTGGTACCAGGCGCCGATCCGTGCGGCGGTGCGCGCCGGGCTGGGCGCCCGGGTCGCGCTGATGCGCCTGCGCTCGAAGAGCTGATCCGGTCCGGTCGGGCGTGCCGCCTGGGCGGCCCGTCCGCCGGATCGGCGGTCAGGAAGCGGAGTCGAGCTCCGTGTAGAAGGCCCGCGCCTCGTCCCAGGTCGGCAGCAGGCCCTGCGCCTCGGCCTCGGCCAGCGTCGGTGCGTCGGTGTCCTTCGGCGAGAGGAGCAGCTCGCCGGCCTCCTCCGGGAAGCGCAGGCCGATCTGCTCGTCGAGCGGGTCGATCCCCTTCTCCCGCACCGGGTCGAAGGTGGCGTTCACGAGGTACGAGACCACGGCGCCCTCGGTCAGCGCCACGAAGGCGTGCGCGACGCCCTCGGCGATGTAGACGGAGCGGCGGTCGACATCGTCGAGCAGGATCGACTCCCAGCGCCCGAAGGTCGGCGACCCGACGCGCACGTCGATCACGTAGTCGAGGACCGCGCCGGAGAAGCACGAGACGTACTTGGCCTGCGACGGCGGGATCTGCGCGAAGTGGATGCCGCGGACGGTGCCGCGCCGCGAGACGGAGGTGTTGCCCTGCCGGAGCGAGAGCGGGTGCCCGACCTTCTCGGCCAGGCGGTCGAAGCGGTAGAACTCGTAGAAGACCCCGCGATCGTCGGGGAACTGGCGCGGAGTCACTTCGTAGACGTCGGGGATGTCGAGCTCTCGGATCTGCACGGTCGCCAGTGTAACGACGGCGTGTCACGGGCCCGCGACGCCTCTCTGCGCCACCCGGCGGCGTGCCGGAGCGCCGACCGTCGGCCGACGGACCGCTCGGGCATGATGAGGAGGTGACCTTCCTCATCACGGGCGCCTCCGGCATGCTCGGCACCGACCTGCGCACGGCGCTCGGCTCCCGCCCCAGCACCGCCCTCGGCCGCTCCGACCTCGACGTGACCGACCTCGACGCCGTGCGCGCCGCCGTCGCGGGACACGACGCCGTGGTGAACTGCGCCGCGTACACCCGCGTCGACGACGCCGAGACCGACGAGGAGGAGGCGCACCGCGTCAACGCCGTCGGAGCGCGCAACCTCGCCCTCGCCACCGCCGAGACGGGAGCCGCACTCGTGCAGGTCTCCACCGACTACGTCTTCGACGGCTCCGCGACGACCCCCTACTCCGAGGACCACCCCCGGAATCCGATCTCGGCCTACGGCCGCACGAAGGCCGAGGGCGAGCGCCTGGTGCTCGAGGCCAACCCGGAGCGCGGGTACGTCGTCCGCACGGCCTGGCTCTACGGCGAGCACGGCGGCAACTTCGCTAAGACGATGGTGCGACTGGCGGGCGCGCACGAGACGCTGACCGTGGTCGACGACCAGCACGGCCAGCCCACCTGGACCGCCGACCTCGCCGCGCGCCTGATCGAGCTGGTCGACGCGGAGGCCCCGGCCGGCGTCTACCACGGCACCAGCTCCGGCGAGACGACCTGGCTCGGCTTCGCCCGTGCCGTCTTCGCCAAGGCGGGCCTGGATCCCGAGCGCCTGCGCCCGACCGACAGCGGCTCGTTCGTCCGCCCCGCTCCGCGTCCGGCCTACTCGGTCCTCGGCCACGACGGCTGGAGCCGGGCGGGCCTGCCGCCGCTGCGCTCCTGGCAGGACGCGCTCGCCGCCGCACCCCTCGAGGCGGTGACCCCGTGACCACCACTCTCCGCGTCGTCGTCGACCAGATGCTCGCCCGCGTGCCCGGCGGCATCGGCCGCTACACCGAGGAGCTCACCCGCGAGCTGATCGCGACGGCTCCCCGCGACTGCGAGGTGGAGGCCGTCGTCTCCGCCCACCCGCCCGAGAAGGAGGAGGAGCTGCGCCTGCGCCTGCCCGGCCTCGCGCGCATCCACCGGCTGCCGCTCGGGCGCCGCGAGCTCTCGCGCGCCTGGCAGTACGGGATCGCCATCCCGGCCGGCGGCGGCATGATGCACGCCCCGAGCCTCTTCGCACCGCTGCGCAGCCACGACGGAAGCGAGGGCGAGCAGATCGCCGTCACGATCCACGACACGGTGCCGTGGACGCATCCCGAGACTCTCACCCCCCACGGCGCGAAGTGGCACCGGGCGATGGCCAAGCGCGCCCGCAAGCACGCGGACGCCGTCGTCGTCCCCACCCACGCCGTCGCCCACCAGCTCTCCCAGCTGATGGACTTCGGCGATCGACTGCGCGTGATCGGCGGAGCCGTCGGCTCCGGCCTGGTCGTCCCGGAGGACGCCGACGAGCGCGCCACGGCGCTGGGCCTCCCCCCGGAGTACGTGCTGAGCGTCGGCACGCTGGAGCCGCGCAAGGGCCTGGTCTCGCTGATCGCGGCCTTCGGAGGAGCGTCCGAGCCGGCGATCCCGCTGCTCCTGGTCGGCCCGACCGGCTGGGGCGACCTGGACGTGGCCTCCGTCGCCGACGAGCAGGGCCTCGACGAGACGCGCGTGCGCGCCCTGGGAGTCCTCAGCGACGCCGACCTCGCCGTCGTCCTCTCCCGGGCCACCCTCTTCGTCTACCCGAGCATCGCCGAGGGCTTCGGCCTGCCCGTGCTCGAGGCGATGCACTTCGGAGTGCCGGTGGTGCACTCCGACGACCCCGCGCTGATGGAGGTCGCCGCGGACGCCGGCGTCGCCGTCGAGCGCGGCGACGCGAAGGACTATCCGGACCGCCTCGCCCTCGCGATGAGCAGCGTGCTCGCCGACACCGGTCTGCGCGAGCGGATGTCGGTGGCCGGCCGCGACCGCTCCCGCGCCTTCAGCTGGCGCGACTCCGCGGAGCGCGTCTGGGCGCTGCACGCCGACCTCTGAGGCGTGCGGCACCCGGCCGTCTACGGCGAGGAGTCGCCCGACAGTCCGGCACTCACCAGCGAGTGCACGACGTCATAGTCCGGGTCCTCCGGGTCGACGGCCGGCGGGACCAGCTCGATCGGATCCACTGGCTGCGACTTCGTCTTGAGCCCCAGCTGCACGAAGTAGCCGAGCATCCCCTGCGGGACGTCCGTCTTGATGACCTGGGACCCGGCGGACGCGACGTCCTGGAACTTGGCGAGGACGTTGCCCGGCTCGAACTGGGCGAGCAGCGCCTCCTGCACCTGCCGCTGGCGCGCCATCCGGTCGTAGTCGCTCGTGGTGTAGCGCGAGCGGGCGTAGGCGAGGGCCTGCTCGCCGTTGAAGTGCCAGTGCCCGGGATCGATCCACTGGTTCACGCCCTGCATCACGCCGTCGGAGTCGGGCAGCCCGCCCAGGGGCAGCGGCTCGTCGGCCACGTAGTCGATGTCGATGCCGCCGAGCGCGTCGATCAGCTGGGCGAAGCCCTCCATGTCGATCAGCGCGTAGTACTGGATCCTCAGATCGAGGATGCCCTCGACCGCGTCGCGCATCGCCTCGATGCCGGGCTCGCTGCCGTGGTCGACGGCGTCGGGGTAGAGCTCCGGATGCTTCAGCTCGACCTCGGTGTAGACCGAGTTGAGCTTGCAGACGTCGACGGCGCAGTTGTCGGTGTCGTAGCCGTCGGGATAGAGCTCGTGCATCGGGCTGGTCTCGGGGAACGGGAAGTCGACGAACTCGCGCGAGACGCCGATGATCGAGGCCTTGCCGCTCGACGCGTCGATGCTGACCACCGAGATGCTGTCGGGGCGCAGACCGTCGCGGTCCTCCCCCGCGTCGCCGCCGAGGAGCATCACGTTGTAGCGGCCGTCGATCGGCTGCTCTATCGCTCCGCCGCCGAAGATCGACGACAGCGTCCCCCGTGTCACGCCGAGCAGGTAGGTGCCGTAGGCGGTGGTGCCGACCGAGACCGCCATCAGCGCGATCGTCGCGAAAGCGAGCACGCCGCGCATCCGCGGGCGCACCCGGACGACGCGGATCAGGCGGAGGGTGTCGAGCGTCAGCACGGCCCAGACCACCCCGTAGACGACGAGCGCGGCCTGGAGCGCGAGCATCGAGAGGTCGAAGGTCGCGAGCGTGTAGAGGCCGGTCGGGAAGACGAAGTAGAGGAGCACCGCGACCAGGAGGGCGACCCAGAGCCCGAGGGTGAAGCCGAGCCCCAGGCGCCCGAGCCGGCGGTTGCCCGCCAGGACCTGAGCGGACCCGGGCACCAGGAGGTTGACGATCAGCAGCCACCACGCCCGCCGCGTCATGAAGGCGCGGGAGGCGACGTCCGGGTGCCGCAGCGGCAGGGCGACGGCCGTCACAGACCCGCCACCAGGGCGTCGTTCTTCGCGGCGACCTGCACCTCGAGGTCGGCGGCGAAGGCGTCGAGCGCTGCGGAGAGGGCGTCGTCCGCGGTCGCGAGGATCTTCACCGCGAGCAGTCCGGCGTTCCGCGCTCCGCCGATGGAGACGGTGGCGACGGGGACGCCCGCGGGCATCTGTACGATCGAGAGGAGGGAGTCGAGCCCGTCGAGTCGGGCGAGCGGGACCGGCACTCCGACGACGGGGAGCGAGGTCACGGCGGCGAGCATGCCGGGGAGGTGGGCGGCTCCGCCCGCCCCGGCGATGACGACCTTCAGGCCGCGGCCGCGGGCCTCGCGGCCGTACGCGATCATCGCCTCCGGGGTGCGGTGCGCGGAGACGACCCGGACCTCGTGCGCCACGCCGAACTCGGCGAGGACGGTGGACGCCGCCTGCATGACGGACCAGTCCGAGTCCGACCCCATCACGACGCCGACGAGCGGCGCGGGCCCGTTCACGAGCGCGTCCGCGCTCACGAGAGGGCTCCGGCAGGGGTCGGGGAGGTCGGCAGGCTCGTCACGGCGACCATCGTACGGGTCAGTCCGTGAGAACGGCCGCCGCCGCGCGAGCCTCGTAGACCACGAGGTCGAGGTCGTCGCCGCCGGCGTTCACGTGCCCGACCTTGCGGCCCGGTCGCGGCTCCTTGCCGTAGTTGTGCACCTTCACACCCGGGTGATCGGCGAGCACCCGCGGGTAGCGGTCGGTCAGCGACTCCCCCACCGGGCCGCCGAGCACGTTGACCATCACGGTCCACGGGTCGCGGCAGCCCGTCGCGCCGAGCGGCAGGTCGAGGACCGCGCGCAGGTGCTGCTCGAACTGCGACGTGGTCGATCCGTCCATCGTCCAGTGGCCGCTGTTGTGCGGGCGCATGGCCAGCTCGTTGACCAGGATCCGGTCGTCCGTCGTCTCGAACAGCTCGACGGCCAGGACGCCGGTGACCCCCAGGCTGTCGGCGATCGTCTGCGCGATCTCGGCCGCGGCGGCTGCGAGCCGGCCGGCGGACGCGGGGGCCGGAGCGATCACCTCGGCGCAGACGCCGTCGCGCTGCACGGACTCCACCACCGGCCAGAGGATGCTCTCGCCGGAGGGACGCCGGGCGACGAGCTGCGCGAGCTCGCGGCGGAAGCCCACCAGCTCCTCGACCAGGAGCGAGCCGCCCCGGCCGTCCTCGGCGAGGGCGGTGAACCAGTCGTCCGCCTCGTGGGCGCCGCGCACCACGCGAACGCCCTTGCCGTCGTAGCCGCCGCGCGCGGTCTTCACCACGGCGCTGCCGCCGTGCTCGGCCAGGAACGCCCCCAGCTCCTCGGCGGAGGAGACCTCGGCCCACTCGGGCACGGGCACGCCGAGCTCGGTCAGGCGGCGTCGCATCATCAGCTTGTCCTGGGCGAACAGCAGGGCGTCGGGGCCGGGGTGCACGGCGACGCCGCGGGCGACGAGCTCGCGGAGGATCGGCTGGGGAACGTGCTCGTGGTCGAACGTCACCACGTCCACGGTCTCGGCGAAGGCGAGCACGGTCGCCTCGTCGCGGTAGTCGCCGACCCGTGTCGCGGCGAGCCCCGCCGGGGCGCCCTCGCTCTCGGCGAGCACGGCGATCTCGATGCCGAGCTCCACCGCCGCGGGGATCATCATCCGGGCGAGCTGGCCGCCCCCGATCACGCCGACGCGCATGGCGCTCCTCCGTCTCCGCCCGCTGGCGCGGGGCGGCTCCATGCTACCGAGGCCCCGACGCGCTCACGCGGGCGGCGGCCACTCCGGCTCGAGAACGGGAGCCGCGCCGATCGCCTCCCGCAGCAGGTCGGCCGTGAGCTCCGGATCCGGCAGGTCCCGCAGCACGAACACCTCGGCTCCCGCCTGCAGGATCCGGACGTCCCCGCACCGGGCGAGGCGCTGGCCGAGGGAGCGCTCGACCGCGACCTCCATCCTCCGATCGAAGACCACCTCGGCCCGCCGGATCGACGCCACGCCCCGGCGCGCGCTGAGGCCGGAGGCGGTGACGCGGTAGCGCACGCTCGCCCAGCCCGCGATCCCGGGAGCGCAGAGGAGAAGCACCAGAAGTGCGGTGCCGAGCCCGATGATCCAGCGCTGCAGGGCGAGCTCGAACTGCGCGGCGAAGTAGAAGCCCGTCCAGGTGAGCAGGAGGAGGCCGACGACCGGTGCGACCGCCCGGCGGGCGCGCGGAGTCAGCCGCGCCAGCTCGCGGTCGGCGGGGTCGGTCCTGGCCATCAGGAGCGCAGGTGCGTGACGTCGCCGGCCGGGAACGAGCGCAGCGCACCGCCCTGCTCGAGCAGGAGCGAGCCGTCCGGGGCGAGTGCGGAGGCGGTCCCCTCCTCCTGCGTGCCGTCGGGCAGTTCGAGACGGACGCGCGTGCCGAGGGTGCCGCAAGAGGCGCGGACGGCGACGGCCGCTCCGGAGGCCTCGGCGTCGCCCTGGGCGAGCAGCGGAGCCAGCAGCCCCTGGAATTCGGTCAGGAATGCGGCGAGCACCTCGTCGGCGCTCGTCGTCCGCGCTCCGGCGAGGGCGAGCGAGGTGGCGGTCGGGACCGGCAGCTCCGCCTCCGTCAGCAGCAGGTTCACGCCGGTGCCGACGACGACCCGTCCGTCCGGCAGTCGCTCGGCGAGGATCCCCGCGACCTTCCGGCCGTCGATCAGGACGTCGTTGGGCCACTTGACGGCGACGTCCCCGTCGACGAGGGGTGCGAGGGCCCGGGCGAGAGCGGCGCCGGCCACGAGCGGCAGCCAGCCGGAGGCCTCGGCGCCGAGGGCGGAGGCGTCGACCAGAGTCGAGGCCGCGAGCGTGCGGCCCGCGGGCGCCTGCCAGACGCGCCCCAGCCGGCCGCGCCCGGCTCGCTGGTCGCCGGTGGCGACGACGGAGAGGTGCGGCCACGCGGCGGGGTCGGCGGCCGCCCGCTCGCGGAGCTCGTCGTTCGTCGACCCCGCCGACTCGAGCGCGAGGACGCGGGGGGAGACGGCGGAGGAGAGCGGGAGGAGCATGCCGCCACGGTAGCGGCGGCTCCCGCGAGGCCGCTCCGAGCGCCGCGCGCGACGGCCCGCCCTTGTCCGGATCCTCCCGTCGGGAGCGGCCCTCCCTGTGCGAGTGCGACAAGAGGAGGCGTCCGCCCCGCCGGTAGGGTGAGCGGGTGACCGCGAACACCGAACGTCCCGCGCCCGATCTGTACACGACCGCGGGGAAGATCGCGGACCTCAGGAACCGCTACCACGAGGCCGTCACGGCCAGTGGCGAGGCGGCGATCGAGAAGCAGCACGCCAAGGGCAAGATGACCGCACGGGAGCGGATCGACACCCTCCTCGACCCGGGCTCGTTCGTCGAGCTGGACGAGTTCGTGCGCCACCGCACCCACGCCTTCGGCATGGAGAAGAAGCGCCCCTACGGCGACGCCGTCGTCACCGGGACCGGCACCATCCACGGCCGCCAGGTCGCCGTGTACTCGCAGGACTTCACGATCTTCGGCGGCTCGCTCGGCGAGGTGGCCGGCGAGAAGATCATCAAGGTGATGGACCTCGCCCTGAAGACCGGCGTCCCGATCATCGGCATCCTCGACTCCGGCGGAGCACGGATCCAGGAGGGCGTGGTCGCCCTCGGCAAGTACGGCGAGATCTTCCGCCGCAACACCGCGGCGAGCGGCGTGATCCCCCAGATCTCGATCATCTGCGGCCCGGCCGCGGGAGGCGCGGTCTACTCCCCCGCCCTGACCGACTTCGTGATCATGGTCGACAAGACCAGCCAGATGTTCGTCACCGGGCCCGACGTGATCAAGACCGTCACCGGCGAGGACGTCGGCATGGAGGAGCTCGGCGGTGCGCTGACCCACAACAAGATCTCGGGCGTCTCGCACTACCTCGCGAGCGACGAGAACGACGCGCTCGACTACGCGCGAACGCTCCTCTCCTTCCTCCCGGACAACAACCTGTCGCCGGTCCCCGTCTTCGAGACCGAGGTCGACCTCGAGACGACCGACGCGGACCGCTTCCTCGACACGGTCATCCCGGACAGCCCGAACCAGCCGTACGACATGCGCGCCGTCATCGAGCACATCGTCGACGAGGGCGACTTCCTCGAGGTGCAGCCGCTGTTCGCGCCGAACATCGTGATCGGCTTCGGCCGCGTCGAGGGCCGCTCCGTCGGCATCATCGCGAACCAGCCGAGCGCCATGGCGGGCACGCTGAACATCGAGGCGGGCGAGAAGGCGTCCCGCTTCGTCCGCTTCTGCGACGCGTTCTCGCTGCCGATCCTGACCCTGGTCGACGTCCCGGGCTACCTGCCCGGCACCGACCAGGAGTGGACCGGCGTCATCCGCCGCGGCGCGAAGCTGCTCTACGCCTACGCCGAGGCGACCGTGCCGCTGGTCACGGTCATCCTGCGCAAGGCCTACGGCGGCGCGTACATCGTGATGGGGTCCAAGCAGCTGGGAGCCGACATCAACCTCGCGTGGCCGACCGCCGAGATCGCCGTCATGGGCGGCCAGGGCGCGGTGAACATCCTCTACCGCAACGAGATCCGCAAGGCGGAGGAGGCCGGCGAGGACGTCGCAGCCGTCCGGACGCGCCTGGCGAACGAGTACACCTACAACGTCGCGAGCCCGTTCCTCGCGGCCGAGCGCGGCGAGCTCGACGGCGTGATCGAGCCCTCGGCGACGCGTGTCTCCGTCATCAAGGCGCTGCGTGCGCTGCGCACCAAGCGCGCCAACCTGCCCGCGAAGAAGCACGGCAACATCCCGCTCTGACCCGGCTCGCTCGGACGCCGCGGCAGGAGACGGGAGACCGTCCGTGCCGCGGCGTTCCGCTGCGCCCACCTCCTCACGGGGCGGAGGGGCGGAACGATCAGTCGGAGGAGCCGGGGCCGGTCTGTCGGGCAGCGGACTCCGCGGGAGCATCGGGCCGCACGACGGGAGCGTCCGGCTCCGCGGCCGGAGCGTCCGGCTTCCCTGTCGCGGAATCGGGCTCCGCTTCCCGGGCATCCGCCCTCGCAGCCGGAGCACCCGCCTTCACCGCAGGACCACCCGCCTTCACCCCAGGACCGTCCGGCTCGGCTGTCGGAGCACCCGCCTTCACCGATGGAGCGCCTGCCTTCGCGGCCGGAGCATCCGGCTTCGCCGCGGACGCCTCGGACGGCTTCTCCTCCGGCTTCGCCCCGACCACCCGCGCGAACGCCAGCGCCTGCGCGGCGGAGAGGTCGGGCAGATAGGCGCGACCCAGCGCGGCTCCGATCCGGGGCAGCTGCAGCGCGTCGGGGTAGGTCATCCAGAGGCCCGCGTAGCGCGGGTGGAACTTGGCCTTGAAGCGGAACAGCGACGTGAAGCCGTAGGCCGGCTCGAGCGTCCGCGAGAGGAACTCGAGCAGGCGCGAGAGGACCGTCGGCTCCGGAGGCTCCTCCCCCTCCTCGACCGGTGCGGTGGCGAGCGGTGCGCCCGAGAGCGAGAGGAACTCGGCACCCTCCTCCTTGACGCGCAGCGCCGCGGAGGCGATCAGGAACTCCATGATGCCGGGCATCGAGTCGTCGGAGCGGCGCATGAAGTCGAGGGTCCAGCCGACCACGCGACCCTCCCGGTGCACGGGCAGCCAGCTCGTCACCCCCTGCAGCACGCCGTCCGGTCCGACCGCGAGCAGGAGGGCGACGTCGGGGTCGCGGACCTCGTCGATGCCACCGAGGGTGAAGCCCATCTCGGGCAGCGCCTTCTCGGCGACCCAGCGCTCCGACAGGTCGACGATCTGGTTGGCCATGCCGAGGGAGAGCTCGGGCCAGCTGGTCCACTGCGCCTCGATGCCCAGCTTGATGCCGCGCGTGAGCGGGTAGCGCACCTTCTGCCACCGCTTGCCGGTGAGCTCGAAGGAGGAGAGCTCGATGATCGTCTCCTCGCCGACCGAGAGGCGCGACCAGCCGAGCCGGTCGAAGACGGGGAGCAGCTCGTCGTGGATGCTGTAGAACACGGGCGTCCAGCTGCGCTCGTCGCAGAACCGCACGAACTCGGCCACGACGTCCTCCCGCCGCTCGGGAGCGCAGGCGGGGTCGGAGAGGGTGATCGCCACGCCGCCGATCACCCGGTAGGCGACTCCGCCGGTCCCGTCGGCCGAGATCCAGTGCGCGTTGCCCTCCCAGGTCCCCTGGTGGCCGAGGCTGCCGGCGCCGTGCAGGGACAGGAGCGCGCGGTACCGCGCCTCGTCGCCGCGGTTCCGCTGCACGTCGGTGGCCCGGAGCAGAGCGACCACCGCCACGACGACCACGAGCCAGAACACCGGGCCGACCCACTCGAAGACGATCCGCGCAACGGGCTCCCGCGGCACGGCGAGCAGTCCGGCGCCGCCGAGGAAGCTCACCGGGACGAAGCGCAGCAGCCCGTCCAGGAGGAGCCTCCCGAGGCCCAGGAGCGGCTCGAAGCTCGTGCGCACGCCGGCCGAGAGAGCCAGGTAGCCGCCGAGGGACACGACGAAGGCGATGGCGACGACCCGCGTCCAGAGCCTCGCGGCGGCACGGGGCGCGCGGATGCGGAAGTGCCTCCTCCCGATCACGAGCATCGCCACGACGGCCAGCGGCACCAGCACCGTCGTCGCCACCCAGAGCAGGTACTCGGCGTAGTACAGGAACTCGGGGTGACGGGCGGCGCGCTGGAGGGAGAAGACCTCCAGGATCGCGATCGCGATGTTCACCCCGACCGCCAGCAGCAGGCCCAAGCGGCGCCCGGAGCGCAGGCCGTAGGCGGCGACGAGCAGGAGGACGAGCGGGACGAACGTCAGCAGGATCGGCCCGGGGGCGACCAGGCTCAGCTTCACGTGGTGCGCGCAGTGCCGGAGGGCGCGGCTGCACGGATCCTCGAGGTCCGTCGTCCCCGTGAAGGCGCTCTGCAGCAGTCGGCCGAGGAACGAGAACGGACCGTAGCCCGAGTCGGAGAGGACGGCGACGAGCGGACCGATCGCGGTGACGACGACGACCGCCGCCAGCAGCCCCCGGGACTCGCGGTGCGAGCTCGGCGCCGGACGCTGCGGACGCAGCCCCGACGCTCCCCGCGCGAGCACCGCGCCGAGCACGAGCCCCGCGCCGCCCGCGAGGAGCCGGTACGCGTCGGCGGAGTCGCCCGCGTAGAGCACGAACATCAGCACGACGGCGAAGACGGTCACCCGGAGCCGGCGACGCCACAGAGCGCCCATGAAGGCGGTCGAGGCGATGAGGGCGCCGACCGCGCCGATCAGCGGGTCGAAGGTGTGGTCGCCGACGGTGTCGCCCGCCCACCACTCCCCGACGAGAGCGCCGATCGACTGCACGGAGGACCCGACGACGATCCCGACGGCGCCTGTCACGAGGAAGGCGAGGAGGGTGCGGGCCGAGCCGAGGCGGCGCTCCGCGGCGAGGAGCATCGGGAGCACCAGCACGACGTCCAGGAGCAGCTGCAGCGGGTCCGCCGCGATCAGGAGGGCGGTCGCCGCCGTCCACGGACGGCCGTCGAGGGTCGTCATCGGGCCCGCCGCCCACCAGGCCGTCGTCTCGGCTCCCGCGGGGGCGACGAGCGTCCCCGTGATCGCGCTCGCGGCCAGGAGGACCAGGACGACCGAGACGGCCGCCGGCGACCTCCGGACCAGCAGACGCAGGGGGCGCAGCGCCGCGGCACCGCTCCTCGGGAACCACGTCGGCATGCGGGGACGCTCCTGTTCGCAACGGACGGACGACGCTCCGGCGGCATCCGGCGTCAGCATAGCCATGCCCCGCCGACCGGCGCCGTGAACGGCATGCGATAGCGTCGCGGGATGACCGCCTCCGACTCCGCACCCGCCGTCGTCATCTCCACCCCCGGCCTCGACGCCGCCGAGATCGCCGCCGTCACGGCCGTCGTCACCGCACTGACCTCTCGCACCGAGGCCGAGCCGGAGACCCCGCAGGAGCTCAGCGGGGGCTGGAACGACCGCGCCGCGGCGGTCCGCGGGCCGCTGCGGCCGGCACCGGGAGCGTGGCGCTCCTTCTCCGGCTGAGCGGATTCGCAGACGCAGCCCGTCGGGGAACGAGCGATTCGCGACGCGGAACGTGAAATTTGTCCCCCGATTAGTCCCCTAAAGTGCTGACTATGCGCCTCCTGGCGGAGCGAGCACACTAGTGGACGTACGGTGCTCCTCCTTCGGAAGGGGCACCGCCAATCACTCGCCGACCAGGGTAAGCAGGCGGGTGTGTTGGGGGCGAGTGAGGGTAATATTCGGGTTGTTACCCTCACTCGGGGTTTGACGGCGGGCCGGGCCCCCT
This sequence comes from Rathayibacter sp. AY1A7, assembly GCF_002930845.1. Classification (NCBI taxonomy): domain Bacteria; kingdom Bacillati; phylum Actinomycetota; class Actinomycetes; order Micrococcales; family Microbacteriaceae; genus Rathayibacter; species Rathayibacter sp. AY1A7. The sequence continues at coordinate 12,913 of NZ_PSTL01000001.1, read as the reverse complement.
CTTCGGAGGAGTGGACGGCCCGCCGCACTCCGTTAACGGGCTTTCGTCCTGACGCGCTCTGCGCTCAACGGGCTCTGCCCATGACGGCTCTGCTCACGCTCGTGCCGCGCCGACGATCGGTCCGCTCCGAGAGACCGGGCGCGCCGAGACCTGAGCTGTGCTGAGAGCCGGAGCGTACCGCCCGCGGCACCGATCCGACATCCGCACGCCCTCCGGGGCGGGTCGCCGCCGGTCGCTGCGCAGGCGGACGGCCGCGCCGTCCCGCGCGCGCTCCGCCGCTCAGACGTCCCGTCCGCCGACGCCGTCGCGCCGGATCTCGACCCAGGCGTCGACCTCGTCCCCCGCGTCGTCGGAGCCGAGGGCGCCCGCGCTGCCGTCGCCGGCCGTCCGCAGGCCCACGACCGTGACGGCTGACGCCGAGTCGGCCGACGCGGTGCGCACCACCACGCGGTCGACCTCCTCGCGGATCCCGCTCAGAGCCTGGGCGAGCTCCCCCAGCACCCGTCGGCTCTCGCCCTCGGAGGTGCGGTCGAGGCCGCCGTCGTCGAGCACCGAGACGGTCACCCCCCGCCGCCGCGCGTCGAGCACGAGACGCCGCACCTCGTCGTCCAGCAGCCGCCGGCCGCGGATCTCGTCGCGCACGGCCGCCTCGAGCAGCCGGCACTCGCGCCGCTCCTCGTCGGTGAGGCCCGGTCCCGGCTCGGCGATGCGCAGCAGCATGTCGGCGGCGAGGGCGCGGGTCTGCTCCAGCCGGACCTCGCGCTCCGTGAGGTGCGCCTCCTCCGCGGCCCGCCACGACGCGGCCGCGCGCTCGGCCGCCTCGAGCACGCGCGCCTCGGAGCCCGCGCGCCCGAGCTCGACGATGAGCAGCTGCGCGATCGCGACCCAGGCGATCCCCCCGACGACGCCGAGAGTGGCCAGCGCGGCCGGGCCGGCCCAGAACACGGTGTGCACGATCAGGAAGCCGACGCCGACCCAGGCGCAGGCCGCGCGCCGGCGGGCGCACACGATCGTCATGAGGGTGCCGACCGCGGCGATGTACCAGGTGGAGTAGCCGTTGGAGGCACCCGGATCGAGCGAGGGCGCGACCAGCAGCGGCAGAGCGACGGCGACCGCGGTCATCCCGACCGCGACGGGCAGGGCGAGCCGGGTCGTCGCTCCCGGCCAGAGGGCGACGACGGTCGCCGCGACGTACAGCGCGACCGCGACGAGGTCGGCCGGCGTGGCCGGGGAGATGCGGAAGGAGAAGAAGGCGAGCACCACGTGGTACAGCGAGAAGCCGGCGCCGAGCGCCTGGAGCAGGGGGCGCGGGTAGGCGATCACGGCCCTCCTCCCGCGTCCGCCCGCCAGGAGAGGACGACACGGGTGCCCTCGCCCGGAGTCGAGTCGACCCGCGCCGATCCCCGCGCGTTGTGCACCCGCTCGAGGATGGAGAGCCGGATGCCCAGCCGCTCGCGCGGGACGTCGGCGAGCCGGAAGCCGCGGCCGTCGTCCTCCACCACGACCTCCACCGCGCCGTCGCCCAGCAGCCCGTGCACGGCGCGGTGGACGCTGCCGCTCGGACCCGCGTGCTGAACGCTGTTGGCGAGCGCCTGCCAGACCGCGCCGAGCAGCGCCTCGGCCACCGGGCGCGGCAGCGTCGTCGCGCGCGGATCCACTCCGTCGGCCGTCGCGACTGCGATCTCGGTCCCGAAGGTGGACGCCGCGTGGGCGAGCTGGCGTTGCAGGAGCTCGAGCGGGACCAGCCCCTCGGGCGGCTCCGGCTCGTGGTCGGGCAGCAGCACGGCGAGGGTGCGCTGCGCCATCGAGGAGACCAGCGCACGCTCGGCCGGCGACTCGGCGGAGGCGGCGGAGAGCAGCGTCGCGAGCACGTTGTCGTGCACCAGGGCGTCGACCTCGACCCGCTCCACCTCGCCGGCGTGCTGGCGCATCGCCGCCTCGTACTGCTCCATGGCCGTCGTCTGCGCGCGATCGATCTGGTCGGCCGACTGCCGGAGCACGGTGATCAGCACCAGCATCACGAAGCCGACGATGCCCACGTAGGCGGCGTCGAGGATCGCGCGGGTCGGCTCCGCCCCGCCGCCGGAGGGGAGGACGCGCAGCAGCCCGAACAGCACGGTCGTCACCGACACGTACGCGATCGCGATCCGGAGGGGAGCCGCGATCGTGCAGAAGGCGGTGCCGATGGTCAGCAGATACCAGATCCACGGGGTCTCGCGGTCCGCGCCCCCGGTGGCGACGGCGGCCGGCCAGGTCAGGAGGGCGACGAGGACGCCGACCGCGACCAGGAAGGCCGTGATCCGCGTGCCCCGCCGCAGCACGGCGGTGACCACGGCGGCGGTGAGCGATCCGAAGACCAGCACCAGCACCGGCCAGGCCACCTCGGGGCGCAGCAGGGGCAGCTGGGCGAGGATCGGCGGGACGGTCTGCACACCGAAGCCGAAGCCGAAGAACGACACGACCGTGCTGATGATCCGGTCGATCCGCTCGCGCCCGGTGTTGCGGCGGGCGATCGGCGCCTCAGCGCCCGCCATCGCCGTCGTCCGGGTCGATGCCCGGCAGGATGCCGTCCTCCACCGCGCGCCTCAGCAGATCGACCTTCGTCGGGGCGGGACGGCCGATCTCGACGTACTTGTCGCGGATCCGGTCGAGGTACTCCTTCGCCGTCGACACCGAGATCTGCAGCCGCTCGGCCACCAGCTTCAGCGGCAGCCCCGAGGCGTAGAGGTGCAGGACGTCGCGCTCGCGACGACCGAGCACGGCCCGCGCGAAGTCGTCGTCGGCGTCGATGGCCGAGGCCCACTCCAGATTGTTGAGGACCTCGCCGCGGGCGACCGTGCGGATCGCGGCGACGACCGTCGACATGGGCGAGGACTTCGGGATGACGCCGGCCGCTCCCGCGGCGAGCGCCTCCCGCACGGCCACGACGCGGTCGGCGATGCTGTGGACGAGGACGGCGGAGCCGCGCACCTGCCCCCACTTGACGTTGCTGGTGATGCTCGAGCCGTCGTTCAGGGACAGGTCGAGGACGAGCACCTCGATCTCGGCGCCGCCGATCGTGCTCTCGAGGGCCTGGACGGTCTCGGCGGCGGCGACCACCTGCATCCCCGCGCTCTCGACGGCGGCGGCCACGCCCAGGCGCACCGACTCGTGGTCGTCCACGATCGCCACGCGCACGCGCGGGGCCTCGGCTGCGTCGACGTGGGGCTCCATCCCGCCCATGGTACGCAGGCGCGGGCCCGCGGTCAGTCCTCTCGGCGGACCAGTCGCGCAACGGCCTCCACGTGGGAGGTGTGCGGGAAGAGGTCGAAGCCCTCGAGGCGCTCCAGCTCGTAGCCGGCCCCGGTCAGGGCGCCCACGTCGCGGGCGAGCGCGACCGGGTCGCAGGCGACGTAGACGAGCTGCGCCGGCCGCAGCTCCGCCAGAGCGTCGGTGACCGCTCGGCCGGCGCCCGAGCGCGGCGGGTCGAGGACCACGGTCGCCGCGCGCCACCGCGCCCGCTCGCGCGCATCGGCCTGGGCGACGACCTCGCGGAGGTAGCGGTCGACGCGGGCGGTCACCGCGCGGGCGCCGACCTGGTCGGCCAGGTTCTCGAGCGCGTGCTCGGTGGCGCGGGAGTCGCTCTCGACGCTGGTCACGCGCACTCCGGCGCCGAGGCGGTCGGCCAGCGCCGCGGCGAGCAGGCCCACCCCGCCGTAGAGGTCGTGGTTGGCGGCCGACGGGTCCGCCGCATCCGCGTCGACGGCGGCCTGCACGGCCTCGAAGAGCGCCGCGGCGGCTCCGCGGTGCACCTGCCAGAAGCCGGTGCGGTCGACCCAGAAGGTGCGGTCGGCGACGAACTCGCTCACCACCGTGCGGTCGCGGCGGGCGCGCTTGTCGGAGGGGTCGTGCACGAGCACCGCGGCTCCCTCGGACCCGGCCGCGTCGACGAGGTCGACCACCGAGCCGGGAGCGAGGCGCTCGCCGAGCGGTGCGGCCAGGGAGGAGTCGGCGGTCGCGAGGGGCAGCGACTCCACGGTGACGACGTGGTGGCTGCGTGCCGCGTAGGGGCCGACCCGTCCGTCGTCGTCGACGTGGAGGCGGTTCCGCGTGCGCCAGCCGAGGCCGCCGGACGCGTCGTCCCCGCCGATCGGCGCGACCTCCACCTCGATCTCGCGACGGGCGAAGCGGGAGAAGGAGTCGACGAGCACGAGGCGCTTCAGCTCGCGCTGGTAGGCCAGGTCGGCGTGGCCGAGCTCGGCGCCGCCGACGCGCTCCTCCGGGCGGCGGTCGAGGGCGGCCTCGGGCCAGACGTGCTCCACCCGGTGCTCGGACGCCTCGAGCACCTCGAGCGCCTCGGCACGCCAGAAGCTGTCGTGCCGGACCTCGCTGATCCGCGCCCGCACGCGCTCGCCGGGGAGGACGTCCGGGACGAAGACGACGCGGCCCTCGTGCCGGGCGACGAACACGCCGCCGTGGGCGACGTTGCTAATGTCGAGCTCGATCTCGGTCCCGAGTGCGTCGTCGGCCCCGTCGGGGCGGGCGGATGCTCGGGACGGGGTCTGTGCCATCCGTCGAGCATCCCACAGCGTGGGCCCGGCCGCAGGGAGCCCTCGTGCGCCTCTACCTCGCCTCCACCTCCCCCGCGCGCCTCGCGCTGCTGCGGGCCTCCGGGATCGAGCCCGTCGTCGTCCCCTCCGAGGTGGACGAGCCCGCGGCCGTCGCCCGGGCCGAGCAGGAGCGGGGCGCGGCGCTGGACGCGGACGCCACCGTCTCGCTGCTCGCCCGCGCCAAGGCGCACGCCGTCCTGCGCCCGGACATCGACGGTCTGGTGCTCGGCGGCGACTCCGCGTTCGTCCTCGACGGCGTCGTCCACGGCAAGCCGCACGAGCCCGAGCGGGCCCGGGAGCGCTGGCGCGCCCAGCGCGGACGCACCGGCCGCCTCCACTCCGGCCACTGGCTCGTCGACCACCGCGGCGGGAGGATCGTCGCCGAGGCCGGAGCGGTCACCTCCGCCGCCGTCACGTTCGCCGACGACATCGACGACGCCGAGATCGACGCCTACGTCGCCACCGGCGAGCCCCTCGAGGTGGCCGGAGCCTTCACCATCGACGGCCGCGGCGCCGGCTTCATCACGGCGATCGAGGGCGACCCCTCGACGGTGATCGGGATGTCGGTGCCGACCCTCCGCACTCTGGTGCGGAGCCTCGGCGTCGACTGGACCGCGCTCTGGAACCGCTGAGGCCCGTCCCGCCCTTGTGAGGAACCGACGAAGGCCCTCCGCTTCTTTGTGGTGAGCCGCGCCGGGCCGGGCGGAGCCGCCCCCTAGGGTTGGGGACCATGCCGAAGATTACGAAGGTGCTCGTCGCCAACCGGGGCGAGATCGCCGTCCGAGTCATCCGCGCCGCCCGCGACAGCGGGATCGCCTCCGTGGCCGTCTACGCCGACCAGGACCGCGACGCCGTGCACAGCCGCCTCGCCGACGAGGCCTACGCCCTCGGCGGGACGACCAGCGCCGAGACCTACCTCGTCATCGACAAGCTGCTCTCGGTGGCGCGCCGCTCCGGTGCCGACGCCGTGCACCCCGGCTACGGCTTCCTCGCCGAGAACGCCGACTTCGCCCGCGCCGTCATCGACGCCGGCCTGATCTGGATCGGCCCCGGCCCCGAGGCCATCGAGCGCCTCGGCGACAAGGTCTCGGCCCGCCACGTCGCCGAGAAGGTCGGCGCGCCGCTCGCCCCGGGAACCCTCAACCCCGTCTCCGGCGCCGCCGAGGTGCTCGAGTTCGTGGACCAGTACGGCCTCCCCGTCGCGATCAAGGCGGCCTTCGGCGGCGGCGGTCGCGGCCTCAAGGTCGCCCGCGAGCGCGACGAGGTCGAGGAGCTGTTCGCCTCCGCCACGCGCGAGGCCGTCGCCGCCTTCGGCCGCGGCGAGTGCTTCGTCGAGAAGTACCTCGACCAGCCGCGCCACGTCGAGACCCAGTGCCTGGCCGACGCGCACGGCAACGTCGTCGTGGTCTCCACCCGCGACTGCTCCCTCCAGCGCCGCCACCAGAAGCTCGTCGAGGAGGCGCCCGCGCCGTTCCTGACGGACGCGCAGAACACCGAGCTCTACCGCGCCTCGAAGGCGATCCTGCAGGAGGTCGGCTACCTCGGCGCCGGGACCTGCGAGTTCCTGATCGGCAAGGACGGCACGGTGTCCTTCCTCGAGGTGAACACCCGCCTCCAGGTCGAGCACCCCGTGTCGGAGGAGATCACCGGCATCGACCTCGTGCGCGAGCAGTTCCGCCTCGCCGAGGGCGGCGTGCTCGACTACGACGACCCGGAGCCCCGCGGCCACTCCTTCGAGTTCCGCATCAACGGCGAGGACGCGGGCCGCGGCTTCCTCCCCGCTCCGGGCCCGGTGCACGTCTTCAAGGCCCCCGGCGGACCCGGCGTCCGCGTCGACTCCGGCGTCGTCGCCGGCGACGTGATCTCCGGCTCCTTCGACTCGCTCCTCGCGAAGCTGATCGTCACCGGCGACAGCCGCGAGCAGGCGCTGGAGCGCTCGCGCCGCGCCCTCGCCGAGTTCGAGGTCACCGGACTGCCGACCGTCCTCCCCTTCCACCGCGCGATCGTCGAGGACCCGGCCTTCGCCCCCGAGGGCGGCGCGCCCTTCACGATCTACACCCGCTGGATCGAGACCGAGTTCGAGAACACGATCCCGGCCTGGAGCGGCGAGCCCGGAGCGACCGACGAGCCGGCGGCCCGCCGGAACGTGGTCGTCGAGGTCGACGGGCGCCGCGTCGAGGTCACTCTCCCCGGCGACCTGGTCGGCTCGGGACCCGCCCGCGGGGCCGCTGCCGCCTCCCCGAAGCGCCGCGGCTCCTCCTCCGTCAGCACCGTCACGGGCGACTCCGTCGCCTCGCCCATGCAGGCCACCATCGTCAAGGTCGCCGTCGCCGAGGGCGACACGGTCGTCACCGGCGACCTGGTCGTCGTCCTCGAGGCGATGAAGATGGAGCAGCCGCTCACCGCCCACAAGGACGGCGTCGTGAAGGGCCTCGACGCGACGGCCGGAGCGACCGTCCCCGCGGGACACGTGCTCCTCCAGATCGTCTGAGGTTGTTCCGGGCCGCTCCCCGCGCGGCCCGGCGCGGTCGGCTCCTCGACGTGAGGGATACCGCAGAGCGGGTCGTGTCGCGCTGCCGTGAATCGCTTCGCACGCGATTCCCGGTCGCGCGCTCTGCCGATGAAAAGCCGCTCCCCGCGCGGCCCGGCGCGGTCGGCTCCTCGACGTGAGGGGTACCGCCGAGCGGGTCGCATCGCGCTGCCGACAATCGCTTCGCACGCAATACCCGGTCGCGCGCTCTGCCGATGAAGGACCGCACCCTGCGCGGCCCGGCGGAGGGGCGCGTCAGGTGACGATGTGCATGGCGCGCGCGGCGTCCGAGATCGAGCCGGTGAGGCTCGGGTAGACGGTGAAAGCCCGCGCGACCTGGTCGACGGTCAGGCGGTGCTCCACGGCGAGGGCGAGCGGGAAGATCAGCTCGCTCGCCTTCGGAGCGACGATGACGCCTCCGATGACGGTGCCGGAGCCGGTGCGCGCGAACAGCTTGACGAAGCCGTCGCGGATGCCCATCATCTTTGCCCGCGGGTTCGCGGCGAGCGGGAGCTTGTAGATCTCGCCCTGCGCGATGCCCTCCTCGATCTCGCGCTGGCTCCACCCGACGGTCGCGATCTCGGGCTGCGTGAAGATGTTCGCCGCGACGTTGCGCACCTCGGTCGGGTTCACGGCGTCGCCCATGGCGTGGAACACGCCGGTGCGGCCCTGCATGGCGGCGACGGAGGCGAGCGGGAGGAACGTGGTGCAGTCCCCGGCCGCGTAGATCGAGGGGACGCTGGTGCGGGCGACGCGGTTGACGCGGATGTGCCCCGACTCCGTCAGCTGCACCCCCGCGTCCTCGAGGCCGATGCCCGCCGTGTTCGGCACGGAGCCGACGGCCATCAGGCAGTGCGAGCCCTCGACGACACGTCCGTCCGAGAGCACGGCCTGCACGCCCTTCTCGGTCCGCTCGACGCGGTCGGCGCGCGACTTCGAGAGCACGACCATGCCGTTGCGCTTGAAGACGTTCTCGATCACGGCGGCCGCGTCGGCGTCCTCGCCGGGCAGCACCTGGTCGCGGGAGGAGATGAGGGTCACGCGGGCGCCGAGCGCACGGTAGGCGGAGGCGAACTCCGCGCCGGTCACGCCGGAGCCCACCACGATCAGGTGCTCGGGGACGGACTTGAGGTTGTAGAGCTGGGTCCAGCTGAGGATGCGCTCGCCGTCGGGAGCCGCGGTCGGGAGCACACGGGGGCTGGCGCCCACCGAGACCACGATCGTGTCCGCCTCGATGCGGTCGAAGTCCATGCCCTCGCCGCCGGCCGCCGTGGAGACGATCAAGGCGTTCGAGCCGTCCAGGCGCCCGTCCCCCTGGACGATGCGCACGCCGTGGTGCACCAGGTTCGCGCGCATGTCCTCGGACTGCTGGCGCGCGAGCCCGAGCAGGCGCTTGTTCACCGTCGCCAGGTTGACCGCCACGTCCGGGCGCACCGGCTTGTTCTGCTCCGAGCGGGTGAAGAACTGCACGCCCAGGTCGGCGGCCTCGCCGATGGCGTTGGTGGCCTCCGCCGTCGCGATGAGCGACTTCGACGGGACGACGTCGGTGATGACGGCCGAGCCGCCCACTCCGACCCGCTCGACCAGGGTGACCTCAGCGCCGAGCTGCGCTCCCGCGATGGCGGCTTCGTAGCCGCCCGGCCCCCCTCCGAGTACAGCGATCCTCTGCGCGCGCTCGAACTCGTAAGCCATGCTTCCCATTGTCCTCTCTCACTGAGTGTTCGCCCAATCGCGGGGTGTCGGATCGGCCGCGGGAGTCGCCCTCCGCCGCCGCGCAGCCCGTCGGTAGGGTGGGAGGATGTCCGACCAGACCCTGCACCCCCTCGAGGCCCCCGACGCCGATCCCTTCGAGATCGCGGCCCGCGCGGCCGCTCAGATCGCCGAGGCGACAGGGGTCGAGAAGCACGACATCGCCCTCACCCTCGGCAGCGGCTGGGGCAAGGCCGCCGACGCGATCGGCGAGACGACCGCGACGGTGGAGGCCACCGAGATCCTCGGCTTCTCCAAGCCGGCCGTGCACGGGCACGGCGGCACCCTGCGCTCCGTCCTGCTCCCCACCGGCAGGCGCGCGCTGATCATCGGCGCCCGCACCCACTACTACGAGGGCTACGGCGTGCGCCGCGTCGCGCACAGCGTCCGCGCCGCCGCCGCGACGGGCGCGACGGTGATGATCCTCACCAACGGCGCGGGCGGCATCAAGGAGCACTGGACGCCCGGGACCCCCGTGCTGATCAGCGACCACATCAACCTCACCGCCGACTCGCCGCTCGAGGGCGCGACGTTCGTCGACCTCACCGACCTCTACTCCTCGCGCCTGCGCGACCTCGCCCGGGGGACGCGTCCTGAGCTGGACGAGGGCGTGTACGTGCAGTTCCGCGGGCCGCACTACGAGAGCCCGGCCGAGGTGCAGATGGCGAGGATCATCGGCGGCCACATCGTCGGCATGTCGACCGCCCTCGAGGCCATCGCCGCGCGCGAGGCGGGCATGGAGGTGCTGGGCATGTCGCTCATCACGAACCTCGCCGCCGGCATCCAGAAGACCCCCCTCAGCCACGAGGAGGTGCTCGAGGCCGGCCGCGACGCCGAGGACGACCTCGCCCGCCTGCTCGCCGGGATCACGGGCGCCCTGTGAGCGCCGACGTCCGGGAGCTCGCCGAGGCCTGGCTCGCCCAGGACCCCGACCCGGAGACGCGGGAGGAGCTGGTCGGCCTGCTAACCGCCTCCGACTCGGGGGACGCCTCCGCCCGCGCCGAGCTCGAGGACCGCTTCGGCGCCCGCCTGGCGTTCGGCACCGCGGGCCTGCGCGGCGCCATCGCGGCGGGATCCAACCGGATGAACCGCGTGCTGGTCTCGCAGGCCGCCGTGGGCCTGGCCGACTTCCTGCTGGCGCAGGGCGTCCAGCGGCCCGTGGTCGTGATCGGCTACGACGGCCGGAAGAACTCGCGCGTCTTCGCCGAGGACTCCGCCGCGCTGATGGCGGGCGCCGGCGTGGACGCGGTGCTGCTGCCCCGGCTCCTGCCCACCCCCGTGCTGGCCTTCGCCGTGCGCCACCTCGGCGCCGACGCCGGAGTGATGGTCACGGCGAGCCACAACCCGCCGCAGGACAACGGCTACAAGGTGTACCTCGGCGGCGCCGACGAGGGCTCGCAGATCGTGCCGCCGGTCGACTCCGAGATCGCCGAGCGGATCCTCGCGGTCGCGCGGGACCGGCGCGTTCCGGAGCTGCCGCGCGGCGAGTACCGGCTCGCGGACGAGTCCGTGGTCGCCGCCTACATCGAGGCGACGGCAGCCGTCGGCCGCCAGTCCGCTCCGCTGCGCATCGTCTACACGGCGATGCACGGGGTCGGCTGGGAGACGGCGCACCGGGTGCTCTCCGCGGCGGGATTCGACGAGCCGGCCGTCGTGGTCGAGCAGATCGAGCCCGACGCGGCGTTCCCCACGGTCGCGTTCCCCAACCCGGAGGAGGCGGGCGCCCTCGACCTCGCCTTCTCGACCGCGCGCTCCGGTCGCGCGCAGCTGATCGTGGCCAACGACCCAGACGCCGACCGCTTCGCCGCCGCCGTGCCCGACGCCTCCGCCCCGGAGGGCTTCCGGCGCCTCACCGGCAACGAGGTCGGAGCGCTGCTCGGCTGGCGCGCCGCCGAGCAGGTCCGCCGCGAGGGCCGCACCGGAGGAGCGCTCGCCTGCTCGATCGTGTCCTCCCCCGCCCTCGGTGCCGTGGCGGCCGACTACGGCCTCGACTTCGCCGAGACGCTCACGGGCTTCAAGTGGATCTCGCGCGTCCCCGACCTCGTCTTCGGCTACGAGGAGGCACTCGGCTACCTGGTGAACCCCGGGACGGTCCGCGACAAGGACGGCGTCTCGGCCGCGCTCGCCTTCCTCTCCCTCGCGAGCGCGCTCGCCGCCGAGGAGCGCACGATCGACGACGAGCTGGAGTCGTTCGCCGAGCGGTTCGGGCTCTTCGGATCGGAGCAGATCTCGCTCCGCGTCACCGACCTCTCCGAGATCGGCCGGATCATGGCCGGACTGCGCGCGACGCCTCCGACCGCGATCGGCGGGCTCGCCGTCGAGCGGAGCGAGGACCTGCTCGCCGAGGGCGGCGCGCTGCCCCCGACCGACGCGCTCCGCTTCTCCCTGGACGGTGCCCGTCTCATCGCGCGCCCGAGCGGCACGGAGCCGAAGGTCAAGCTCTACCTCGACGCCTGGTCGCACGACTCCGACGCCGACGCCCGCCGGTCGGCCGTCTCGTCCCGCCTCGCCGCCCTGCGCACCGGCGTCGCGGAGCTCCTCGCGTAGGTCCCCCTCCGGTCAGCGGGGCGCGCGGACACCGATCCGCTCGCCCCGCTTCCAGAGCCACTCCACCGGACCGAGCTCGAACCGGCGCAGCCACAGGTGCGCCGCGAGCACGACGACCGCCGCGATGAGCAGGAACGCTCCGACGGTCGCCGGGACGCGCCACTGCGCGGCGGTCACCGCCAGCCCGAGTCCCCAGCCGTAGAAGAGGGCGCCGCCGAGCAGGTTCTGCAGGAGGTAGGCGCTCAGGGCGACCCGGCCGACCTCCCGCGCCCGTCGTGCCGCCCAGCCCTCGGCGCCCCGGCGGAGGCAGGCCTCGGCGAGGGCCGCGAGCAGGCCGAGCCCGACCAGGGGCGCGACGAGGTAGCGCTCGGCGAGCAGACCGGCGGCGCTCCCCCCGATGCCCAGCGCGAGGTCGACGGGGAGGGCGAGGGCGCCGAGGACCATCAGGCGGCGGCGGAGTGACGCGCCCTCGGCGGCGAGGACCCCCGCCCGATGGAGGCGCGCGCCGAGGAGGAACATCGCGAGGCTGAGGAGCCCGATGAGCACCGGCTCCGCACGGAAGACGCCCGCGTTCTGCAGCCGGAAGAGGGCGAGGCCGAGGAACGACGCGTCCGCGTAGGGGCTCCGGCCGGCCGGCCCCTGCCCGGCACCGTCCGGGCTCGCCGCCACGAGCGCCACGAGCGCCGAGATCAGGACGACGTGCAGAGCGCCGCAGACGAGGATCACGCGGCGCTGCGTCGTCGGCCGGGTGAGCAGCAGCCAGGCGACGACCGCTCCGGTGACGGCGTATCCCATGAGGACGTCGAACTCCGCGATCAGCACGTAGTTGACCGCGCCGTCCAGGAGGAGGAGCGTCGCGCGCCAGAGGTAGCGGCCCGGCCAGCGCGTCCCGCGCCGGACCGCGGAGGCGTGCTGGATCGCGAGGCCCACCCCGAAGGCGAGGGAGAGGAGGGCGAGGAACTTGCCCTGCGCCAGCGCCATCAGCAGGAGCTGCGCAGTCCCGGCGGAGGAGGAGGTCTCGGGCGTCACCGGAACGGAGAGCAGTCCGAGCATCCCCCAGGGGTGGGAGAAGATCCAGATGTTCGTGCCGAGGGTCCCGATGATCGCGACACCGCGGACGACGTCCAGGGTCGCGATGCGGCGGCCGGCTTCGGCACGGGGCGGCAATACGGTCGTATTGGTCATGTCCGAGAGCGTAGCCTGCTCGAGCAGTCGAACGAGAGGGACGCCATGCCGGATCGGCGCGAGAGCAGGAGCGACATCCTCTCGGCGGTCGTCGCCGTCCTCTCGACCCGCGGGGCGGAGCACCTCAGCATCCGCACCGTCGCGGCCGAGGCCGGCGTCTCGGTGGGGGCCGTCCAGCACCACTTCCCGACGAAGCAGGCGCTGCTGGCCGGCGCGATGGCCCGGGTCGAGGAGCGCTTCCGCGAGCGGATGCGGAGCCGCCTGGAGGCCGAATCCTCGGCCGAGGTGCGGCTGCGCGTCTTCTGCGACGAGA